>NZ_BAABIW010000028.1:0-285626 GCF_039542985.1 Terrabacter aeriphilus
TGCCCGCCCTCACCGCCTGACCACCATCAAGAATCACGCAGCGCTACACCACCACAAGGGACTTGACCGTTAGGGGCGGGAGCAGTTCCCGTCGGCGACCCGCCCACCCCGCTCCCGTCGGGCGGGGCGCCTACTGTGGACAATCAGAACGGCAAGTTCCTGGAGTCCGTCCAGGGATGGGCCAGTGGAAGGGAGGCCATGTTGGAAGTGGGAGCATCTGTCGTTGCCGCGGTAGGCGCTTTGCTGGCGGCCGTATTCTCGGGACTCGCGTTGTTTCTCAGCTACCATCGCGATGACAGGAAATGGGCTCGGGATACGCTCGTGGAAGCCTTTTCGATGACTCTCGACCTCCACATGAAGGGTTTCTCCGACACCCATAAGTACCTTAGTCGCACGACCACGGTGAAGGGTTGGGCTTTAGCCCCTCAGATCACTGAGGAAGACCTCTGGGCCCACCATGCAAAATGTCAGGAGTCGCTCGTTCGACTGCGCTTTCTTGCTAGCATTCGATCTTACGACGCGGTGTTTGCTGTTCATCAAGTCTATGATGAGATCCTGTCGTTGACGAAGTCGCCCGCTGCGCCGGAAATGGTTGCGAAGCTAGACAAATTGCAGACTGAGTTCAGCGTCGCATGCCAAACCTTCGTAGTCTCGGCCAGGTCTGACCTTCATTTGCCCGGAAAGGCGTCGAACCAGTGGCTCTCGCCATCTGGAGAGAGCATCCGCCTCTAGCAATTAACCGCGGGCTCCCACGTGCAACAGAATGTCGAACGAACCCCGGACAACGCTCGGCTATGTCGGTGGCGAGGAAGTCGGCGCCCCCGGCCGTGTTCACCTTGCGTCAAATGGACTCTTCAACTTTGAGCGACCCAGGCGATCGACTTCAGAAGCGCGCAAACTCGAACTTGACTGGCCGCCCCGCCGTCAACTGGGTGGTGGTGAACCCGACCCGGTTCCCAGTTCCAGCCCTGCTGGTGCATCCGGAAAGAGATCAGGGTCAGCCTCCTTCGCCAGGAGCAGTTCCGCTCGCAGAGCTGGCGAGGAGGCCCTGAGCACTTCCTCCCATGCACCTACTGCCAAGTGTCCAGAACCAGCCAGAGCGCGTACTGCTGTTGCTCGCGAAAGAGGACGCGTATCCGACTTGGTGAGCGCTATCAAACCCTCCGTGAGCGCGTCTGAGATGGTCTGTTCGTTGACGGCGGAATCAATCAACCATGCCAACTCAAGATCGCTATCGAGGTCACCGGAAATCCGATCGGCCAAGAATTGCGCCACCGGCCCCGGACGCGTGCGTCCAACAACAGTGAGGTAGTTGGAGATATCGCGCGCCAGGGCCGGATGCCAGCCTATGACCGCACCGAGACTGCCAAGCCAAGTGGGCTTCGAGCCCCCGGTCATGAAAAGCAGGCATTCCCGCAACTCACTAGTCGTCAATGCCTCTGGGTCGTCGGCATATCCTCCGGACCGCAGCCTCTCCGCTTCCGTGGCGAAGACGCGTTCGTAGGCATCAATCCACGGTGGGGAGAGACGATCTCCAACCTGCTCCAGAGCAGCGCTCAGTGTGATGGTTTGGTGATACAAGAGGTCCCACAACAGTTCTTCTGGGACACCAACCCCACGCAGGATCTCGTCCTGGTCGATGGATGGGTGTTCCTCCAGCCACTCCTCGACGACTCGCGAAACAACCCGGCGAAATGCCTGCTTGTCACTCGGCTCGTCCAGTGTACGCACGTACGTCTTCGCCTGAACGACACGAGTCTTATCCTGTGAAAGACGCAGGCCGCGCTCGCGCAGGAGGGCCTCGAGGTCGCGGACGCGCTGTCGCGCCTCGGCGAAAGAACTCGCACCAATGAGCATGTCGTCGGCGTATCGCTTCACGTCCCAGCCCAACCGAACGACTTCTTGATCGATGTCCGTGAGGTATGCGCTGGCCAAGACGTCACTGGCCGCAGGCCCTTGTGGCAGGCCAACGTTGGAACTCATTACCGTGTCCAAGAAGGCTTCGAGGGCCACTGCGAAGGCCCCGCCGACTCCAAGGTTCTCCCTCAACACGATCGCCAGGAAGGCGTGGTCGATGGACTCGTAGTAGCTGGCGATGTCGGTACGAACAATGAATTCGCAGTCCCAGGTGCGCGGCGCCTCCGCGTACTCGGAGTAATTGCCGCGCTGAGTGCGGTCGCGGGGCCAGACCACATGCTGTTCAGTTAACTGTGTAAGGCTCGGCAATACGTGCTCGGCCAAGGCCTCGTACACGAGTCGGTCCTGTGGCGACAAGAGAGCGGCTGGCCGAGTGGTCAGGCCTGCTTTAGGCGACCTAAAGAAGGTGGCCGTCGTCGGCACATAGTTGCGGCGAGCGAGCTCGAGCCACTGCCGTTCGGACAAGTGCGCGATCAGCGCGTTCTCTGCGGGCAGCTGGGGCCTCGCCGGCAGTAGATCGCTTGGTACCAAGGCATGCCATGCCCCGGCGTCGATGTCCGATCGTGTGAGTGCGAGCGGCAGCCATGCACACGCGGTCTCTGCCGGGCCCCAGCTCAGGGCAAAGCGTGTGGAGCCGGCAATCATCTCGAGCGCAAGTAGCGCGTTCTCATCCACCTGCTCGATGGCCGGGCCAATGTCGTTTATGGCGCGAAGTCGCTCGACGTGGACGACCAAATCTTCCCGCGCCATGCCAAGGCGCTGGAGGACTCGTAGGTGCTGGGCCAGTTCGACCGGGGACGGCGAGACCTCACTGTGCACCAACCTCTCGAGAGCGTCCAGCGCGACCGGAAGGATGAGCTCAGTCATGAGCAAGACTCCAATCGGGCGCGGTCCGGTGCACCCCGTCAGTGAAGTTTGCCAGTGTGGTCTCCACTAGTGGCTCTATTGACTCGTGCGTCGCCCCATCGCGTCGGCTCCCTAGGCCGTACGCTCCTAGAGCGTGCCTCGCCATCGACCAGACCGGGTGCTTGCTCGTTCCACCCAAGGAGCGCGGCCTACGAAACGCGGGAAGTAGCATCGGGTTGTCGGGCGCCGTGCTGAGCCCTCCCGTACCTGGCTGCACGAGCTCGTCATGTTGGGTGGCTTCGACATCCAGTCCGGGCCGGATGTGGAGCCCGCCCTCTCCAATCAATGGGGCGTCTCCGTCTCTCTTCATGTTTCGAAAGAGAATGTCTTCCCCCTGCATCCCGATGAATCAACCACGTGTCGACCAACATGCGGGACGAACCCGGCGGAGCGGTCACGAGCGAGCGGATCCTAGGGTAGCTGGGCGTTCGAAGGTTCGGTTGTGGGCTAGTGCTCGGCACGGCGACGCCCAACCCCGCTTCGGCTCGATCGCTCCCGCGGCCCATCCTCAACGCATCGGCATCATCGCAGGATTGCGGCCCATAGTGGGCGAAAGGGGCTATCCGCCAAGACCGCCGGTGGGTAGCAGGACGGCCGGGTTGCTACCTCTCAGGTATAGCCCGGCCGTCCTCTCGTTCGTCTCAAGGGCGCAGCGTGTTCTCTCCAGACGGCAGCTCGACCGGGAGGCCGTCGACGATGACCGTCGTTCCGCCGTCCTCGTCGAGGCCGGGGCGGAAGTGGATCGTGCCGTCAGCGTCGACGCCCGCGATCTCGGCCGATGCCCAGTCGAGGCGTCGCCCGCCGACCTCGAGCCCCAGCGGCAGGATGTGCCCCGACCGCGCCGGCACGAGCAACGAGGCACCGCCCGAGATCGCCGTGCCGTCGAGCGCGACCGTCACCGACGCCGGTGCGCCGGACGTGTTGATGACGTGGACCGCACGCTGGCCGTCGGAGGTGCTCGTCGTCGTGGCGAAAACACCTGGCCACTGCGTCTCGAGCCGCAGCCCAGGGGTCACCCCCAAACTTGCGAGGGCCCGGTCGAAGAAGAGCGAGTCGGACGGCAGCTGAGCCGCGAGCACGATCGCCCGGCCGGATCCCAGCTCGACCTCGAGGCCGCAGACGGCGCCGTAGACGTCGGTCAGCACCACGTCACCGCGCGAGTGCTCGAGCGGCTCGATCCACCCGGCCCGCATCTCGGGCCAGGGCTGCGCCCACCCGCGCGCGACGAGCGACGGGAAGTAGTGCCCGCCGTCGCGGAGTACCTCCTGAGGCCGGATGCCGAGGGCGTCAGCGAGCAGGGTGCACGGCCGGCCGTCGAGGTCGCGCTGCGGCACACGGCCGAGCAGCACGACGTTGCCCCCCGAGCCGACGTGGCCGACGAGCCGCTCCTGCACGGCCGACGACATGAAGCGCCCCGAGCCGACGAGCACCGTGCTGCCCGGCGCGGGGTCGCGCCGCTCGAGGTGCGTCGCGCCGAACCGGAAGCCGCCGAGCAGCAGCGAGCGCGCCAGCGCCTTGCGCTCACCCGCGCCGCGGTGCGACGTCAGGTCGTCGACGACCTCCGTCATGACGTCCGACCCCGGGTGGTGGTACTCCGTCATGTACGCGTCGAGCACGAGCCCCAGCGTCACGTCGTCGTGGTCCTCGTCCATCCGGGCGAGCCACGGCTCGTTGGCCTTGACCGCCCGAACGGCCGCCGCGGTCGCCTCGTAGGCGTAGCCGCGCTGGCCCTCGGGGCCAACCGGCGCCGCGGTGCCGTGCCGCTCGCCGGTGAAGCTGATCCGGTCGTTGCCGTCGTCGACCGTCTCGTCGAGCGGCGGGTTGATGCCGCCCGCGAAGAGGTAGTAGTTGATGAGCCGGTTGCCCTGCGCGAGGCAGAGGCGCGTCTTGAGGTCGGCCGTCGACGGGTCGTACTGCATCTCCGCCCCCGCGCCGTAGTCGCCCGAGCCAGCCTCGAACTCCAGCGAGGTGAGCGGCTGGTCCGCGTCGTGCACCGCCGCCATGAACGCGTTCATGACGTAGAGGTCGGTCATCGTGTTGAGCGTGGCCTCGCCCAGGTAGTGGTCCGAGCCCGACAGCATGCCGGGGATACCGGCATACGTGTCGACGAGCTGGCTGATGCCGATGGGGAACGGCGCGCCGTTGCCGCCCTCGGTGCCGTGGATGTTGATGAGGAACGGCACGCCGCTGACGCCGCGCTCCTCGCACATCGTCCGCAGCGCCGCGACGTACGCGGCGAACCGCTGCCGCATGAAGAGCCCGAGGTCGAGGCGCAGCGCGCCGGCCTCGGCCTCAGAGGGGGACCGCACGGCCCGCGCCCATTCCGCCGAGCCCGGCGCGGCGGCATACGGCAGGTCGGCGCCGTGGCGCTCACGGACGAACTCGCCGAACGACGCGACGAGCCCGTCGGTGAGGTCGGGCGAGTTCGTCACCCAGGCGAGCATGCCGATCTCGTTGTCGAGCTGGACGCCGACGACCGGCCCGCCGGCCGGCTGCAGCCGCGGCGCGAGCACCGGCATGATCGCGTCGAACCACCGCGCGCTCTCGGCGAGGAAGGCGGGCGCGAGGTAGTCGACGGTGCTCGACGTGACGGGCACGCCGTCCCAGCCGAGCGGCACGACCTCGGGGTGCTCGCGGTAGACGCGGTAGGGGATGCCCTCGTTCTTCAGCTCGGCCATGAGGAAGGGCCCGGGCCGCGCGAGGAAGCGCAGCCCCTTCTGCGCCGCGAGGTCGATGAACGCGCCGATGTCGCGCTCCGGGCGCGTCTCGCCCGTGACGTCGAGGGTGCCGTCGGGCAGCTCATGGAAGATCCACGGGATGTAGGTCGCGACGGTGTCGCAGCCGGCCTCGACGAGCAGGTCGAGCCGCTGGCTCCACTCGGCGCGCGCGACGCGGAAGTAGTGCACCTCACCCGACATGACGATGCGCGGCTCGCCGTCGATGAGGATCTGGCGCTGGCTGATCTCGATCATGAGTCCTTCTTCGTCACCGTGACGCTCACGGGCTGGAGGCGGGCGGAGTCGGGGCCGGTGAGCAGGACGATCTCGCCCTCGTCGACGCGGGTCGTGAGGTCACGGCCGACGTATGCCGCCTGCTCGGCGCACACATCGAAGGTGACCTCGCGCGCCTCGCCGGGTGCGAGGTCGACGAGCGCCCAGTCCATGAGCTCGACGAGGGGGCGGGTCACCTCGGCGACGGGGTCGCGGAAGTAGAGCTGGACGGTCTCGCGGCACGGCCGCTCGTCGGTGTTCGTGACGGTCACCGCGAGGGTGACCGTCCGGCCCAGCGGCAGAGTCGGCGCCGACACGGTCGGGGCGCCGTAGTCGACGCTCGTGTAGGACAGGCCGAGCCCGAAGGGCAGCCGGGGGTAGGTGAGCGCGTCGATGTAGCGCCCCTCCTGGTGGTCGACGTCGGCGCGGATGAGCCGACCCGTCGGCCGCTGGTGCGTGCTCGTCGGGATGTGGCCCGTCGAGAGCGGGAACGTCATCGGCAGGCGGCCGTGCGGCTCCACTTCGCCGAGCAGCACCGAGGCGAGGGCGTTGCCGGCCTCGGTGCCCGGGTGCCACACGACGAGAACCGCATCGGCGAGGTCGAGCACCTCGCTGAGGTCGAGCGGGCGCCCGGTGTAGACGACCGCGACGAGCGGCTTGCCGAACGCGGCGACCGACCGCAGCACCTCGAGCTGCCCCGGCGGCAGGCCGATGTCGACGACCGACTGCGCCTCGCCCGAACGCGACCGGTGCTCGCCCAGCAGCATGACCGTCGTCTCGGACGCGCGGGCCTGCATGAGCGTCACGTCGGAGAACCGGCCGTCGCCCACGGTGAGCCGGTCGCCCAGGCGCTCGCGCAGGGCGTCACCCGGCGTCACGACCTCCTCGCCGCGGCCGTCGAGCACCCACGTGCCGAGCAGCGCGTCGCCGTCGTCGACGAATCCGCCCGTCAGCAGGACCGATCCGGCCTCGGCCGAGGCGTCGAGCGGCAGCACGCCTTCGTTCTTGACCAGCACGTGCGCGGCCTGCCCCGCCCGCAGGGCGATCTCGCGGGTCTCGGGGGTCGGCGCGTTCGACGCACCGGGCCGGCCGGCATACGGCCGCTCGAAGAGACCGAGGCGGAACTTGAGGCGCAGCACGCGGCGCACCGCGTCGTCGACGAGCGCGAGCTCGACCTCGCCCGACTCGACGAGATCCTCGAGGTGCTCGAGGTAGGCACCGCTCACCATGTCGAGGTCGACGCCGGCGCGGATGGCGAGGCGCGCGGCCTCGCGCTTGTCGGCCGCGGCGCCCTGGAAGACGATCTGGCCGACGCCGTTCCAGTCGGCGACGACGACGCCGTCGAAGCCCCACTCGTCCTTGAGCACCTCACGCAGCAGGTGCTCGTGGGCGTGCATCGGCGTGCCGTCGACGTCGTTGAACGCGGCCATGAGGGTCAGCACGCCCGCGTCGACGGCGGCCTTGAACGGGCGCAGGTGCAGGTTGCGCAGCGTGTTCTCGCCGACGCTCACCGTGTCGTAGTCGCGGCCGCCCGCGCCGAGGCCGTAGCCGGCGAAGTGCTTGGCGCACGCGGCGATCCGGTCGGGGTCGCTGGGGTCGTCGCCCTGGAAGCCGCGCACGATCGAGGCGGCGAGCCGGCCCGAGAGCACCGGCGTCTCGCCGAGCGACTCGGCGACGCGGCCCCAACGGGGCTCCTCGGAGATGTCGACCATCGGCGTGAAGGTCCACGCGACGCCGTCGACGGCCGCCTCGCGGGCCGCGACCCCGCCGATCTGCTCGGCGAGGTCGGCGTCGAACGAGGCGGCGATGCCGAGCGGGATGGGGCTCACCGTGCGGTGGCCGTGGATGACGTCGCGCCCGAAGAGGAGCGGGATGCCGAGCCGGCTGCCCTCGACGGCGTGCCGCTGCGCGGCGTCGATGTTCGCGACGAGCACACCGGCGTCGCGCTCGTTGCCCGCGGTGGCGCCCGAGGCGTAGAGGCTCGAGCTGATGCGGCCCGAGGCGATCTCGGCGGCGTCGTCGTCTGGGTGGATGTTGGCGACCATGTGCGTCTGGCCGACCTTCTCGGCCAGGGTCATCTGCGCCATGAGCAGGTCGATGCGCTCCTCGACGGGCAGCGTGACATCGAGCCACGGCCGCTGGGGCGTGGTGGGGGCGTCGGTCATGTCAGTGGGTCTCCACGATGATCTCGTCGGTGCACAGGTCGGCGGCCCGGACGGCCACCCCCGCGCGGCGGTAGGGGTTGCTGAGGGGGCGCAGGTCGAGCTCGCGCCCGCCCACGGTGACCCGGCGCACGCCGTGGCCCTCGGGGCCGACGACGTAGCGGATGGTGAGGTCGGTGCCCGCGAGCGGCAGGCTCGCGGTCAGTTCGCGCGCCGCGCCGCTGCCCGAGGGCGGCAGCACAGGGTCGATCTCGACCTCGTCGCCGCGCTGGCGGACGCCGAGCAGCACCTCGGTGACGAGGCGCAGCACGAGCCCCGGTCCCGAGGAGTAGATGCGCCAGCCGCCCTCGAGCGGCACGTCGCCGGCGAGCAGCGCGGCGTAGCGCTCCTGCGCGTCGTAGCGGTCGGTGAAGGCGCCGTCGGACGAGGAGTAGTAGCACGTCGTCTGGCGCGGGCGCGCTTGCGGCACCAGCGAGTCCAGCCCGACGGGGCTCGCCTTGGCGAGCGCGGTGAGCAGGGCGGCGCCGTCGCCGACCCGGGCGAGGGCCTCGGCGTAGCGCAGGTGGGCGTGCATGTACATGAGCCCGATCTCGCGGCCCCAGAAGGTGCTCGCCTCGGCGCGCTGGAAGACCGTCATCGGCCCGCCGACGTAGCTGACCGGGCGGTCGAAGAGACGCGCGCCGTCGGGGCCGGTCAGGTGCTTCTCGATGAGCCGCAGGTGGTCGCGCGCCTGCTCGGGGGTCATGAGGTCGGCGCCGATGGCGTGGATCCACGGCAGCACGCCGTAGCGCAGGCCGGTGCGCGCGTCGCTCGGGTGCACGAGCGGCTCGAGGTGGCCGTCCTCGTGGTGCAGGAGGTAGCCCGGCAGCACGGGGTCGGCCGCGAGCTGGTCGAGCAGCGCGTCGTGGGTGCGCTCGGCGAGCTCGTCGGCGTCGGCCGCGAGCGTGGCGGTGTCGCCCGGCGTGCCCGTCGCGTGCAGCCCCTCGGCGAGGGTGCGCAGCGACTGCGTCTGCAGCACCGCGGTCCACGTCGACACGAGGTTCGCAGCGAGGTGCGGGTCGGCGGGCTGCAGCGAGTCGTTCCAGTCGCCGTGGCCGTATGCCGGCAGCGGACTGCCCGGCACCGTGCACTCGGTGATCCGTGCGACCGCGCGCCGCAGGTGCTCGGTGACGCTCGCCGGCGCGGTGAGCACGTCGTCGCCGACGAACGGCACGAGCTCGTCGAGCAGGCTCGCGTCGCCCGTCGTGCGCAGGTAGTCGCCGACGGCGAGCACCGGCCAGAACACGACGTCGCCGTGCGAGTCCTGCTGGCCCGACTCGGGCAGCGGCGGGAGGAACTCGAAGGCCTGCGCCCAGTCACCGCGGGCGTTCTGGGCTCGCAGCACCCGCAGCAGCACGTCGCGCACGGCGTCCTGGCGGCCGAGCGCGGTGAGCAGGCCGACCGGGCCCTGGCACACGTCGCGCGTGCCCCACGCCCCACCCGAGAACTGCTCGAGCCCGCGCGGGGAGAGGTAGTGCACGAACGCGTTGTGGGTGAACCACGGCAGCGCGGCGTCGAGGTTGGCGACCGAGCGGCCGGCGTGCGTGCCGTCCTCGCCGTCGCCGAGCGCCGAGCCGTCGAGCGTGACGGCGTGGGCGGCCTTGTCCCAGAACGCCGCCCCGAGGCGCTCGCCCTGCGGCACGACCTCACCGGCGGGCGCGGGGCCCGCACCGGGTGCGGACGACACGACGACCTCGAGCTGGTCGGCGGCTTCGAAGAGCACGGTGACCCAGCCGGGCCCGCGGCCCACGCGGTCCGCCTGGAGGCGCGCGTCGCCGACCTCGGCGCTGCCGGGGCCGGTCCACGCGATGCGCCACGGGCGCGGGTCGCCGGCCGTCGTCACCTCGACGTGGTCGTCGGCGGTCTCGACGGTCGGTGCGTCGGTGAGGTCGTCGGCGACCTGCAGCGCGAGGAGCAGCCGGCGCGGTGCGGCGCCGCGCTGGCCGACCGTGAGCGTCAGGGCGTGCGTGTCGGCGGGGGCGCGCGAGGTGACGGTGAGCACGGGACCCGACTCGGCGGCATACCACCACGTGCAGTGGTCGAGGCCGGTGAACCAGGCGCTCGGGGTCTCGAGGAGCGACCAGCCGCCGTCGGCGTCCTCGGCGAAGAGGCGGACGCCGTGGGCGCGCTGGAGGCCGAGGTAGGTGCGGCGGCCCGTCACGACGGGGTTGCGGCCGACGTGGCCCCGGGTGATCTGGGAGTGGAAGGTGCCGGCCATCCACACCGTGGAGGCGAGCGAGCGGGAGTCGGGGGTGAAGGCGTCGCCGGTGCGCAGCAGCTGGCCGTGCGGGCGCAGCACGGCGAGCTCCTTCTCCGGCGTCACGAGCTGCCCGCCGCGCACCGTCCAGGCCAGCTCGGTGCCGTCGGCGGCGGTCTCGACGTGCGTGCGGCCCTCGAGCAGGCCGGCGGCGTCGAGCTCGTCGTGCCGCAGCGGGCGCGAGGCGAACGCGGGGCTCTGCGACCACAGCGTGGCCGCGACGGGAGCGTCGTGGCCGTGGTGCTCGTCGTCGGAACCAGCGGGAGAGCCGGCGCCCGACGGCGCTGCGGCCGCTACACGGTCGGCCCACACGGCGTCGGCGTCGGACGTCGCGTCGGGGTGGTCCTCGACGGCGACGCCCCAGAAGCCCGTCGTGCGGTGGGCGCCGGGGGCGAGCTCGGACGGGGCGTCCTGCAGGGCGATGAGGGAGTGCTCGTGCTGGAGCCGGCGGCCGGGCAGCTCGGCGGCGTCGAGGCCCGTCCACCGGACCTCGCGCCCGGTGCGCTCGACGAGCTGGAGCGCGTCGGTGGCCCAGCCCGCGCCGGTGCCCACGGTGCCGACCATGAGCCAGGGCACCCGGGTGCCCGGCATGTTCTGGCGCACGGCGACGGCCGTGCCGTGCCCGGCCGTCGCGACGGGCGTGATGTCGAGGTACTGGCTGACGTAGTACTCGTTCGTCCGCACGGCACCGAGCGGCGCGAGGGCCGGGTCGTGCGTCAGCACGACGTCGACGGTGACCGGCTCGGCGCCGGCGTTCGTCAGCTCGACGTCCCAGTGCCAGCTCGGCAGCTCCGCGCCGAGACGCAGGCGCAGGTGGTAGTCGACCGACTCGTGGCGCCCGGTGACGACGACGTCGCCGCGGCCGAAGGTGACGACGGAGTCGCTGCCGGGGCCGAGCAGGGCCCGCCGCCGGATGCCGTCCGGCCGGTGCACCCGGAGGTGGACGTTGGTCAGGCCGGCCTCCGCGACGGTCGCGGGGTGGAGCAGCAGGCTCGTGCCGAAGGCGTCGAGGCGGCGCAGGGCGCCGTTCGCGAGCACCTCGGCGGAGAGCCCGGAGCCACCCTCGAGGTGGAGCACCGGAGCAGCGGTCAGGACGGCGTTGTCATCGAGCACCCGTCTTTCCTACCAAGGTGACCGCATTCGACGACAGGGTGAATCGGCTTGAAAACAAATGAAAGTCGGAGCACGCACGAGCGACCCCATGAAAGTAGTTACATGCGTCCAGAGCGTTGACAGCGGGCGATCGAGCCCACCTACTCTGGCAAAAATCCCGCCCCCGACATCGGAACCGACGGAGCTCTGCAATGACGCTGACTCGCACGAAACCCACCCTGCTCGTGACCGGCCTGACCGCCGCCGCCCTCGCCCTGACCGGCTGCGCCGGCAGCGCCGCCCAGAAGGCGAGCCAGGGTGGTGGCAGCAGCGGTGGGATGATCGAGCAGCTGTCGTTCCCCTCGGAGGCCGACGCCACCGTCGGCGGCCTGGTGAACTACAACCCGCTCTCGCCCAAGCCGTTGACGACCCGGTGGCTCTACGAGCCGCTCACCGTGCGCAACAACCTCACCTGCGAGGAGACGCCGTGGCTCGCCACGAAGTCGACGTGGGAGGGCGCGACCAAGCTGACGCTCGACATCCGCCAGGGCGTCAAGTGGAGCGACGGCAAGCCGCTCACGGCCGCCGACGTCGCCTTCACCTTCAACCTCGGCAAGAAGTACCCAGGTGCCGACAAGGCCGGTGTCTGGAACGACTCCATCGGCGCGCCCGCGAAGTCCGTGACGGCACAGGGCAACCAGGTCGTCTTCGAGTTCACCGGCAACGCCGCCCCGAAGTACGACGGCATCATCCGCACCCTCATCCTGCCCGAGCACTACTACGGCAGCGTCGGTGACCCCACGAAGTTCATCGACAAGGCGCCGGTCTTCACCGGTCCCTTCAAGATCGGCAGCTACAACGGCCGCCGCCTCGTGCTCGAGCGCCGGCCGGACTACTGGCAGGCCGACAAGATCAAGGTCAAGAAGCTCGTCCTCGAGGGCACCTACGACGCCTCGCAGGCCGCGCTCAAGCTGCGTGCCGGCCAGCTAGACGCGTTCTACGGCGAGATCCCCAACCCGCAGAAGTCGTTCGTCGACGCGGACCCGAAGAACAACCACTTCTACTACGCGCCCAACGGCACCACCGTGCTCACCGGCAACGACCAGAAGGCCCCCTTCAACGACGAGAAGTTCCGCGAGGCGATCAGCTACGCGATGGACAAGCAGGGCATGTCGACGAAGGCGACCTACGGCATCATGAAGCCGGCGAGCCAGACCGGCCTCAAGCTGCCGTCGATGGACAACCTCCTGCCGGAGACGTATGCCGGCAAGGACACGGTCATCCCCTTCGACGTCGCGAAGGCGAACTCGCTGCTCGACGCCGCCGGCTACAAGAAGGGCGCTGACGGCAAGCGCACCAACCCCGACGGCTCGCCGCTCACCGTCAACTTCTCCGTGCAGGCCGGCTTCATCGACTACCAGGCCATCGCCGACGTCGTCGCCCAGGGCATGAACGCCGCGGGCGTGGACACGAAGGTGACCGCCTCGGCGCCCGACTCGGTCGACGGCCAGAAGAAGACCGGCGACTTCCAGCTCGTGCTCGAGTACCTCCACGGCGGCTGCGAGCTGGCCCAGAACATCGGTGCCAAGCTCTCGAGCAAGTCGATGCCGACCTCGACCACGATCTACCCCAACGTCCAGCGCTTCAGCGACCCGGCGACCGACGAGGCCGTCAAGAGCCTCGCCGGCTCGACCGACAAGGCCGACCAGAAGAAGTACGTCGGCGAGCTCGTCGACACGATGATGACGAAGTACCCCGTGACCTCGCTCATCTACGCGCCGGCCCGCATCATCTACCGCACGGACCACGCCGTCGGCTGGCCGAGCGAGCAGAACCCGTACGCCAACCCGGTGGACGACGCGCTCCTCGTCATGACGCGACTGACCGCGCCGAACTGATGCGGCCGGCAGCTCCCGGCACGGCTGGGCGGGCCCTCGGGCCCGCCCGGCCGGCGGACAGGAGGGCACCATGAAGTACTTCGCACGGAAGTTCGGCTTCTTCGTCGCGACCCTGTGGGCCGTGGTGACGCTCAACTTCCTCATCCCGCGCCTGCAGCCCGGCGACCCGGCCGAGATCATGGTCAAGAAGCTGGCCGGCAAGGACGCGCAGCTCGACCCGGCGCAGGTGCAGGCGATGCGCGCCATGCTCGGCACGCCGGACGGCTCGCTGGTCTCGCAGTACTGGGACTACCTGGGCGAGCTGGTCCACGGCAACTTCGGCCTGTCCTACAGCTACTTCCCCTTCAAGGTGACCGAGGTCATCGGCCAGGCGTTCTGGTGGACGGTCATCCTCGTCACGGTGACGCAGGTGATCTCCTTCGCCGTCGGCATCGTGCTCGGGGCGTATGCCGCGTGGCGGCGCAACTCGCGCCTCGACTCCGTCGTGACGCTGGGCTCGACGTTCCTCGGCACGCTGCAGCCGTTCTGGATCGCGCTGCTGCTGCTCTACGTCTTCGGCTACAGCCTCGGCTGGTTCCCGACGTCGGGCGGCTACGAGGAGTCGACGCCCGGCTTCAACTTCCCGTTCATCCAGGAGGCGGTCTCGCACTCCTTCCTGCCCGCCCTCGCGCTGCTCATCGTCACGCCGATCGGCTGGATCCTCGGCATGCGCAACACGATGATCATGAACCTGGGCGAGGACTACATCCGGCTCGCCAAGGCCAAGGGCCTGCCCGACCGGGTCGTGGCCCTGAAGTACGCCGCGCGGAACGCCTTGCTGCCCAGCGTCACCGGCTTCGCCCTCGCCCTCGGCGGGGTGCTCGGCGGGGCGATCCTCGTCGAGCAGGCCTTCGACTTCCCCGGGCTCGGTCGCCTCATGGGCGAGGCCGTCGAGAACAAGGACTACCCCTTGCTCCAGACCCTCATGCTGCTCACGACCGTCGGGGTGCTCGTCGCCAACCTCGTCGCCGACCTGCTCTACGGAGTGCTCGACCCGCGCGCGAGGAGGGCGCAGTCATGACCACGACACCCGCGAACGACGTGATGGCCCAGGGCGATCCGACCCAGGCCCTCAGCGTCGAGCACGTGCCCGACGTCGAGCGTCCCGACCGCTGGTGGGAGGTCGTCTGGAGCAGCAGGAAGGCCCGCGTCGGCGTCGTCATCGTCACGCTCTACGTCCTCGTCGCGGTCTTCGCGCCGCTCATCGCCCCGCACGACCCCCTCGAGTCCTCGTTCGAGGCGCCCCTCGGTGCGAGCGGTGACCACTGGCTCGGCACGACCAACGACGGCCGCGACATCGCCTCACAGCTCATCTACGGCACGCGGATCTCGTTGCTGGTCGGGCTCTTCGGCGGCCTGCTCGCGACGATCATCTCGCTCGTCATCGGGATGATCTCGGGCTACGCCGAGGGCACGATCGTCGACGACATCCTCTCGTTCGTCACGAACGTGGCGCTCGTCATCCCGGCCCTGCCGCTCATCATCACCCTCGTCGCCTACTCCGAGGTGCGCGGCGTCTGGCTCATCGTCTTCGTCATCTCGATCACCTCGTGGGCGGGCGGCGCCCGCGCCAAGCGCGCGCAGATCATCACGCTGCGCAACCGCGACTTCGTCACCGCCGCGAAGTTCTCCGGCGAGGGCACGATGCGCATCGTCTTCCGCGAGATCATGCCGAACATGAGCTCGCTCGTCGCGGCGGCCTTCGTGGGCGCGGCGACCGGCGCCATCGGCGCCGAGGCGGGCCTCGCGGTGCTCGGCCTCGGTGACACCCAGAGCGTCTCGTGGGGCACGATGCTCTACCAGGCCAACGCCCAGGGCGCGATCACCCAGGGACTGTGGCTGTGGGTCTTCGTGCCCGGCCTCGTCCTCGCCATCCTCATCACCGGCATGTCGTTCATCAACTTCGGCGTCGACCTGCTGAGCAACCCCCACCTGAGGGAGGACGCATGAGCCTGCTCGAGGTCAAGGACCTGTCGGTCCGCTACGAACCCCGCTCGCACCGCGCGCTCGACGCGGTGCAGGACGTCAGCTTCTCGATCGAGCCCGGCGAGTTCGTCGGCCTGATCGGCGAGTCCGGCTCGGGCAAGACGACGCTCGGCACGGCCCTGCTCCGCCTGCTCCAGCGGCCGGGCCGCATCAGCGGCGGCAGCATCACCTTCGACGGCACCGACATCACGCACCTGCCGGAGGACGACCTGCGCAGCCTGCGCTGGCGCGACATCTCGACGGTCTTCCAGAGCAGCATGAACTCGCTCAACCCGGTGGTGCGCGTCGAGGCGCAGTTCCGCGACGTCATCGAGCAGCACTCCCAGCTGCGCGGCGAGGCCGTCACCGCGCGCATCCGTGAGCTCTTCGACATGGTCATCATCGACCACAAGTTCATCGGCGCCTACCCGCACGAGCTCTCGGGCGGCATGCGCCAGCGCGTCAACCTCGCGCTGGCCCTCGCGCTCGAGCCGAAGTTCGTGCTCCTCGACGAGCCGACCACCGGTCTCGACGTCGTCGTGCAGCACTCGATCCTCGAGAACGTGCGCCGGCTGCAGGCCGAGCAGGGCTTCGCGGTGCTCTTCATCAGCCACGACATCGGCACCGTGCTCGACCTCTCCGACCGCATCCTCGTCATGTATGCCGGTCGCATCGTCGAGGAGCAGCCCGCCGCCGCGCTGCTCGCGGAGCCGCTGCACCCCTACTCCAAGGGCCTGCTCGGCTCCTACGGCGACCCGCGCGCGGAGACCGTGCGGATCACCTACGTGCCGGGGCGTCCGCCGGACCTCAGCCTGCCCATCGTCGGCTGCCGGTTCGCGCCGCGCTGCCCCGAGCGGATCGCCCGGTGCACCGAGACCGACCCGCCGCTCGTGCCGCTCGGCGCCGGCGAGGCGGCCTGCCACGTCGCGCAGCTGCAGCGCGAGGAGGGTGGCACGGGCGAGCACGGCGCGCCCACCCGCACCTTCGAGGGGCCGCAGTTCGTCAAGACGGCCGAGTCGTCGACCAGGGCGCTGCGCGGTGACGTCGTGCTCTCGGTCGAGGACGTCACCAAGGTGTTCAGCCGCCGCCGGGGCCTCACCGTCACCCGCACCGAGGCCGTGACCGACGCGAGCTTCGTGCTGCGCAAGGGCGAGGTGACCGCGCTCGTCGGTCAGAGCGGCAGCGGCAAGTCGACCCTGGCCCGGATGATCACCGGGGTCGACCGGCCGACGAGCGGGCGCATCGTCTTCAACGGCCCGGACGGCGAGCGCGAGGTGGCCGGCTTCCGCGGCCGCGCGCTGCGCGACTACCGCAGCGACGTGCAGATGGTCTTCCAGGACCCGTACAGCTCGATCAACCCGGCCAAGCGCATCGGCTACATCCTCGCCCGGCCGCTCGCGAACTACCACGGCCTCAAGGGCGACGCCCTGCGCCAGCGGGTGGAGGAGCTGCTCGAGATCGTCGCGCTGACGCCGTCGGACCGCTTCGTCAACCGCTACGGCTACGAGCTCTCGGGTGGGCAGCGCCAGCGCGTCATCATCGCCAAGGCGCTCGCCGTCGACCCGCAGCTCATCGTCGCCGACGAGCCGATCAGCAGCCTCGACGTGTCGATCCGCGCAGAGATCCTCGAGCTGCTGAACGACCTCGTGCAGACCAAGGACGTCGGCATCCTCTACATCACGCACGACCTGCTGAGCGCGCGGATGCTCGCCGACGAGGTCATCGTGCTCAACGAGGGCCGCATCGTCGAGCAGGGCGAGACGCTCCAGGTCATCCGCAACCCGAAGGACGACTACACGCGCACGCTCATCGATGCGATCCCGAACCCGTTCTGACGCGCCTGCCACGGACGGCGCGGCGTGGGGCTCCGAGAGGGAGCACGGCAGCCCCACGCCGCGCACCGGGACGGCAGGCAGGGCGCGGTGCGGACACGGCGCGGACACGGCCTCGGGCGCGCTTGTGAACCGTGGCCGCTCCGTGCACAGTGGTCCTCGGAAGAGGGAGGCTGGGTGCCCACGGAGCACGACGACGCACGGCCGGTCACGATCTACACCGTGGCCGAGCGCGCCGGGGTGTCCATTGCCACGGTGTCGCGCGTGCTGAGCGGCTCGACCCCGGCGTCGGCGATGACCCGCCAGCGGGTGCTGCGCGCCGTGGAGGACCTCGAGTACGTGCCGCTCCGCGGGGGCCGCACCGTCGACGTGCCCTCGCACCAGACGCACGGTCTCGTGCTGCCGGGGCTGCGCGGGCCGTACTACTCCGAACTGCTCTCGGGCTTCGAGTCGACGGCCGCCCGGGAGGGGCAGTCGGTCGTCGTGGTCGTCTGCGACGCCTCGAAGGACGCCGAGGCCGCGGTGCGCAAGATCCTCGGCCGCGTCGACGGCATCGTCATCGCCAACGACACGGTGAGCGACGCCATGGTGCGCCAGATCGTCCGGTCCACCCCGACGGTGCTCGTCGCGCGCGACGCCATCGAGGGCTGCGACTCGGTGCAGGTGGAGAACTTCATCAGCTCGGCCGAGCTGACCCGCCACCTGCTCGAGCACGGCCGCACCCGGCTCGTCTTCGTCGGCGACACGGCCGCGTCGCACGACATCTCCGAGCGCTACCGCGGCTTCCAGCACGCACTGAGCCGGCGCCGCGGCGCGGAGGTGGCGCCGCCGATCCGGGTGGAGTTCGAGGAGCGCTCGGGCCGGCAGGTCATCGAGGCCCTGCGCGCGGCCGCCGCCGACGGCGTCGAGATCGACGGGCTCGTCTGCGCCAACGACGAGCTCGCGCTCGCCACGATGGTGCTGCTCGGGCGCGACGGGCGACGCGTGCCCCAGGACGTCGCGGTCGTCGGCTTCGACGACATCATGACCTCGCGCTACCTCGCCCCCGGCCTGACCACCGTGCAGCAGCCGATGCGCGAGCTCGGCCGGTGGGCGGCCATCCGCCTCCACGAGCGCATCGGTGGCCGCCGCTTCGACGTGCACCCCCAGGTGCTGCCGACCCGCATGGTCGTGCGCGGCTCGTGCGGCTGCGACTGGGACCAGGCCTCCGTCGCCGGCGCCTGACCCGCCCCTGCTCGACCACCCCCGAACAACCCGAGGACCCCGTATGCCCGACCGCTCCCTCCTGCTCCGCTGGGCCACCGACACCTGGCGCTCCTTCGAGGCGATGACCGACCCCGACTCGGGGCTGCCCACCGACGCCATCGCCGTCGACCTCGACCCCGCCACCCGCAGCGGCTACACCTCGCCGACGAACATCGGCGGCCTGCTGTGGTGCACGGTCGCCGCCCGCGACCTCGGCCTCGTCGGGGCCGACGCGGCGGCCGACCGGCTGGCGCGCCTGCTCGGCACGCTCGCGCGGATGGAGGTGCACGACGAGTCGGGCATGTTCTTCAACTGGTACGACGACCGCACCGGAGCCCTGCTCCACCGCATGCCCGGCGGGGGCGACCCGATCCACCCGTTCCTCTCCAGCGTCGACAACGGCTGGCTCGCGGCCGGCCTCATGGTCGCGGCCGCCGCCGAGCCGCGGGTGCGCGACGACGCCCACCTCGTGCTCGACCGGATGCACTTCGGGGTCTTCCACGACCCCGCGGCCGGTCCGGAGGGCGCGGGTGGCCGGCTCACCGGCGGCTTCTGGGTCGAGGACCCGGGGCAGCCCACGCGCCGCGCCTCGTTCGTGCCCGGGCACGCCGAGGTGCTCCACACCGTGCACCACTACGACCTGCTCGACTCCGAGCCGCGCATCGCGAGCTACGTCGGCATCGCCCGCGGCCAGATTCCCGCCGAGCACTACGCGGCGCTCGACGCCCCGCTCCGGCACTACCGCGGCCGCGACGTCGTGCCGACCTTCGGCGGGTCGATGTTCGAGGCGCTGATGCCCACGATCTTCGTGCCCGAGGCGCGCTGGGCACCCGACACGTGGGGCGTCAACGAGGCCCGCACCGTGGCGCTCCAGCGGGAGTACGCGCTCGACGAGCAGGGCTACGGCTACTGGGGCTTCAGCCCGTCGGCCCGCCCCGGTGAGGGCTACGGCGTCTTCGGCGTGCCGCCGATCGCCTGGCTGGACGAGGGCTACCCGAGCGAGCAGGGCGGTGAGGTCGTCGTCACGCCGCACGCCTCGGCGATGGCCCTCCTCGTCGAGCCCGAGGAGGCCACCGAGAACCTCGTGCGCCTCGAGCGCGACCTGGGCGCCTACGGCCCCGGGGGCTTCGTCGACGCGGTCGACGTGCGCACCGGCCGCACGGCCGGTCGGCACCTCTCGCTCGACCAGTCGATGGTGCTCGGCGCGCTCGCCGACGTGCTCGCCGGCGACTGCCTGCGCCGGTGGTTCGCGACCGAGCAGGTCGAGGCGGTGCTCCGGCCCGTCGTCGCCGCCCGCCGGATGCCGCTCGGCTGACCGGCGCCGGACGCAAGGATCCCCCGGCCGCGAACGACCGGGGGATCCTGCAGAACCTGGGTCAGGCCAGGTGGTGTCGCACGATCAGATGCCGTGGACCTTCTCGGCCTGCGGGCCCTTGGGGCCCTGCGTGACGTCGAACTCGACCTTCTGGCCCTCCTGCAGCTCGCGGTAGCCGCTGCTGTCGATGGCCGAGTAGTGCACGAAGACGTCAGCGCCGCCACCGTCCTGCTCGATGAAGCCGAAGCCCTTTTCGCTGTTGAACCACTTGACGGTGCCTGTTGCCACTGGTGTTGCCTCTTCTGGTTGTCGAGGTCTCCCGTGTGGAGACCACATGCCGCCGACTCTCGAGGGAGGCGACGCGCGAACTCTCGCTTGCCGCGTCCGTCGAGCCGGGCCCGCGTGCGCGGGCTCGGGACGGCAACGCGACGACCGTACCAGCCAGAGCCCTCCGAGGCCCGTTTGATCTCGCGATTGTTCTCGGGGTGGACAGTCACGAGGCGTGGGATCCGCGGGTGGCGCCTGCAGCACGCGCCGAGCCCGCAGGCATACGATCACAGCGTGGGCGCGGGTCGAGCAGACTGGCCGGAGGCCCGCCGTCGTGAACGGTGCCCGGTGTACGGGCAGGAAGGACGCGGGGAAACCTATGTCTGACAAGCAGATCGGCCGTCACCTCGGCCAGGCCCTCGGGACCGGGATCACCCGACGCTCCCTCTTCGCCTTGGGTGGCGCGGCCGCCGTCACGGGCGCGCTCGCCGCGTGCGGCAGCAACACGGGCCGCGAGCCCGCCGCCTCGGGCGGCGCGAGCGGCAGCGGCAGCGGCGCCACGATCAACCAGTGGTACCACCAGTACGGCGAGGCCGGCACGCAGCAGGCCGTGGAGAAGTACGCCGCCGCCTACAAGGACGCGACCGTCAAGGTCAGCTGGAAGCCCGGCGACTACGACCAGTCGACGGCCGCCTCGCTCCTCACGGATGCCGGGCCCGACGTCTTCGAGTACGGCAACGGCCCGACGATCGACATGATCAAGGGCGGCCAGGTCGTCGACCTCACCGACCTCATCGGTGACACGAAGAGCGACTTCAACCCGAGCATCCTCGAGCGGATGACCTACGACGGCAAGACGTATGCCATCCCGCAGGTCGTCGACATGCAGCTGCTCGTCTACCGCAAGTCGATGCTCGACAAGGCCGGCGTCACGCCGCCGCAGACGATCGACGAGCTCATCGACGCCGCGAAGAAGCTGACCCAGGGCAACGTCAAGGGACTCTTCCTCGGCAACGACGGCGGCGCCGGGCTGATGGGCGGCTCGATGCTGTGGTCGGCCGGGCTCGACTACCTGACGAAGGACAACCAGTTCGGCTTCGACGACCCGCGCGCCGCGACGGCCCTCGGCAAGCTGCGCGAGATGTGGGACGCCAAGGTGCTGCTCCTCGGCGCGCCCAAGGACTGGTTCGACGCCTCGGCGCTGACGGCCGGCCTGACCGCCATGCAGTTCACCGGCCTCTGGACCTTCCCCGACATCAAGAAGGGCCTCGGCGACGACTTCGGCGTCATGGCCTGGCCCGCCCTCGACGGCAGCGGCAAACCCTCGGTGCCGGTCGGCGCCTACGGCTCGTGCGTCAGCGCCAAGAGCAAGGACGTCGAGGCCGCGAAGAAGTTCGCGAAGTGGCTCTGGATCGACCAGACCGCCGACCAGCTCGACTTCGCGACGGCCTACGGCTTCCACATCCCGTCGCGCACGAGCCTCATCAGCCAGGCCTCGACGCTCAAGGACGGCCAGGCGGCGGAGGCGGCCAAGCTCGCGACCGACGTCGGCCACGCCCAGAGCCCGATCCTCTGGACGCCCAAGTGCGCGACGGCCTTCGGCGACGCGATGAGCCGCATCGTCAAGGAGGGCGCCGACCCCGCCGGTGAGATCGCCAAGGTCAAGACGGTCGTCGACGCCGAGCTGAAGCGGGTCCTCGCCTGACAGCGCAGGCCGACCCGACGGCATACGACCCCTCCGCGCAGCGGACGGCAGCCGACCGGGCGACGCCACCTCCACCGCCGAGGCCGTCGCTCGGTCGTCGCCTGCGCGGGCGCCAGGACCGCAACCTGTGGTTCTGGGTCTTCGTCGGGCCCTTCGTCATCGGCCTCGTCGTCTTCGTCTACGTGCCGATCGCCTGGTCGATCTACCTGTCGTTCTTCGAGTCGTACAACACGGTGACGCCGACGAACTTCGTCGGCTTCGGCAACTACCTCGACATGCTGCGCGACCCGTCGTTCCGCAGCAGCCTCGTCACGTTCCTCGCCTTCGCCGTCTTCATCGTGCCGACGACCTTCGCGCTCTCGCTCGCGGCGGCGCTGCTCGTCGCGCGCACCCGGGTCATGCAGGCGTTCTTCCGCTCGGTCTTCTTCCTGCCGACGGCCTGCTCGTACGTCGTCGCGGCACTGATCTGGAAGATGTCGATCTTCAGCGGCATCCGCTCCGGGCTCGCCAACGCGGTGCTCGGCTGGTTCGGCATCGACTCGATCCCGTGGCTCAGCCTCGCCGACCCGCCGTGGTACTGGCTCGTCATCGTCACGGCGCGCCTGTGGCTGCAGATCGGCTTCTACATGATCCTCTTCCTCGCCGGCATCCAGCGGATCAGCCCGACGCTCTACGAGGCGGCCGCCATCGACGGCGCCGAGGGGTGGAAGGTCTTCCGGCACATCACCCTGCCGCAGCTGCGGGCGACGTCGACGGCGGTGCTGCTGCTCCTGCTCATCAACGCCTTCCAGGCCTTCGACGAGTTCTACAACATCCTCTCGACGTTCGGCACCTACCCGCCCTACGCCCGGCCACCGCTCGTCTACCTCTACTACACGGCGCTCGGCTCGGGGCAGGACTTCGGGCACGGCTCGGCCGGCGCCGTCATCCTCACCCTCATCATCGCCGTCGTCGCCGTGGTGCAGGGCCGGCTCCTCCGACTCGGTGACAGGGGCGACTGATGGCCATCGTCCGCAGCCGCAAGCAGTCCCGCCTCGTCGGGCTGGCCCGCTACAGCGCCCTCGTCGTGGCGGCGCTGCTCTTCCTCATCCCCTTCTACCTCCTGCTGCGCAGCGCCTTCATGCGCGAGCAGGACCTCGGCAGCCCCGACTTCCACTGGCTGCCGCCGGTGTGGGAGACGAGCAACCTCACCGGGCTCTTCGACAACCCGGCCATCCCGATGGCGCGGAGCCTGCTCAACTCGGGGCTCATCGCCGTCACCCAGACGGTCGGCGTGCTGGTCATCTCCGGCCTCGCCGGCTACGGGCTGGCCCGCATCCCCTACCGCTGGTCGAACGCCGTGTTCTACACGATCACCGCGACGCTGCTCATCCCGGCGGCCGTGACCTTCGTGCCGAGCTTCGTGCTCGTCTCGTCGCTCGGCTGGATCTCGACGCTGCGCGGCCTCATCATCCCCGGGCTCTTCCAGGCGCTCGCGACGTTCCTCTTCCGGCAGTTCTTCCTCGGCTTCCCCAAGGAGATCGAGGAGGCGGCCTTCATCGACGGCCTCGGCTACTGGGGCACCTTCTGGCGGATCGTCGTGCCCAACTCGATGGGCTTCGTCGCCGCCATCGGCACGATCACCTTCATCGGGTCGTGGAACGCCTTCCTCTGGCCCCTCGTCATCGGCCGCGACCAGGAGGCGTGGACGGTGCAGATCGCCCTGTCGACCTTCCTCACCGCGCAGTCGGTGCAGGTGAGCCAGCTCTTCATGGCGGCGCTCGTCGCGATCGTGCCGCTGCTGCTGATGTTCCTCTTCCTCCAGCGCTGGATCGTCGAGGGCGTCGAGCGCACCGGCATCGCCGGCGACTGAGCGCCGATCGCGGGACGCCGCGGCGACGGGACCGTACGATGGTGACAAAGGGGACGAACCACGCATCCCCCCAGCACCGAGGACCACCATGCCCGCTCTCCTGCGCCGCCGCCGCGGTGCCGTCCCGACCACCGGTGTCGCCGCCCTGCTGGCGGCCGGGCTCGTCCTCTCCGCCGGTCCCGCACTCGCGTTCGCGCCGGCGGACTCCGACAAGAGCGAGGTGCGCGCCGTGACGACGACGACCGCGGCGCTCTCGCCGGGTCAGTCCGGCTGGCTCTCGGTCGTGTGGACGAGCGACAACACCGTGCGCGACTGGTCGACGACCGTCTCGGCGCCCCCGGGCGTCACGGTGACGTACCCGACGACGCGGGGCGGATCGGACACCTCGCTCTACGGCTCCGACACCCTCGTCGGCTCGACGAAGGACTTCACGGCCTTCAAGCTCAAGGTGCCCTACACGCAGACCGGCAGCTTCAAGGTCGTGCTGACCTCGACGTACACGGTCGGCGCCGGCAACAGCGACGAGCACGGCAAGGGCAACAACCGCAAGACCTACCAGGCTTCGGCCACCGTCACGGTGCCGGTGCAGGCCGCGACCGGGGCCGACTTCACGCAGCAGACGACCTCGCTCGGCATCAAGGCCGGCAGCAACGGCTTCCAGAAGATCGCCTTCACCGGTGGTCAGACCGACCTCGCGCGCTTCACCGTGCGCCTCGGCGACCTGCCCGCCGGGCTCGAGGTCGCCTACCCCGGCGACCGCTCCTCGACCGGGCTCAACGGCGACACGACGCTCGTCGGCGGCAGCTCGGACTACGCCGGGGTGCGCTTCATCGCGACCGACCTCAAGCCGGGCACCTACAAGATCCCCGTCACCGTCAGCTACACCGCGGCCTCGCCGCAGACCCGCACCACGAGCCTGACGCTCACCGCCTCCTGAGGACCCCCGTGCGACTTCCCTCCACCACCCCGTCCAGGTCCACCTCCGTCGTGCTCGGCGTGCTCGGCGTGCTCCTCGCGGCCGGCGGCCTCGGCGCGTGCGGCACCGCCTCGGGCGGCTCCGGCGACGGCGCGGCACCGACCAGCTCGAGCACGGTGCGGGCCGACGTGCCCGCCGACGCGCGCACCCGCGAGATCGCGCAGGTCGAGTTCGAGCGGCAGTGCGCCATCGGCACCGTCAGCTTCCCCAAGGAGGCCGACATCGACGCGGACCTCGACCAGCGGCTCGAGGCCGCGGGCGTCGAGCACCTCGAGTGGAAGTCGTGGCACGACTCGCTCGTCGTCTCGCCGGCGCTCGTCACGCAGCTCGCCGAGGTCGGCAAGGGTGGCTGCCCCAAGGGCTGATCGCCAGACCCGGCTGAAGGCCGCCTCAGCCGGCCGGCTGCACGTCGGCCCGGCGGGCGATCGTCGCGGTCGCGCGCCGGCACGCCTCGACGGGCACGCGGGGCACGATGTCGTCGAGGAAGGCGAAGCGGCGCCGCAGCGAGCGGTGGTACGCGTCGGCGCTCGTGTCGGAGACGAGCGCGGTCCACCAGTCGGCGAGGTCGCCCCAGCCCGGGGCCGCGAGCGACCCGCCGTACTGCTGCAGGGCGAGCCCGGCGCAGAGGCTGGCGAAGGTCATCCGCTGCTCGAGCGGCCACTCCGCGAGCGTGCCGACGAGCAGCGCCGCGCCGAAGACGTCGCCGGCGCCCGTCGGGTCGACGGCCGAGACGCGCAGCGAGGGCACCCTGGCCTCCTCGCCGGTGCGGGCGTCGATGCCGAGCGCGCCGTCGGCGCCGTCGGTGACGATCGCGACGGGCACCCGGTCGGCGAGGGCGTAGACGGCCTCGACCGGCGAGCCGGTCCCGGTGTAGGCCATCGCCTCGACGGCGTTCGGCATGAACACGTCGCACCGGTCGAGCCGGTCGAGCACGTGCGGTGACCACTTCTCCTCGGGGTCCCAGCCGACGTCGGCGAAGACGAGGGCGCCCTGCGCGCGGGCCTCGTCGACCCACGTGCGGGTGCCGGTCGCGCCCGGCACCCCGAACGCCTCGTCCTCGCCGAGGTCGACCATGACCGCGCGCGAGCGGGGCGGCGTGCCGATGAGCTGGCTCGCGGGCACCGGCGCCGGGTGGCCGTGCGAGACCATGCTGCGGTCGCGGTCGACCGACATCGACACCGTGACGGGGCTGTGCCAGTCGGCGAAGCGGCGGCTGCGGTGCAGGTCGATGCCCTCCTGCTGCTCGAGGGTGCGCCAGCAGAAGTCGCCGTAGTCGTCGTCGCTGAAGGCGGCCGCGAGCCCGGTGCTCAGCCCGAGGCGGCGCGTCGCGACCGCGAGGTTGGCGATGCCGCCGGGGCACGAGGCGAGCCCGTCGGCCCACACCTCGGTGCCCGGTCGCGGCGCGTTCGGCAGGCCCGCGAAGATCATGTCGAGGAAGACGGTGCCCCACACGAAGACGTCGAGGGCCGGCTCGTCGTCGGTGCGGTGCGACGCGAGCGGGTCGAACGACAGGTTGCCGGGCACACCCCCATGCTCTCGCACCCGCGGGCGTGACTCCCGCCATTTGCCGGCCGAGCCCGTATGCCGGGTGCGCCACCGTGGGCGCGGTACGGTCCGAGGGTGGTGGCGTCATGAAGCTCGTGGTCCTCGGCGGTGGTGGCTTCCGCGTGCCGCTCGTCTTCGGCGCGCTCCTGCGTGACACGGCCGAGCGCCGGGTCACCGAGGTCGTGCTGCACGACACCGATCCCGCGCGCCTCGCCGTGGTGCAGCAGGTGCTCGCGGCGCAGGCGGAGGCCGGGGCGGCGACCCGTCCCGCCGACCTCCCACCGCCGGCGGTCACCGCGACCACCGACCTAGACGCCGCGCTGCCGGGTGCCGACTTCGTCTTCTCCGCCATGCGCGTCGGGGGGCTCGAGGGGCGCACCGCCGACGAGCGGATCGCCCTCGACCTCGGCCTGCTCGGCCAGGAGACGACCGGTCCCGGCGGCGTCGGCTACGGCCTGCGCACCGTCCCGGTCGCCCTCGACGTCGCCCGCCGCGTGCAGCGACTGGCCCCCGACGCCTGGGTCATCAACTTCACCAACCCGGCCGGTCTCGTGACGCAGGCCATGCAGACGGTGCTCGGCGACCGCGTCGTCGGCATCTGCGACTCGCCCCTCGGGCTCGCCACGCGGGCGGCAGGCGCCCTCGGCCACCCCCTCGACGAGCTCGAGATCGACTACGCCGGCCTCAACCACCTCGGCTGGCTCACCGCGCTGCGCCACGACGGCCGCGACCTGCTGCCGGGCCTGCTCGCCGACGACGCGGCCCTCGGCGGCATCGAGGAGGGCCAGCTCTTCGGCACCGACTGGCTGCGGTCGCTCGGGGCGCTGCCGAACGAGTACCTCTTCTACTACTACTGCACGCGCGAGGCCATCGCCCAGATCCGCGGTGCCCGCGAGACCCGCGGCGAGTTCCTCGCCGGGCAGCAGGCCGACTTCTACGCCGCCGTGGCGGCCGACCCCGGCGCGGCGTGGCAGCGGTGGGACGCCGTGCGGCGCGAGCGCAACGCGACCTACATGCAGGAGACACGCGACGGCGGTGACGCCGGGACGCACGAGCGCGCGGAGGCCGACGTCGAGGGCGGTGGCTACGAGGGGGTCGCCCTCGCGCTCATGGCCGCCATCGCGCGCGACGAGCCGGCGCGGCTCATCCTCAACGTCCGCAACGGCGACACCGTCGCCTGCCTGCCCCCCGACGCCGTCGTCGAGGTGCCGTGCCGCGTCGACGCGTCCGGGCCGGCGCCGCTGCCCGTCAGCCCGTTGCCCGGCCACGCCCTCGGGCTCGTGCAGCAGGTCAAGGCCGTCGACGAGCTCGTCGTCGCGGCGGTGACGCAGGGCTCGGCCGCGCTGGCCGTCCAGGCCTTCGCCCTGCACCCGCTCGTCGACTCGGTGGGCGTCGCGCGCGAGCTGCTGGCGGCATACGGGCGCCGGCTGCCCGAGCACTACGCCGGCCTGCGCTGAGGGGTGGCACGATCGGGGCATGCGCCTCGACCTCAACGCCGACGTCGGCGAGTCCTTCGGCCCGTGGACCGTCGGTGACGACGCGGCGGTGCTCGGCGTCGTCACGAGCGCGAACGTCGCGTGCGGCTTCCACGCCGGTGACCCCGTCGCCCTGCGCACGACGTGCACGTATGCCGCCGAGCGCGGTGTCGTCGTCGGGGCACAGGTGGGCTACCGCGACCTCGCGGGCTTCGGCCGCCGGTTCATCGACATGCACCCGGACGAGCTGACGGCCGACGTCATCTACCAGCTCGGGGCGCTCTCGGCGATGGCCCTCGTGTCGGGCACGCGCGTCGCCTACGTCAAGCCCCACGGCGCGCTCTACAACGCGATCGTCCACCACGAGGCACAGGCGCAGGCCGTCGTCGACGCGATCGTCGCGGTCGACCCGTCGCTGCCGGTGCTCGGCCTGCCGGGCAGCGTCGTGCTCGAGCGCGCGACCGCGGCCGGGCTGCGTGCGGTACCCGAGGCCTTCGCCGACCGGGCCTACACGCCCGAGGGTCAGCTCGTGCCGCGCTCCGAGCCGGGCGCCGTGCTCCACGACGCCGCGGCGGTGGCCGCCCGCGTCGTGCGGCTCGCCCACGACGGCGTCGTCACGGCCGTCGACGGCTCGACGGTGCAGGTGCGGGCCGAGTCGGTCTGCATCCACGGCGACACCCCCGGGGCCGTCGCGATGGCGCAGGCCGTGCGGGCCGCGCTCGAGGCCTCCGGCGTCGAGCTGCGCTCCTTCGCGGGCTGACCCGTGCGCGCCCGCGTGCTGCCGGTGGGCGCCGCCGCCGTGCTCGTCGAGGTGGCCGACACCGACGCGGCCCTGCGGCTGCGGACGGCCCTGGCCGAGCACCTCGGGCTGGACGCCGACCCGTGGGCCCTCGTCGACCACCTCGTCGTCGGGGCCCGCACCGTGCTCGTCGTGCTGCGCGCGCCCGGGCGCGCGGACGAGGTGGGCCGGGCCTGCCTCGAGGTGGCCGAGACGGTGCCTGACCACGGCGATGAGGGCGACGGGGGCGCGCCGTCGCCCGGTGCGCGCGTCGTGGAGGTGCCGGTGCGCTACGACGGCCCCGACCTCGACGACGTCGCGCGCCTGACCGGGCTGACCCGCGAGGAGGTCGTGCGCGCCCACACCGGCGCGACGTGGCGGGTCGGCTTCGGCGGGTTCGCGCCCGGCTTCGCCTACCTCGTCGGCGGCGACGAGCGTCTCCGGGTGCCGCGCCGCAGCGAGCCGCGCCCCCGCGTACCGGCCGGGTCGGTCGCCCTCGCCGGCGACTTCGCGGGCATCTACCCGCACGACTCACCCGGAGGCTGGCAGCTGCTCGGCACGACCACGCTCGCGGTCTGGGACGAGCGGCGCGAGCCGCCCGCCCTCCTCGTCCCGGGCGATCTCGTCCGCTTCGTCGAGGAGACGCACCCGCCTGCCGGTGGTGCGCCCCCGACGCACCCGGCTGCCCACCCGGTGCGCCGTCGTCCCCGCTCGACCGGCAGGGGCATCGAGGTGCTGGCGACCGGGCCGCTGACGCTCGTGCAGGACCTCGGGCGCCCGGGGCTCGCCGACGCGGGGGTCGGGCGGTCGGGCGCGGCCGACCCGGCGGCATACCTGCTCGGCCTGCGACTGCTGGGGCACCACCCGGCGCCCGGCGACGCGCACCCGGCGTCGCTCGAGGTGACCCTCGGGGGCCTGTCGGTGCGCGCGCGGGGCGACCTGCTCGTCGCCCTGACGGGGGCGCCGTGCCCGGCGACCGTCGACGGCCGGCCGGTGCCGCACGCCGCCCCCGTGGCGCTCGCCGACGGGCAGGTGCTGACCCTCGGCGCACCCCGCGCGGGCCTGCGCACCTGGCTCGCGGTGCGTGGGGGCGTCGCCGTCGACCCGGTGCTCGGGTCGCGCTCGACCGACACCCTCGCGCGTCTCGGGCCGCCCGTGCCGGCGGTGGGCGACGTGCTGCCCGTCGGCCCCCCGCCGCACGCCCTGCCCCACGTCGACGTCGCCCCGCACCGGGCGCTCGCCGCCGACGACGTCGTGCTCGACCTCCTGCCCGGCCCGCGGGCGGGGTGGTGCGACCTCGACGACCTCGTGGCCGAGGCCCGCGCCGTCTCGTCGCGCAGCAATCGGGTCGGGATCCGCTTGGAGGGCAAGGCGATCCGCTGGACGAGCAGGTATGCCGACCGCGAGCTGCCGAGCGAGGGCCTCGTGCCCGGGGCGGTGCAGGTGCCGCCCGGCGGGGAGCCCGTGCTCTTCCTCGCCGACCACCCGGTGACGGGCGGCTACCCCGTCGTCGCGGTCGTCACGCCTGCGTCGCTGGCCGTGGCGGCGCAGCTGCGCCCCGGGCAGCGGGTGCGGCTGCGTCTCGTCCGCTGACGCGGGGCGGCCCCGGCGGCGGCGGGCGCGGTAGATTCGGGACGACCCGCGGGGCCAGCGCGACAGGAGAGACATGTTCGCCAGGATCGTCGTCGGATACATCCCGACCGCAGAAGGAGTCGCGGCGCTCGACGCCGCGGTGGAGCTCGCCCGGCAGGACGGCGCCCACCTCACGGTGGTCAACACCGGTCGCGACGGCAACTACGCCGACCCGACGTTCGCCTCGGCGGAGGACATCGACACGATCGACCTCCAGCTGGCCAACGCCGACGTGGCCCACGACGTGCGTCAGCCGACGAGCGGGCGCGCGGCGGCCGACGAGATCCTCGCGGCCGCCACCGAGGTCGAGGCCGACCTCGTCGTCATCGGGGTGCGCCGCCGCTCGCCCGTCGGCAAGCTCGTCACCGGCAGCACGGCCCAGCAGATCCTGCTCGACGCCCCGTGCGCCGTGCTCGCCGTCAAAGCCCGCCCCTGACCCGCAACACACCGTGCAGGGCACAACCCACCGGGATCGGATCCCGGTGGGTTGTGCGTTGCCGTCAGTGGGTGGTGATGCGGACCTCGCCGACCTCGTCGCGCGGGTGCGGCGGGAACGCGGCGACGGCGGCGGACCCGAGCTGCTCGTGCACGCTCGGCCGCCGGGGCACGACCATGGCGACCTCGGCGCCGCCCCACCGGGAGGTGCCCAGCTGCACCCGCCCTCCGCGGCGGCCGGCGGCGTCGCGCACGAGCGAGATGCCGAGCCCCGTCTGCGACAGCTCGTCGCGCACGAGTCCCGCGCCGAGGCCGTCCGACCCCGTCTGCGTGCCGGCCCCGCCCGGGGCGCCGGCCGCGAGCACCTCGGGCGCGAAGCCCGGGCCGGAGTCGGCCACGCCGATGGCGATCGTCTCGTCGCCGGTCAGGCGCACGAACAGCTCGACCGTGTCGCCCTCGCGCGTGTAGCGCACGGCGTTCTCCACGAGCGTGTCGAGGCAGGCCCGCAGCCGCTCGGGGGAGCCCCACAGCGAACCGCCCCAGGCGTCGACGCGCCAGTCCCGGTCGACGACGGTCGACCAGCGTTCCGCGGTGCTGCGCACGAGGGCGTCGACGTCGACCCTCGACATGTCGAGGTCGGCCGTGACGCGCATGCTGCGCACGAGGCGCTCGCAGACGCGGGTCAGCCGGGCCAGCTCCTCCTCGACGACGCGCACGTCGGCTGCCACCTCCGCGTCGAGCGGCTTGGCGGCGATGGCCTCGAGGTAGCCGCGCGCGATCGTCAGGGGTGAGCGCATCTCGTGCGAGGTGCGCTGGGTCAGCACCTCGCGCGTGCGGGCGGCCTCGCGCTCGCGGTCGGCGAGCGCGGTGAAGGCCGCGAGCGCGCTCTGCCGGCGACGCACGTGCCACACCATGAGCAGCATGAGCGTCAGCATGAGCGGCACCTCGGTCGTCTCCTGCCACTCGAGCACGCCGTCGAGCACGCGGTGCACGAGGATCGAGCCGGTGGCGACGGTGAAGCCGCCGAGCGTCCACCACGTGGCGACCGGGCTCCACGGCGCGAGCCCGAAGCAGAGCGCGAAGGTCGCCCACGCCACGTGGTAGGGCACCGTCTCGCTGCCGGGCAGGGCGATCATCGCCGCCGAGCACACGGTGGCCACGCCGACCGAGACCCACAGCATCCGGTTGCGCATCGTCAGTCCTCGTAGAGGCAGTAGCCGACGCGGCGCACCGTCTCGACGGGCAGGCCCTGGCCGAGCTTGCTGCGGAGGCGCCCGACGCACACCTCGACGACGTTGCTGCCGGGGTCGAAGTCGAGGCCCCACACGTCGTGGAGCAGCTCCTCGCGGCGGCACACCTGGCCCTTGCGGCGCATGAGGTGCGCGAGCAGCGTGAACTCCCGCTCGGTGAGGGCCACCCCGGTGCCGCCGAAGGTCGCGCGGCGCCGATCGAGGTCGAGGCGCACGCCGCCCGCCTGCAGGAAGCGCTCCTGCGTGACCGGCCGGGCGCCGCCGACGTTGCGCCGCACCCGGGCGAGCAGCTCGGTGAGGCTGAACGGCTTGGCCACGACGTCGACGGCGCCGTGCTCGAGGGCCTGCACGCGCACCCCGACCTCGGTGACCCCGGAGAGCACGATGACGGGCGTCGTGTCCTGGCGCTGCGACATGTCGCGCAGCACGGCGAGCCCGCTGTCGCCGGGCATGACGAGGTCGAGGAGCACGAGGTCGATCGCCCCCGAGCCGAGCCGGTCGATCGCCGCGTTCGCCGTGGCCGCCGTCACCACCGAGTGCCCCTCGGACGACAGCGACTTCGCGAGCAGGCCGCGGATGCGTTCCTCGTCGTCGACGACCATGACCGTTGCCATCGAACCCCCTCGTCCCCTGCGGTCCCCCGGCGCGCCCGTGGGCTGGACGCGCGTCCCCGATCCGGTCCCCCGTCAGCCGGTGCGGCCCCGGTGGCCGCGCCCACCGGACCAGTATCGGCACGCCCTCGTGGCCACCGCGAGGGTTGCCGCGAATGCGCTGGGAATTCGGTTCCGCAAAGGTGCCCAACCGGGACGGGTCCGGCGCCTTCCTGACAGGTTCATGACAGCAGACTCTCGGCCGGCTGACCTCCGGATGAGGCGCGACCCCTCGCTCCCGTGACAGTTCGCTGAGCCGGGGTCGCGACCTGCTCCCGACCGCTCCCGCCTCTGCGAGCGTCGCGAGGACGACAGGCTCGGCCGGAGCCTGGCCGTGACCACGTGGGAGTCATCGTGAACGCACGAGAGCTGCGCAGGCGTACCTATCCGCTCGTCATCGGCGTCGTCGCCGTGGCCGTCTCGGGGTTCACCTCCCTCGGCGGCCCGGCCGCCGAGGCGGCCCAGCGCGGCGCGGCGCCCACGGCGGTCACGTCGCCTGCGGCGGTCACGGCACCGGCGGCTCCGGCCGTCGTCACCGTGGCCGACTGCCCCGCCGGCACCCCGAGCGGCACCGGCTGCATCTCGATGACGGTGACGAGCGCGCGCAGTGTCGGCCCGGACCCGCAGCTCGTGCAGAAGGGGTCGCCGGTCAGCGGCTACCACTGGATGGTCAACGAGGACGACACCGGCAACCCGGGCACCGCGGCCAGCCCGCTGCTCGACCGCTGCCTGCCCTCGCGGGCCCCCGGCGGCAGCCCCAAGCCGGCCACGAGCCCGGGCGAGCCCACCGAGCCGTATGCCGACACGTGCCCCTGGCCGTCGGTGCGCTCGACGTCGGGCCACTCGAAGATCGTCGCCCAGGGCGACTCCACCGACCTCTCGGCCGCGACGAAGCTCGAGGGACTGCCGCCCGGGAAGTACCTCGTCTCGGTCACCGCCCCCGACTTCAAGATCGACGGGGCGCACTTCGGCGTCGTCGCCGGCCGCGAGACCGCGGTCGCCGTCGAGATGCAGCCGCTGCCGCTGCCGCTCGCGACGATCAAGATCCAGGTCTTCAACGACAACGTGCCGACCGACGGCACCTACGAGGCCGACGCCGAGCAGGGCCTGGCCGGCTTCACCGGCAACCTCAGCGACGTGCTAGGCCCGGTCAGCGTCGACTACTACGGCAACGCGCTCTGCACCGCCTACCTGCACGACACGGCGGGACGGGTGCAGTTCGACGCCGACGGCAAGCCGCTCGTGGACGCCGCCCACTCCACCGGCCGCTGCACGAGCAACGCGCAGGGCGTCATCACCATCCCGAACCTCGGCCCGAACCGCTACGGCGCCACCGTCTCGCCCCCGGCGGGGCAGTCCGGCTGGGTGCAGACGACGACCCTCGAGGGCGGCCACGACCACGACATCTGGATCCAGGAGGGCGACACCGGCCTCGACACCGAGTTCATCAAGGGCGCCGAGCCGGTGCCCGCCACCCAGTTCGGCTTCGTGCGCACCAAGGCGCTGGCCGCCTCCGCCGCCACCGGCGAGGTCAAGGGCGTCGCCGTCGCCGGCCTGCCCTACATCGGCGGCCAGAACGGCCAGGTCGTGCCGGAGACCGGTTGGGCCGGTGCGAGGTACGCCGGTCCCATCCCCTCGCCGTGGGTGGCCCTGTCGGACCTCACCGCCGGTGACGCCGCGGTCTACGTCGGCCGGGGCGCCGCGAACGGCTCGTTCGACATCAAGAACGTGCCCGACGGCACCTACCAGCTGACGATCTGGGACGACGCCCAGGACTACATCCTCTGGAGCTTCAACGTCGAGGTGAGCGACGGCGCCCTCATCGACGTCGGCAACAAGATGCTCGTCGGCTGGTTCACCCGCATCCGGGGGACCGTCTTCATCGACGACAACGGCAACGGCCGCCGCGACCCCGGCGAGGACCCGGTGCCCGGCTTCACCCTCACCGTCCGCGAGCGCGACAACTCGCTCATGGACCAGTACACCAACCTCACCACGACGAACGACAGCGGCGCCTACGACATCAAGGAGGGCTACCCGCTCGGCAAGTGGCTCGTGCTCGAGGGCTTCAACACCCGCTACCGCACGACCGGCATCACCTACCAGGCCGACAACGAGGACAGCCCGACCACGACGCTCGGGGCGCTCGTCGACATCGACTTCCTGCCGATCATCGGCCTGTCGGGTCGCATCGACTGGGGCGTCGAGCCGTATGCCGCCACGGAGAACGGTGGCATCGCGGCGACCGTCTCCTACGACGTCACCCGCAACGAGCTCGACCCGGCCGACGCCGTGAGCGAGGACTACCAGCCCGGCATCCCGGACGTGTCGGTGCACCTCTACCGCAGCGTGGCGTGCACGGCCCCGGCCGACGAGCGCGACGACGCGTGCCGGCAGGGCAAGGCGATCGTGCCGCTCACCGTGCCCAACCCGGCCTACGACGCCGTCACCAACCCGAGCGTGCCGCAGCGGATCACCAACCCCGACCCGGAGCGCGGCGCCCTCGTCAAGGGTGCGGAGGTCACGGACGCCTACACGAGCGAGACGTGGGCGGCGCCGCGCGGCTGCACGGCCCGTCAGTGGGACGGCACCGAGCTGACCGACCAGCTCGCCCTGCCCGAGTCGGGCGCCGACGCGAACAACCTCTGCGTCGAGGCCCCGATGATGGGCGTCCAGGTCGGCCCGTCCGACAGCACCCCCGGCGCGGCCGGGCAGACCGTCAACGGCAACTACGGCTTCGGCGACCTCGCCGCCGGTGACTACATCGCCGCCGTCGAGGTGCCGACCGACCCGGTCGACGGCAAGCCGATGTACCAGGTGACGCGCGAGGAGGACGTCAACGTCTTCGACGGCGACAGCTACCTCACGCAGGAGAACTTCCCGCCGACCTCGGTCGAGGCCGCGGCCGGCGACCCGGGCACCGGCAACGACCCGACGCCGCCCACCCAGCCCCCGTCGCAGGGCGCGGGCATCATCTCCTCCTGCGCCGGTGCGTTCCACACCGTCCGCGTCACGAACCCGGCCTTCCTCGACGGCGGCGGCAGCCCCTTCGAGGGCCAGGACCGGCCGCTCTGCGACGCCAAGCTCGTCACCGTCCGCAACGGGCAGACCGTGGCGCCGAACTTCAACCTCTTCACACCCGTGCCGATCCCGACCCACTTCTGGGGCCTGACGATCAACGACCTCGGGCTCGCGCTCGACCAGCGCAGCGCGAACTTCGGAGAGGCCCAGGGCCTGCCCCACGTGCCGATGGGCCTCTACGACTGGAGCGGCCGGCTCGTCGACACCGTGCACACCGACTTCAACGGCTTCTACGAGGCGCTCGAGCCCTCGACGGGCACTTACAACTGCCCGGTGCCGGCGGGTCCGTGCCCGAACATGTACCGCTTCACCGGCAACGACCCCGGTGCGCCGGGTGACCCGAACGCCGACTACAACCCGGCCTACCGGACGATCAGCACGAACTTCCAGGGCTGGCCGGGCCTCTACACCGTGACCGACACGGCGCCCACCCAGGCGGCGGCCACCGTGCTCGCCCCCGGCACCACCGCGTCGAACCCGGCCCGGTGCGACCTCGGCACGACCGACCCGCAGCTGCTCGCCGTCGACCACCCGTACGTGCGGCCGAGCGGCACCGGGCGCACCGTCACCGTGACGGGCAAGGGCTTCGGGGCGACCCGCGGCACCGGCACCGTGACCCTGACGAACGCCGCCGGGGCCGCGGTCACCGGGGTGACCGTGACGGGCTGGTCCGACACGAGCATCTCCTTCACCGTGCCCGCGCTCTCGACGAACAGCCGCGGCGCCCTCAAGGTGTCGGTCACGAACGGCGCGAAGCGCTCGACGTACAACGGCATCACGGTCTGGAACCTCGGCACCCCCCCGGGCCTCAACGCCTCGACCGTCGACAACCCCAACGTCGTCGAGGTTCGGCCTGCCACGCAGTACGACACCGTCCAGAAGGGGATCGAGGCCGCCAACCCGACGTCGGCCCGGCGCTACTGGCTCGTCGTCGTGTGGCCGGGAGCCACCTCCGCGCTCAACCCGCGGGGTGAGTACAACGAGAACGTCCTCGTGCACCACCGGGTCGCCCTCCAGGGCGTCGGCCCCGGCGGCTTCACGACCAGGGCCGACGGGTCGCCGCTCTGGGTGCCGGGCACGATCCTCGACGGCTCCGGCTTCAGCCCCGACCTGCCCGCGGGGCAGGCCTGGATCACCCGGCTCGGCACGCTGACCTACAGCGGCGAGGCCGACGTGCCCGACGCCGCGACGATCACCGTGCTCGACGACCCGATGCACGCGAGCCTCGACAACACGGCATACCCGGTCGTCATCGACGGCTTCCAGGTGACCGGTGGCTCGCAGACCGACTTCCCCGGCAACGTCAACGTCCTCACGGGCGGCGTGAAGACGCCGTACGGCGCCACCGGCGCGCTCGTCACCCAGGGCGGCGGCATCTACCTGCACGCCAACAACCGTGGCGTGCGCATCACCGACGACGTCGTCGTCGGCAACAGCGGCAGCTACGGCGGCGGCATCCGGGTGGGCACGCCCTACACCGGCGACAACCGCAACTACGACCCCGTCATCGCCGACAACCAGGTGCTCAACAACGGCGGCACCAACCTCGCCGGCGGCATCGGGCTCTTCACCGGCAGCGACGGCTACGTCGTGCGGCACAACGCGATCTGCGGCAACTTCTCCGCGGAGTACGGCGGCGCCCTCACGGCCTTTGGCTACATGAGCAACCCCGGTGGCAGCAACGGCGGCACCATCGCCGGCAACACCATCTGGTTCAACAGCTCCTACGACGAGGGTGGTGCGGTCATGCTCGCCGGCGAGCTGCCGGCCACGCCGACCGGGCTGAGCCCCGGCACCGGCGCGGCGACCATCGACGCGAACGTCATCGACGCCAACCTGGCGAGCGACGACGGCGGCGGCATCCGGCTGCTGCAGGTGAGCGGCACGCACGTCAGCAAGGCCGACCCGCAGCCGATCGCGATCACGAACAACACGATCACGAACAACGTCTCCGCCCACGAGGGCGGTGGCATCGCCCTCGACGACGCCGCGTTCGTCACCGTCGTCGACAACACCGTCGCCGGCAACCTGACGACGGCCACGGCGGTCACCTCCGACGGCCTGCCCGCACCCGCGGGCCTCGCCACCGGGCCGAACAGCGACCCGCTCATGGCCAAGCTCACGAGCAGCGGCCTCTCCGCGAGCGCCTTCGCGCTCGTCAAGGTGAACGGGCAGCCGACGTTCAGCAAGCCGGTCCTGCTCGACAACGTCTTCAACGACAACCGGGCCGGCACGTACGTCGGCGGCTACGTCTACGGCATCGGCGGCAGCCTGCCCGACGGCTCCGCCAACAGCGTCGACCCGTGGGACATGGGTGTCGTCGGCGACCCGGGCCTGCTGCACCCCGTCTCGAGCGTGCTGCAGACCACCCTCGGCACCGACGGCGGCTCGAACGTCACCGTGACGGACACGGCGGGCTTCGTCGACCCGACGCCCGAGCTCACCGTCAACGTCCTCGCCTCGCGCACCTTCCCGGCCTTCCGGGAGGCGGCCATCGTCACGGCGCTGCTGCCCCCGCGGCTGCGCGCGGACTACCACCTCACGGGCTCCGGCTCGCCGGCCTTCGGCCGGGGCGCCGCCAGCACCTCGGTGACGCTCGGCACCCAGACCGTCTTCGGGTTCCCGGTCGCGTGGACCGCGGTCGTCAACGCCGCCCCGCGCGACATCGACGGCCAGGCCCGGCCCACGGTCGTCGGGACCTCGAGGCGCTACGACGCGGGCTCCGACCAGTTCGTCCCGTGACCCCCCAGACAGGCCCCCGGGGTGCGTCGACGTCCCCGTTGACACCCCCCGGTACCCCGGGGGCCCCTCCACCACCAGCACCCGTCCGACCGCGGGCGGACCGACCTCAGGAGCAGCACATGTCCGACGAATCTCGCTCCACCCCCTCCGGGGGTGCGGGGCTCGGCCGCAGGGCCGTCGTGCTGGGTGGCGCCGGCGCCCTCGGCAGCGTCTTCCTCGCCTCGCGCGTCAGCTTCGGCCAGCAGGCCAGGCGGCCGACCGTCGTGCGCGCGGCCGGTGCCGGCCCGGTCAAGTCCGTGCACCTCGCGGGCACGGACGGCTGGGTGAGCATGCCCGCCGGGTCGCCGCCCGACCTGCCGTTCTACCCGGACTCCCTGGCCCCGCCCGGCTTCGACACCTACGTCTTCGGCTTCCGCGACGTCACGTCGATGACGACGGCCCAGGAGGTCGCGGCCGTGCGCGGCAAGGCGCAGATCTCCGCGCCGATGCTCGCCTTCGACGAGGGCGACGAGGTGACGATCACGCTGAGCAACCTCGGCCTGCTCATGCGGCCCGACCTCTTCGACGGGCACACCCTGCACTGGCACGGCTTCGTCAACGCGATCCCGCTCTTCGACGGCGTGCCCGAGCTGTCGCTCGCCGTGCCGATCGGCCGCGACCTCGCCTACTACTACCGCCCCCACGACGCCGGCACGTACATGTACCACTGCCACTTCGAGGACGTCGAGCACGTGCAGATGGGCATGACGGGGATGGTCTTCGTGCGGCCCGCGCAGAACGGCACCCGGGTCACCGGCGTGCCGTCGGGGGCCCGGCTCACCTACGCCTACAACGACGGTGACGGCAGCACCCGCTACGACCGCGAGTTCGCCTTCATGCTCACCGAGCTGTGGTCGGCCGCGCACTACCGCGACGCACACATCCAGGTGAGCGACTGGACCGACTACGCCCCGAGCTTCTGGCTGCTCAACGGCCGCGGCTACCCCGACACGGTGGCCCCTAACGGCGACCCGCGGTCGAGCGCCGGCGGCCGCCTGCAGTACCAGCCGATCAGCTCGCTCATCACGTGCAACGTCGGCGAGACCGTGCTGCTGCGCCTGTCGAACCTCGGCTACCAGAACCACGCCCTGACCCTCGACAACGTCGACATGACGGTCGTGGCCAAGGACGCGAGCCTGCTGCGCGGGCGCGACGGCACGAACAACTACCTCAGCACGAACACCGTCGACATCGGACCCGGCGAGAGCCGCGACGTGCTCGTCACACCGCGCGTCGAGGGCGAGTTCCTGCTCTACGACCGCAGCTACGCCTACCTGGGCAACGGTGGCGGGCCGGGGTGGGGCGGCATGATGACCGTCCTCCGCGTCGGCCCGGCCGGAACGTACGGCCCCCAGACCGAGCCCAACACCTGAGCCGACGGAGGACGATCATGCACCTTACCCGATCTTCAGGGTCCGGCCGTCGCAGCCGTCTGCGGGTGGCGTGGACCTCCCGCACCCGCCGGCGCACCGGCATCCTCGCCGCCGTGGCCACCGTCGTCGCCTCCGTCGCCGTCGGTGCGACGACGGGCGCGCAGGCCGCCACCTCGGAAGGCCTTCTCTGCCAGACGGATCCGCAGCAGACCTTCTCGCTGACGGCCCGCTCCGGCTACGTGACCACCCCCGACGGCAACTCCATCTACATGTGGGGCTACGGCATGAGCTCGGGCCGGTTCCAGCTGCCCGGCCCGGTGCTCTGCGTCACCGCGGGGTCCCCCGTCACGGTCATCCTGCACAACACCCTGCCGGAGGCCACCTCGATCCTCTTCCCGGGCCAGAAGGGGGTCAAGGCGAACGGCAACCCCGCCCAGCCGCAGTTCGTCACCGACACCACGGGGACGACGAGCTCGCTCACCTCGCTCGTGCAGGCCGCCCCCGCCGACAGCGGGTCGGTCACCTACACCTTCACGGCCGGGTCCCCCGGCACCTACCTCTACTCGAGCGGCACCGACGTGACCAAGCAGCAGCAGATGGGCCTCTACGGAGCGCTCGTCGTGCGGCCGGCCACCGCCGCCGGGCAGGTCAACGACCGCGCCGACTCGGCCTTCAGCCCACAGCACGAGTACGTCTACCTCCTCTCGGAGATCGACCCGGAGGTGCACCTCGCCGTCGAGCGCAGCCAGCCCGTCGACTGGGCGTCCTACAACGCCCGCTACTACCTCATCAACGGCCGGAGCATGCCCGACACCCTGGCCCCGAACAACGCCTCGTGGCTGCCCAACCAGCCCTACGGCGCCCTCGTGCACATCAAGCCGTGGGACCCCGTGAGCAACCCCCTGCCGGCGGTCATCCGCTACCTCAACGCGGGGCGCGTCAACTACCCGTTCCACCCGCACGGCAGTGACGAGCGGGTCGTCAACAAGGACGGCCACGCCCTGCAGGGCACGGGTTCGACCGCGCCGCAGGACCTCTCGTACCTCAAGTACGACATCGACGTGATGCCGGGGCAGACGGTCGACGCCCTCATGGACTGGCGTGACGTCGAGCACTGGGACGCCCTCACCAACCCGATCCCGACCGAGCTGCCGGTCATCACCGACCAGCTCCTCGTCGGCGCGGACACGTGGTTCAGCGAGAGCCCCTACCTCGGCAAGCAGGGCACCTACCCGTCGAACATCACGGTGAACAACCAGTGCGGCGAGTACTACCACGTGGCCCACAGCCACGCGCTCCAGCAGGCCACCAACTACGGCGCAGCCTTCGGCGGCATGATGACGGTCTTCCGCATCGACCCGCCCGCCGGTTGCCCGGCGAGCTGAGGACGATCCCATGACCTCTCGACCAGTCAGCCTCCGGCAGCGCCTCGCGATCACCGTCGCCGCCGTCGCGCTCGCCCCCGTCTCCCTCGCCGGTGCGGCGCTCGCCGGGCCCGTCCCGTCGGCCGTCCCGGCTGCCGCGACCGGCGCCGCCCTCGCGTCCGCCGGGTCCCCGGCCTCCGTGGCGGCCCCGGCCGCCGCGGTGGGCAAGCTCGCACCGAGCCCCGGGTGCACCGTCACGCCACCCACCGGCACCGACCCCGAGGCCGTCGCGTGCGACCTCTGGGCCAAGCCGGGCACCAACGGGGTGACCGGCCAGCCGATCACCGTCTGGGGCTACTCGACGACGGAGGCGGGGGCAGCCACGGCGCCCGGTCCCGTCCTCGTCGTCCGCGAGGGCGACAAGGTCACGGTCACGCTGCACAACGGCCTGACCCAGCCCACGTCGCTCGCCTTCCCCGGCCAGCCCGCGACCGCGTTCACCGCCGGCCTCCCGACGACGGAGCGGCTGCAGGGCGTGGCCGGCGGCGGCACCGCGACGTATGCCTTCACGGCCGGTCGACCCGGCACCTTCCTCTACGAGGCGGGGCACACGAGCGACGGTGCCCGTCAGGTCGCCATGGGGCTCGCGGGCGCGCTCGTCGTGCTCCCGGCCGACGGGACGGCATACGGCCACGCCTACCAGGACGAGGCGGTGCTCGTGCTCAGCGAGATCGACCCCCGTCTCAACGCGCACCCGGACACCTTCGACATGCGTGAGTTCTCGCCCGCCTACCGCCTCATCAACGGCAAGCCCTACCCGGTCACCGACCCCGTGCCGACCGACCAGGGGCACACCGTGCTGCTGCGCTACGTCAACGCGGGCTCGGAGCTGCACACCATGTCGACGCTGGGCGGCGAGCAGGACGTGCTGACCCACGACGCCCACCCGCTGGCCTTCCCCGAGCCGTCGGTCGTCGTGCCGGTCGAGCCGGGCGTCACGACGGACGTCCTCGTGGCGATGCCCTCGGGACCGGAGGCGAAGGTCGCCGTCTACGAGTCGGCCGCCCGCCTCGACAACGCCGGGCAGACGACCGCCGACCCGATGGCGCTCGCCTTCGGCGGCATGCTCACCTTCCTCGACACGAACGCGCCGCCGCCGAGCTCCGACGAGGTCGGGCCGGTCTCCACCGGCATCACGGCCACGCCGAACCCGGCCGACGGCACCGGGGCGGTCACCGTCACCGCCATGGTCAGCGACACCACGACGGGCGGCCACTTCGTGGCCGGCGCCGAGTTCGTCGTCGACGACGCGGTCACCGTCGGGGTCGGCTTCGGCACCCCGATGTCCGGCACCTTCGGCACCTCCCCGACGACGACGGTCACCGGCTCGATCCCCGCCGTCGCGACGGCGGCCGACTGCGCCGGCCCGATCCCGCCGGTCGACCTGCACTGTCTCACCTCGGCCAAGCACACGGTCTTCGTGCGCGGCGTCGACTCGGAGGGCAAGTGGGGCGTCATCGGCTCGGTCGTGCTCAACCTCGCCAAGGCGGGTCCGCAGACGACCGCGCTCAGCGTCAGCCCGCGTCCGGCCAGCGGCAAGGGAGCCGTCACGGTGAGCGCCACCGGTGACGACACCGCGGCCGGCGGCACGATCACGGCCGCCGAGTACTTCGTCGGCGCCGCCGGCACCGACGGCCAGGGCGTGCCCATGTCGCTCAACCGGGTCGCGACGAAGGTGGCCGAGACCGGCACCATCGCGGCCACGACCGTCGCCGCGCTCGGCGAGGGCACCACCCAGGTGTGGGTGCACAGCCGCAACTCCCAGAACATCTGGGGGCCGGCGGTGCCCGTCGACCTGACCGTCGACCTCACCGCCCCCGCGGTCAACGCGAGCACGGTCGGCCCCAACCCGACGAACGCCGTCGTCAGCTCGAGGTCCTACCCCGGCTACCTCGTCGTCTCGGCGGAGCTGCAGGACCGCGACGCCGCGAACGGGCTGCAGAGCACCGTCACGGCCGGTGAGGCCTTCATCGACCCGACGAGCACGACCCCGGTCTTCGGCAAGGGCCTCAGCCTCATCGCGGTCGACGGCGCCTTCGACTCCCCGACGGAGCAGGTCTACGGCCTCATCCCGCTGACCCAGGTCAAGGCGATGGCGCCGGGCGAGCACAAGGTCTACGTCCACGCCAAGGACGCCGCCGGCAACTGGGGCGCCCTCACCCTCGACAACGCCCTCGTGCGGCTGCTCGTCGACAAGACGGCCCCCGTGCTCGGCGCGCTCACCGGCTCGCCGAACCCGACGAACGGCGCTTCGACGCTGAACCTCGTGGCACCGGTCACCGAGGCCGTGCTCCCGTCGTACACCGGCCCGCGCTTCCAGGCGGCCGAGTACTGGACCGGCACGACCGACCCCGGCGTCGGCAAGGGCACCCGCGTGCAGATCACCGACTCGGGCACCGGCGTCTCGGCGGCGGTCCCGCTCGGCGGGCTGCTGCCCGGCACCGTGACCTTCTCCCTCCGAGTGCAGGACGCGGCGGGCAACTGGAGCAACGCCGTCACCACCTCCGTGCAGGTCGTCCGAGGGAACGCGATCTTCAGCGACACCTTCGACAGCGGCAACCTGCTCGCGTGGACGGCGCGCACCGGCGCGGTCTCGGCGACCGCACTGGCCGGCATCCCGGCCGGTGGCGGCAACGTCGGCCTCGCGGCCACGCTGCCCGGTGGTGGCGGCAACGCGCCCGCCTACGTCACCGACGACACGCCGCTCAACGAGACCGGCTACCACGCCCAGTTCTCCTTCAACCCGAACACCCTGTCGACCGGCACCGGCTTGACGACCTGGGTGACGGTGTTCGAGGGCCGGACGAGCACGGGGCAGGCCTTCGCGGTGCAGTTCCACCGCGTGGGCACCTCGGCCACGGCGGCCCAGCTGCGGATCGTCATGAACCGCAACCTCGTCGGCCTGACCACGCCCACCACGCCCTACACGCTGTCACCCGGCGCGCACACCCTGCGCGTCGACTGGACCCAGGGGACCCAGGGCTCGTTCCGGCTCCTCGTGGACTCGGCCGTGAAGGCCAGCGTGGGCGGCAACAACACCGGCGCCGGGATGCAGGTCCAGTCGGCCCGCCTCGGCATCACCGCCGGCACCACCGCGTCGACCATGGCGGGCACGGCCTGGTTCGACACCTTCGTCTCGACCCGGATCAGCATTCCCTGACCCGGCCCCACCCGTGCCGGGGTCACCTGCCCGTGACCCCGGCCACCAGCTCGGAGGGCAGTCCGAATGAGCACCATCGCCACCACCCCCGTCCCCCCGGCGCCGGGCCCCGACGGGCCGCCGGGAGGCGCGACCCCACGGCCCCGGCCCCCCCGGCTCCGTGTGGCCCTCGCCGTCCTCACCGTCCTCGTCGTGGCCGCCCTCGCCCTCGTGGGTGCCCGGTCGCTGCGCGGTGGTGGGGACGGCGAGCGGGCCGTGCCGCAGTCGACCGAGATGGAGACGACGCTGGGCGTGCGCTTCTCGCGGGTCGCGGTCGTCGGCGACGGCGGCCTCGTCACCCTCAGCTACGTCGTGCTCGACCTCGACAAGGCGTCGCGCTTCCAGGCCGACACCAAGCACCCGCCCGTGCTGCGCAGCGAGGCCCGCTCCGGGTCGACGCAGCGGGTGTCGATCATGCGCCAGGGCCACATCAACCGGGCCGGCGCGACGTACTACTTCGTCTACCAGAACACCGGCGGCGCCCTGCGCCCCGGCGAGGACGTGACGATCGAGACCAACGGGCTCCGCCTCGAGCACGTGCCGGTGCTGTGATGCGCGCCCGGAGGCTGCGGTCGGTCCTCGCACTCGTCGTCGCGGCACTGGCCCTCGTCGTCGGGGGTGCGGCGCCGGCGTCGGCGCACGCCTACCTCGCCTCGAGCAGCCCGGCGGACGGCACGAGCCTGCAGGACGCCCCCCGCGTCGTCGAGCTGCGCTTCACCGAGCACGTCGTGCTCGAGTCGACCGAGGTGACCATCACCGACACGGCCGGCCGGCGGTACGCGCCCCGCGCGCTGGCGCTCGCCGAGACCGACGAGGACCGCGAGGCGCCGGCGACGATCGTCGCCACCCTGCCCGCGCTACCGGTCGGCGCCTACCACGTGGCGTGGCGCACCCTCTCGAGCGACGACCTGCACCAGTCGTCGGGCCTGCTCGCCTTCGGCGTGCAGGACGAGGTCGCCGCGGCCGGTCCGAGCGAGAGCGCGCCCGACGCGCTCGAGACCGCCGGCCGCTGGGCGGTGCTCTCGGGCCTCGGCCTCGCCCTCGGCGCCCTGCTCCTCTGCGGTCGGCCGCTCGCGCGCACGCCCGACCCCCGCACCCGGGCGCGGCTGCGCGCCCGGCTGTGGAGCCTCGCGCGGACGGGGGCCGCGCTCGCCGCGTCGGCGGCGCTGCTCGTCACCGTGCTCGACCTCGCCCGCTTCGGCACGAGCGCCTTCACGACGGGGTATGCCGTCCGCTGGCTCGGGCGCGAGGCCGCCCTCGTCATCGTGGTGGCGGCCCTGGCGACGCGCGCCCCTGCAGCCTGGTCCGCGGCGAGGCGGGAACGCCTCGCGCTGGCCGCCGGGCTGCTCGCCGCGCTCCTCACGGTCGCCCTCGGCCACGTCGGCCTGCGTGGCGGCGCCACCTGGGCGCTGGCCGCCACGGCCCACCTCGCCGCGGCCTCCGCGTGGATGGGCGCCGTCGCCTGCCTCGCGCTGCTCGTGCTGCGCCACCGCCGTGAGGGCCGGCCGGCCGGCGAGCTCGCGCCGCTCCTGACCGGCTTCCGCGTGCCGGCCGTCGTCGCGGTCGTCGTCGTGGCGGTCAGCGGCGTCTACCTCGCGAGCGACATCGTCGTCTCCGTCGACGCCGTGCTGCTCACCGGCTACGGCCGCATCCTGCTCGCCAAGCTCGCGGTCGCCGCCCTCGTCGGGGTGCTCGCGCTGCGCACGACGCGCGCCGTGCACGACCGGAGGGCTGGGGGTGCCCCGGGGGCGACCCTGTCGAGCGGCACCGCCGTCGCCGACGTCGACTCGGATGCCGCCCCCGACGCCGAGGCCGTGTCGCCGGCCGTGCGGCCCCGGGTCGTGGTCGAGGCGGTGGGCCTCTCGTTCGTCGTCGTGCTCGGCGCGCTGCTCGCGAGCGGCCAGCCGGCCGTGTCGCCCCGGCTCGTCGTCGCCGACCCGCCGAGCCTCATCGACGACCGGCCCGTCGCCGACCTCCAGCAGACCGTCGTGCTGCGACCGAACCGGCCGGGCGCGAGCGTCGCGGTCGTCGACGTGCTCGACACGCGCCGCCCCTCGCCCGGGCCCGTCACCGGGGTCACCGTCAGCGTCGGGTCCACACCGGCGCCGGCAGCCCCGGTCACCCGCGGTCGGTGGGCGGCGGGCGTGACGCTGCCCGCGCAGGGCCCGCTCGACGTGCGCGTCGCCGTGCACCGCCGAGGACTTCCCGACGTCGTCAGCACGATCCGGTGGGTCGTGGGGCCGGATGCCGTCGACGCCCGGGTGCTCGTGTCGAAGGCCCCCCTGGCCGGGCCGCTCACCGCCCTCGCGGTGCTGCTGGCGCTCGCCGCCGTCGCCGGGGCCTTCCTCGTCCGCCGGCGCTCGGGCCGTCCGCACGGCCGCTCCGGTTCCCGTCCCCGCGTCGGACGGCCTTCGCGCCCGGGAGGCCCCGGTCGCGGGTGGCGCTCCCGACCCGCGCCGCGCAGGGGCCCGCCTCCGGAGCCGGCCCACCCGGGTGGCCCCGACGACGCCCGGGTTCTCAGCTCGCGACCCGACTGACGTTCTCCTACCGTCTCGGTGGGAAAGGATCGAAGTCTGGACCCCCTTGGGATCGGATAAGGCACGGTTATACATTCGATTACATGACCGTCACCGTCACCTCGAGCCCGGACGCCCCCCCGGCGACCCGTCCGCCCCGCCCGGGCCGCTCCAACGGGCAGTGGAAGGTCGACGGCGCCGAGCCGCTCAACGCCAACGAGGTGTGGAAGCAGCAGGAGGGCGGCCTCGGCGTCCGCGAGCGCATCGAGCAGGTCTACGCCAAGGAGGGTTTCGGCTCCATCCCGCCGGAGGACCTCTCCGGGCGCTTCCGCTGGTGGGGGCTCTACACGCAGCGCCGTCCCGGGATCGACGGCGGGCGCACGGCCCAGCTCGACGACACGGAGCTGTCCGACGAGTACTTCATGCTCCGGGTTCGTCTCGACGGCGGCGCGATCAGCCTCGCGCAGCTGCGCGTCCTCGCCGACATCAGCCACGAGTTCGCGCGCGGCACGGCCGACATCAGCGACCGGCAGAACATCCAGTACCACTGGATCCGCGTCGAGGACGTGCCGGAGATCTGGCGGCGTCTCGAGGCCGTCGGCCTGCAGACGACCGAGGCCTGCGGCGACACCCCGCGCGTCATCCTCGGCAGCCCGCTCGCCGGCGTCGCGCAGGACGAGATCATCGACCCGACGCCGGTCATCGACGAGATCCTCGGGCTCTACGTCGGCGACCCCGAGCTGGCCAACCTGCCCCGCAAGTTCAAGTCGGCCATCACCGGTCACCCGAGCCTCGACGTCGTCCACGAGATCAACGACATCTCCCTCGTCGGCGTCGTGCACCCGCAGCTCGGCGCCGGCTACGACCTCTGGGTCGGCGGCGGCCTCTCCACGAGCCCTCGGCTCGCCGAGCGCGTCGGCGTCTTCGTGCGGCCCGAGGAGGCGGCCGAGGTCTGGCACGGCGTCATCCGGATCTTCCGCGACTACGGCTACCGCCGGCTGCGCAACAAGGCCCGCCTCAAGTTCCTGCTCGCCGAGTGGGGCCCCGAGAAGTTCCGCCAGGTGCTCCAGGACGAGTACCTCGGCCGTGAGCTGCCCGACGGGCCCCCGCCCGCCCGGGCCACCGGCCCCGGCGACCACGTCGGCGTCCACCTGCAGAAGGACGGGAACCGCTACATCGGTGCGGCCCCGGTCGTCGGGCGCATCAGCGGTGATGTCCTGACCGGCCTCGCCGACCTCATGGCCCACGTCGGCTCCGACCGGCTGCGCCTCACCCCGCACCAGAAGCTCGTCGTGCTCGACGTGCCGGGCCGCTTCGTCCGCGGCGCCGTGACCCGCCTGGAGAAGCTCGGGCTCAGCACCGCCCCGAGCCCGTTCCGGCGGCACACGATGGCGTGCACCGGCATCGAGTTCTGCAAGCTCGCCATCGTCGAGACGAAGGCCACGGCGGCGACGACGATCGCGGCCCTCGAGCAGCGACTCGCCGACGTCACCGAGCAGCTCGACACCCCGATCAGCCTCAACGTCAACGGCTGCCCCAACTCGTGCGCGCGCATCCAGACGGCCGACATCGGCCTCAAGGGCCAGCTCGTCACGATCGAGGGCGAGCAGGTGCCCGGCTTCCAGGTGCACCTCGGCGGCGGGCTCGCGTCCGTCGACCGTGACGAGGCCGGCCTGGGCCGCACCGTCCGCGGCCTCAAGGTGACGGCCGACGACCTGCCCGACTACGTCGAGCGCGTCGTGCGCACCTTCCTCGACCAGCGCGAGCCGGCCGAGACCTTCTCCGCATGGACGCGTCGAGCCGACGAAGGAGCCCTCCTGTGACCGCAGTCCACCTCGCCACCCCCACCGTGCCCCACCGTCGGCGCCCCGAGTCCGAGCTCAGGGCGCTCGTCGACGAGTTCGACGCGACCCTGGGTGCCGACCCCGAGCGCGAGCCCACCGCCGACGAGGTCGCGGCCTGGGCGGCCTTCCACTTCGGCGGCACGCTCGCCGTGGCCTGCTCGATGGCCGACGCCGTGCTGCCCCACGTCGTCTCGCGCTTCGCGCCCGGCGTCGACGTGCTCTTCCTCGACACCGGCTACCACTTCTCCGACACGCTCGTGACGCGCGACATCGTCGCGGAGGACCTGCCGATCACCCTCGTCAACGTGCTGCCCGAGCTGACCGTCGCCGAGCAGGACGCGGCATACGGCCCGCGCCTGCACGACCGCGACCCCGCGCTCTGCTGCCAGATGCGCAAGGTCGAGCCCCTGGCTCGCACGCTCGGTGCCTACGAGGCGTGGGTGACGGGCGTGCGCCGCGAGGAGGCCGTGACCCGTGCCGAGACGCCCCTCGTCTCCTGGGACGAGAAGAACGGCCTCGTCAAGATCAACCCGATCGCCGCCTGGACCTTCGACGACGTCATCACCTACGCCGAGGAGAACCGCGTCGAGGTCAACTCGCTGCTCTCCGACGGCTACCCCTCCATCGGCTGCGAGCCGTGCACCCGCCGGGTCGCTCCCGGTGAGGACCCCCGTGCCGGTCGCTGGGCCGGCTTCGCCAAGACCGAGTGCGGACTCCACACATGACGACGACCGTGAACTCCCCTGCAGCCCGGACGACCCCGCCGAGTGAGCTCGGCGTCGCGCCGGACGCGTCAGCCCACCGGCCCGGGGCGGAGGACCGTCGGCTGAGCCAGCTCGACGCCCTCGAGGCCGAGGCGATGCTCGTCATCCGTGAGATGGCCGGCGAGCTCGAGCGGCCCGCGCTGCTCTTCAGCGGCGGCAAGGACTCGGTCGTCATGCTCCACCTCGCGGCCAAGGCGTTCTGGCCGGCGCCGATCCCCTTCCCGGTGCTCCACGTCGACACCGGGCACAACTTCCCCGAGGTGATCGCCTACCGCGACGAGACCGTCGAGCGGCTCGGCCTGCGCCTCGTCGTCGCGAGCGTGCAGGACTACATCGACGACGGGCGGCTGCGCGAGCGCGCCGACGGCACGCGCAACCCGCTCCAGACGATGCCGCTGCTCGACGCCATCGCCGAGCACCGGTTCGACGGCCTCTTCGGTGGCGGCCGCCGCGACGAGGAGAAGGCGCGCGCCAAGGAGCGCATCGTCAGCCTCCGCGACGAGTTCGGCCAGTGGGACCCGAAGAACCAGCGCCCCGAGCTGTGGAACCTCTTCAACCCCAGGCACCGCCCCGGCGAGCACGTGCGCGTCTTCCCGATCAGCAACTGGACCGAGGTCGACATCTGGCGCTACGTCGAGCGGGAGGACATCCCCCTCGCGCCGCTCTACTACGCCCACGAGCGCGAGGTCTTCCAGCGCGACGGCATGTGGCTCGCGGTCGGGCCGGTCAGCCGGCCACGCGACGACGAGACCGTCGAGACCCGCCTCGTGCGCTACCGCACCGTCGGCGACATGTCGTGCACCGGAGCCGTCGAGTCACCGGCCCGCAGCAACGCCGAGATCGTCGTCGAGGTGGCCGCCTCGACCCTGACCGAGCGCGGCGCGACCCGCGCCGACGACCGGATCTCCGAGGCCGCCATGGAGGACCGCAAGAAGGAAGGCTATTTCTGATGTCGACCACCGCTCCGGTCCTCGACCCGGCCGCCGTCGCCGGGGCCGCCCGCGGCACGCTGCTCCGTCTCGCGACCGCCGGCTCCGTCGACGACGGCAAGTCGACGCTCGTCGGTCGCCTGCTCCACGACACGAAGTCCGTGCTCTCCGACCAGCTCGCAGCCGTCGAGCGGGTCTCCCGTGACCGCGGGCTCACGGCGGCCGACCTCGCCCTGCTCACCGACGGCCTGCGCGCCGAGCGCGAGCAGGGCATCACCATCGACGTCGCCTACCGCTACTTCGCGACCGCGACCCGCTCCTTCGTCCTCGCCGACTGCCCCGGCCACGTGCAGTACACCCGCAACACGGTCACCGGCAGCTCGACGGCCGACGTCGTCGTGCTCCTCGTCGACGCCCGCAAGGGCGTGCTCGAGCAGACCCGCCGCCACCTCGCCGTCACGGCGCTGCTGCGGGTGCCGCACGTCGTCGTCGCGGTCAACAAGATCGACCTCGTCGACTTCTCGCAGGAGGCCTACGAGCGGGTCGAGGCCGAGGTGCAGGCCGTGGCGCGCGAGCTCGGCGTCGTCGACGCGACGACGATCCCCGTCAGCGCCCTCGACGGCGACAACGTCGCCGAGCGCTCGGTGCGCACGCCGTGGTACTCCGGTCCCAGCCTGCTCGAGCTGCTCGAGGGCCTGCCGCCGTCGGACGACCCGGCGAACGAGGCGTTCCGGCTGCCGGTCCAGCTCGTCATCCGCCCCCAGGGTGCGGCTCGCGACGCGGCGCACGTCGACTACCGGGGGTATGCCGGCCAGGTGGCCTCGGGCGTCGTGCGGGTGGGTGACGAGGTCGTCGCGCTCCCCTCGGGCCGGCGCACGACCGTCACCGGCATCGACCTCGGATCCCGTTCTCTCGACGAGGCGTTCGCGCCCCAGTCGGTGACGCTGCGGCTCGCCGACGAGATCGACATCTCGCGGGGCGACGTCATCTCCGCAGCGGCGTCGGCCCCGGAGCCGACGCAGGACATCGCGGCGGTCGTCTGCTGGCTCGGCGACGCGCCGTTGCGGCCCGGGCAGCGCCTGCTGCTCAAGCACGGCTCGCGCACCGTGCAGACCGCGGTCCGTTCGCTCGACGGCGCCCTCGACCTCGACGGACTTCACGCCGTCGCAGCAGAGTCGTTGGTGCTCAACGACATCGGGCTCGTGACGCTGCGCCTCGCCTCGCCCCTGCCCGTGGAGAACTACTCGGCCTCGCGGCGTGGCGGCTCGTTCCTGCTCATCGACGCGCACGACGGGCGCACCGTCGCCGCCGGCATGGTCGGGGCCACCCTCCCGACCGCCGCGGGCGCCCCGACCCGGCCCGAGGGGGACGAGGAGTGGGAGATCTGAGCCCCCGAGGCGCCCTGCCCCTCGTCCTCGACCTCACGGGGCGGCTCGTCGTCGCCGTCGGTGGCGGTCCCGTCTCCGCCCGTCGCGTGCACGGCTTCGTCGACGAGGGCGCGCGCGTGCGCCTCGTCGCCCCCTGGGTCTGCGAGGACCTCCGCGACCTCGTCCGCGCCGGCCGCGTCGAGTGGCTGGAGCGTGACTACGCCGGCTCGGCCGACCTCGACGGCGCGTGGCTCGTGCACACCGCCACCGGCGAGCGCAGCATCGACCGCGAGGTGGCCGCCGACGCCGAGGCCCAGCGCACGTGGTGCATCGACGCCACCGACGCCGCCACCACGACCGCGAGCACGACCGCCCGCGCCGACGTCACGACGCCCGCTGGTCGGGTCACCGTCGCGACGTATGCCGCCGGCGACCCCGGGCTGTCCGTGGCGGTGCGTGACGGGGTGGAGCGGGCCCTCACGTCCGGTGCCGTCGACCTGCGTCGCACGCGCCCCGCCGCCGGCTGGGTGGCCCTCGTCGGGGGTGGCCCGGGTAGTGACGGCCTCCTCACGGCCCGGGGCCACGAGCTGCTCGCGTCCGCCGACGTCGTCGTCGTCGACCGGCTGGCTCCGCGGGCGGTCGTCGACCGGCTGCCCGCCTCGGTGCGCGTCATCGACGTCGGCAAGACGCCGGGGCACCACCCGGTGCCGCAGTCGCGGATCAACGACATCCTCGTCGAGGAGGCGCAACGCGGGCTCGGCGTCGTCCGGCTCAAGGGCGGCGACCCCTACGTGCTCGGCCGCGGGGGCGAGGAGCGGCTGGCGTGCGAGGCACACGGCATCCGGGTCGAGGTGGTGCCCGGTGTCACGAGCGCCGTCTCGGTGCCGGCGGCCGCCGGCATCCCCGTGACGCACCGGGGGGTGGCGCGCGGCTTCACCGTCGTGACCGGGCACGAGGACGTGCCGGCGCTGCCGACGGGCGGCGACCACACGCTCGTGCTCCTCATGGGCGTCACCGCGCTCGCGCGCACGACGCAGCTGCTCGTCGAGCACGGCCGCGCGCCCGACTGCCCCGTGGCCGTCGTGGAGCGGGGCTTCGCGCCCGACCAGCGCACGACGGTGGGCACGCTCGAGACCATCGCGGCCGTCGCGGCCGAGCGGGGGGTGCGGGCACCGGCGGTCGTCGTCGTGGGCGACGTCGTGCGCCTCGGACCCGACTGGGCCGGCGACTGACCCCGGCTCGCAGCTCCGGGTCGCGGGCGCCGGGGCCCGCTCAGGCCAGCGCCGCGAGCTGGGCCTCGACGACCCGCGCCAGCTCCGGCCAGCGCACCGCCTCCGCCCGGCCGCCGAGGGCGGCCACGACGACGGTGCTGCCGGCCGCGCACCACAGCGTCAGCGTGCGGCAGTGCTCCCCGTCGAGCACGAACGGCTGCTCGGCGGCCTCGGCGCGCGTCGTGCCGGCGACCTCGGGCGCCACCGCGGCGCGCAGCTCGCCGACGTCCGTGAGCCCCTTGCTGCGTGGCATGGTGCGGGGCAGTGCGCGCAGCTCGGCCAGCCCCGCGCGCGCGTCGTCCTCGGACGCGAAGGGGATGACCTGCACGAAGAGATCGGCGCGGCCGACCTCCTGGTAGGCGCGCACGCTCGTCACCGACCGGGCCGCCCGGGCCCGCTCGACCACCTCGCTCGTGCTGCCGCTCGCGCCGGTGCGGTACGTGCGTCCGCCACGGGTGAGCCACGGGCCGCCGGGCACGTCGCCGGCCGCGAGGCAGGCGTTGCGCGAGCCGATCGACTTCAGCTGCGCGAGCATGATCCGTCCGACGTTGGTCACGGGTTCACCCTAGGGCGCGCTCGCCCGGCGTCAGCGCACCGCCGCGAGCACGCGGTCGATGCGCGGCAGGGTGACGGGGTCGTCGGGGATCTCGCGGAACCAGGCCGCGAGGCGCTCGCGCTCGGAGGCGCTGCCCGCCCCGACCCAGCGCGAGCAGGCGAGCTGGCCGATGTGCGCCTGCTCGGCGACGAGCATCGTGAAGTGGCCGCGCCGCCGCACCCGCCCGGGGCCGCCGGCGTCGACGTAGGCGGTGTTGAGGCGCCGGGCGCGCGCCGGGTCGTCGTCGCCGAACTCGAAGAGGACCATGGCGAGCTCCTGGCTGGGGTCGGCGGGCCCGAGGTTCTCGAAGTCGAGCACGCACACCCGGCCGTCGGTCGTGGCGAGCACGTTGTCGGCCCAGAGGTCGCGGTGGCACACGATGGGTGAGGCGTGCGGCTCGAGCACCGACTCGACGGCCACGAGGTCGTCGACGAGGGCGCCGAGCTCGTCGGCGAAGGGCGCGCCCTCGGCGGCCACCCGGGCGTGCAGCTCGCGCCAGCGCTCCTCGCCGAATCCGGTCGAGAACCAGTTGTCGACCGGCTCGTCGCTCGGTCGCCCGGCCCGGTGCAGGCCGGCGAGGGCGCGACCCACGGCCACCGGGTCGAGGCGGCGCGTCGGGGGCCGCAGGTCGACCCACTCGAAGACGCGCACGGCCGTGCCCTCGACGACGGTCGCGACGGCGCCGTCCGCCGTGCGCACGACGGTGGGCGTCAGCACGCCCTGCGCCCGGGCGGCGTCGCTGAGGTCGGCGTCGCGGGTGGCCGTGTCGAGGTCCGGCCCGGCGAACCACTCCTTGACGGCATGGCTGCCCGCGTCGGTCTCGAGGCGCCAGACCTGGCCGAGCTGGCCCCGGGCGGCGGGGCCCGTGAGGCGTGCGGGCCCGGGCAGCCCGTAGGCGCGGGCGACGGCCCCGGCTGCGTCGGCGGTGAGCACGAGCGGCCCCGTGCCTCAGGCCGCCGCGCTCACGGCAGCGCCCGACCGGGTGCCCCCTGACACGTCGCTCATGCCGTCAACGTACCCCGGACGACAGGGGTTCTCGGGGTCAGTGGCGGGTCAGTGACGGGTCAGTCGCGGGCGGCCGCCCGCTGGTCGTCGTCGAAGGCGATGAGCTGGGCGGCCTGCGCCATCGAGGCGCCGCCCGCGACCGCCGAGCGGGTGCGGCCGACGTTGCGCGACGTGGCGGCCATCGCGGCGGCCACCCGGCCCCGGCTGTAGGTCATCGAGTGGGCGGCGGACACCCCGATGCTGGAGCCGACCTCGATGGCGTCCTGGTCGGCGCCCATGTAGAGGAACTGCCAGCCGTAGTCGGTGGTCTGGCGCTCGATCATCGCCCTGACCTGGGCGTGCGTCAGCTCGCGCGACGCGTTCTCGTGGCCGTCGGTCATGATCCCGACGATGACGACGCCCGGCCGCTGCTCCTCGGGGAGGGCGGCGAGCCGGGCGCCCGCCTCCCCGACGAGTCGGCCGATCGAGTCGAGCAGCGCGGTGCTCCCTCGCGGCTGCAGCTGCAGCGGCGGCACGTCCTCCACCGGCCGGTCGCGGTAGACCTCCTCGTAGTGGTCGTCGAACTGCGCGAGAGTGACGACGCAGCGGCCCGGCTGGCTGCGCTGCTCGGCCACGAACGCGTCGAAGCCGCCCTCGGTGTCGCCCTTGATCGAGTGCATCGAGCCGCTGCGGTCGAGCAGGACGTAGAGGTGGGTGAGGGTCGGGTCGGTCATGGCGTGCCTCCTGCGCTGGGTCGCCGGGCGCGGAAGCGCATCGGCGCGGGTGGGTCGGTCGGCGCCGGCGCCGGCGCCGGGCGGTGCCGCCCCTGCTCGAGGTCGTAGCGCGCGCGCTCGACCCCGGTCGCGGTCACGCGTCCGGCCTCGGTGCCGTAGGCGGCGAGCAGCCTCGTGCGCGCCAGGCGCGGCCCCACGGCGTTCTCGGAGAGCCCGGCGAGGGCGCCCGTCGTGCGGATGGTGCCGCCGTCGGCGACGAGCGCCGCCGCCATGGCCTCGTCGATCGCCGCGGTCAGGTGCTCCTGCGCGCGGCGCAGCAGCGGCAGGGCCTCACGCGGCCGCGTCGGGTCCGAGGCGGCGAGCGCCGTCGCGGCCGCCTCGATCGAGGTCCGCACGGCCTCGACGGACGCGCCCGCGTCAAGACCTCGGGGGTCGGTCGGCGTGGCGGTCTGGTTCGGTCCTGCGTCGTCCTGCATCGGTCGAGCGTGCCGCATCAACTGCGGCAGCGCAATACCTGCGCCACCGATCCGTCCCCCGGCGCACGAGTGCCCAGCCCCCGACGGGGGCTGGGCACTCGGTGGTGGTGTCGTCAGGCGAAGGGGATGAAGGCGATCGGGTTGGTCGTCGGCTGGTCGGAGCCGCTGGGAGCCGGCTCGATCGTGACGCCGGCACCCTTGGCGTGGCTCGCGTCACCGGCGAGCAGCACCACCTGGTCACCGCCGCCCGGCATGAGGCCTGCCGAGGTCATGTGACCGGTCGGGTCCTGGAGCCACATCTGCAGCACCTTGTCAGCCGGCGGGTTCGTGATGCCGGACGTGACGAGGACGGCCTGGCGGAGCGAGCTCGAGCGGACGACGGTCGCCGTGCCGCCACCGGCCAGCCGCTGCTCGGTGCGCGTCGCGTCGGGGGCGGCGAGCACCTGGTCGGCGAGGGCCTTGGACGGCGAGGAACCGACCTGGCGCCAGATCGAGAACCCGCTGACCGCGAGCACCGCGACGGTGGCCGCCGCGACGAGCACGCGCCACCCGCGGGAGAAGCCGCGGGAGCTGCCGCGGGAGCTGCTGCGTGCCCGGCGGTGGTCGTCGAGCGGGGCGACGGTCGCGGGGGCGGTCGGGCCCTGCGGTGCGCCCTCGGAGGGCGCGGCCGTGCGGGTGCCGGGGATGCGGTCGATCGGCGCCGGCCCGGCGGGCGGGGCCGTCGGGGACTGGTCCACCGGTGCGAGGTCGGCCTCGTCGCCCGTGGCGGGCTCGGGCACCGACAGCGGGGGCAGCGGGCGGACGTTCGCGATGTCGGCCAGCACCCTGGCGCGCAGCGACGGCGGCGGCGCCACCTCCGTCAGCACCGACAGCTGCACGGCTGCGGCGACGAGGCTCTCGACCTCGGCGCGGCAGGCGGAGCAGCCGGTGAGGTGGCGCTCGAAGCGGGCCCGCTCGACGTCGTCGAGGGCGTCCACCGCGTACGCACCGGAGAGAGCGTGGATGTCCTCGCTCACAGTGTCACCCCCAGCGTGTCTCGTAGTCTGATCAATCCGTCACGGATGCGTGTCTTGGCCGTTCCCAGGGGCAGGTCGAGCATCGTCGCCACCTCGGTGTGGGTGTAGCCGGAGAGGTAGGCCAGCTCGAGGGCCTGCCGTTGTGCTTGCGTCAGCGTCGCCAGGGCCAGATGAACCCGCTCCGCATCCAGCCGTTCGACGACGGCCTCCGACGTGGAGTCATGGCTGACGTCCTGGTGGCTGGTGCCGTAACCGACGTCGCGGTTGCGGGCTGCCTCCGCCGACCGCACGCGGTCGACGGCCTTGCGGTGGGCGATCGTCAGCATCCACGACAACGCCCCGCCCTTGGCGGGGTCGAAGCGGGCGCTGTGCCGCCAGATCTCGAGGAAGACCTCCTGCGTGACCTCCTCGGACTGGGCCGGGTCGCGCACGACCCGCCTGACCAGTCCGAAGAGGCGGGCGGAGACGGCGTCGTAGAGCTCGGCGAAGGCCGACTCGTCACCGGTCGCCGACCGGTGGAGCAGCTGCTCGAGCGACGCAGGGCGGGGGGCGCCCTCCGGCGAGTCGTCGCCGGAGGGAACCACCGAGAACCGTGACATGCGGTCCATTGTGTCGCCCCTCGCCCTCTCGTGCGTCACCCAGGTGTTGAACGGTCCTGCTGAGCCGTGATCAGTCGGGGACCGATCAGGGCATCAGGACCCCGTCGATGATGTAGACGGTCGCGTTGGCGGTCGGGACGTTGCCACAGATGACCTTGGCGTCCATCTTGCCGACGGTGAAGTCCTCGCCCGAGCCCTTGACCGTGATGGTCGTGCCGGCGAGCGTCTTGTGGTCACCCGCGAGCTGGTCCGGCGAGAGCTTGCCGGCCACGACGTGGTTCGTGAGGATCTTCGTGAGGGTCGGCTTGTCGGCGAGGACCTTCTTGAGGTCGGCGGCCGGGATCTTGGCGAAGGCGTCGTTGACCGGCGCGAACACGGTGATCTCGGGGGCCGAGTTGAGGGTGTCGACGAGGCCGGCCTGCTTGACGGCGGTGACGAGCGTCGAGAGCAGCGGGTTGGCGCTCGCGGCGGTCGCGACGGGCTCGGTCGCCATGCCGTTGAACGAGCCGGCGCCATCCTTCGGCACGGCCGCGCAGCCGGCGCCGAAGACGGCCGATGAGGCGTCCATCGACTCCGAGGAGGTCATCGTGTCGGAGGGGGTGTCCATCGGGGCGGAGCTCGTCATCGAGTCGGACGACGTGGCGGCCGGGGTGTTGCCGGCGCCGGCGGAGGCGGTGTCGTTCGAGCTGCCACAGGCGGCGAGGCTCAGCGGGAGGGCGATCGCGAGGGCAACGAGGCCGGTGCGGGTCTTCAGGGTCTTCATGTCAGTCACTCCTTGGGTGGCTGGGTGGTGCACGGTCATGTGGGATTCGGTGCCTGTGCGGAACCGGATTGGCTTGTCGGAGAACTTTTTTCGGGCGAGTTTCGGGGCAGGGCTCACTCGACGGTCACGACGACCTCCTGGATGCCGCTCGAGCCGCTCGGGAACGGCGTCGCGCGCTCGGTGAGCTGCGCGCGTCCTTCGTTGTCGAAGGCGCGCACGGCGAGGCGGTGCAGGCCGGGCTTCGCGTCCCACGGCAGGTACCACTGGCGCCAGTAGTCGACGTTGACGGCGGGGCCGAGCTTCGTCTCCTGCCAGGGGCCGTCGTCGATCTTGACCTCGACCTTGCCGACGCCCCGGTGCTGCGCCCACGCCACCCCACCGATGGCGATGGAGCCGGCCTTGACGGTCGAGAGCGGTGCGGGGGTGTCGATGCGGGCGCTCGTCTTGATGGGGGCGTCGGTCGCCCACTGGCGCTTGGTCCAGTAGGCCTGCTCGGCGGCATACGTCGTCAGGGTCAGCTTGGTCAGCCACTTCGTGGCACCGACGAAGCCGTAGAGGCCGGGCGTGATGAGGCGCGCCGGGAAGCCGTGGGTGTCGGTCAGCTGCGCCCCGTTCATGCCGACGGCGATCATCGCGTCGCGACCGTCGCGGACGACCTCGAGCGGGGTGCTGATGGTGAAGCCGTCGACCGCGGTGCTGAGCAGCTGGTCGGGCGACCCCTTGACGCCGGCACGGTCGAGCACGTCGGTCAGGCGCACGCCGAGCCAGCGGGCCGCGCCGACGTAGCCGCCGCCGACCTCGTTCGAGACGCACGTCATCGTGATGTCGCGCTCGATCATCGGCATCGCGAGCAGCTCCTGCAGGGTCATCGAGAAGGGCTTCTCGACCATGCCGTCGATCTCGAGCGTCCAGCTGTCGGCGTCGACCTGGGGCACGACGAGGTTGGTGTCGACGCGGTAGAACTTCGCGGTCGGGGTGCGCAGCGGCGAGATGCCGGGCACCTGGCCGGCCAGGTCCGTGGGCAGTGCCTTGGCGGCGTCCGCGGGCTTCGGCAGCACGATCCTCTTGAGCGACCGGGCGCCCGCACGCAGCTGGCCACCGGCGGCGGCGAGCGCGGAGAGCGCCGTGACGCCCAGGGCGGCGCCGACGAAGCCGCGGCGGCTCGTGCCGGTCGTCCGGGGCGCACCGTCCGCCGTGTCCACCTCGTCGGGGGCGTCGGCCGGGCGCGACGGCACGGCCACGCGCCGCACCAGCAGCACGAGCACCGCGACGCCGACCGCCATCGCGGCGAGCGCCGGCACCGCTTCGCGCACGCCGGCCGTGGGGCGGCTGAGGGCGGCCGCCCCGGCGAGCCCGGTCAGCAGCACGATGAAGCCGATGCCGAGGGCGAGCCGGCGGCGCGCGAGCAGCCCGGCCAGGGCGGACAGTGCGAGGGTCACGACGAGCACGGACCCCTGCAGGATGAGCTTGTCGTTGGTGCCGAAGCGCGCGATCGCCCACTCCTTGACCGGTGTCGGGGTGAGGTCGATGACCGTCGACCCGATGGCGAGCACCGGAGAGGAGGCGGGGTCGAGGAAGCCGGCGATGAGGTGGCCGGCGGCGATGCCGGCCACGGCGGCGAGGATCCCGCTGAGGGCGTGTCGGAGGCGGATCATGCCCGGTGGTTCGTCGCCGGACCCGTTCCGGATGTGTGCCGGCGGATCGGCAACGCTGGACACGACCCTTGCCAACGGGGGGTGCGCCCCCGACAGTGGTCGTGTGTCGCCGAGCCCCTGCCCCGCTGCCCACCTGTCGGTGGCATGACGTCCGACGTCTCCACGCGCCCGACCGGTCGGCGCAGCCCTGCGCGGGCCGACGTCCCGCGGCCGGGCGCCGACGACCCGCGACACCTCGCCCGCACCCTCGCCGACACCGACGCCCTCCTCGGTGAGGTGTGCGACCGGCTCGTCGAGGACTGGCGGGCCCGCTCGCCCGAGCCCGCCGACGTCATCGCCCCCGACCTGCCGGAGCTGCTGCGCGACTGGCTGCTGCCGGCCACGGGCAAGCGGCTCCGGCCGGTCATGTGCCACTGGGGCTGGGTGGCCGCGCGGGGCCCTGAGCGCGGCGGGAGCGGCGGCCGCGACGAGCTCGTCGCGCTCTGCGCGGCGCTCGAGCTCGTGCACCTCTTCGCGCTCGTGCACGACGACGTCATGGACCGGTCGGACTCACGGCGCGGCCGCCCGACGACCCACGTCGAGGCGGCCCGGGCGCACGTGCGGGCCGACGCGCTCGGCGACCCGGAGCTGTTCGGCGACAGCGTCGCCATCCTCTACGGGGACCTCGCGCTGACGGAGGCGTGGCACCTCGCCGCCTCGTGCAGCCCACCCCTGCGCCGCGCCTGGGCCGACATGCTGCGCGAGCTGGTGCAGGGCCAGCTGCTCGACGTGACCGGCGCCGCGGCCCGCCGCCGCGACCTCGAGCGGGCCCGCCTCGTGGCGATGCTCAAGTCGGGCGCCTACACCGTGCAGCGACCGCTGTGCCTCGGCGCGCTCGCCGCCGGAGCCGGCTCCACCTCCGTCCCCTCGCCCGAGCGCGAGCCCGGGCGTGACCCCGAGCCCGCGCCCCCGGGCGCGCTCGAGGCCCTCGACGACTACGGCCGCCACGTCGGCGAGGCCTTCGCCCTGCGCGACGACATCCTCGGCATCTGGGGCGACCCCGCGCGCACGGGCAAGCCCGTCGGCGACGACCTGCTCTCCGGCAAGCCGACGGTGCTGCTCGCCGAGGCGCAGCGCGCCCTGCCCGCCGACCTCGTCGCGCGCCACCTCGGCCCGCACGCCACCGTGACCCCCGAGGCCGTGCCCCTGCTCCAGGAGGCGATGCGTGAGGCCGGGGTGCTCGAGCGCACCGAGCGGCGCATCGCCTCGGAGGTCGACCTCGCGTGCGCGGCCCTCGCGCGCGCCGACCTCGACCCGGGCGCCGTCGACGAGCTCGTCGCGCTCGCGCGGGCGATCGGCTGGCGCGACTCATGAGTGTCGTCGTCATCGGGGCGGGCCTCTCGGGCCTCGCGGCCGCGTGCCACCTCGTCGGCCGGGGTCACGACGTCACCCTCGTCGAGCGCCACGACGCCCCCGGCGGGCGCGGCCTGCGCCTGCAGCGGGACGGCTTCACCTTCGACACCGGTCCGACCGTCATGACGATGCCCGACCTCGTCGGCGAGGCGCTCGCGGCCGCGGGCACCTCGCTCCACGACGCGCTCCCGATGCGCCTGCTCGACCCCGCCTACCGCGCGCGCTTCGACGACGGCAGCCAGATCATGGTGCGCCACGGCGTCGAGGCCATGCGCCAGGAGATCGCCGACACGTGCGGCAGCGTCGACGCCGCGGCCTTCGTCGACTTCGTCGACTGGCTGCGGCGCCTCTACCGCGTCGAGATGCCGCACTTCATCGACGCCAACTTCGACAGCCCGCTCGACCTCGCGCGCTCGCCGCGCGCGGCCGCCCGGCTCGTGCGCCTCGGCGGCTTCCGGCGCCTCGGGCCGGTCATCCGCGAGTGGTTCCGCGACGAGCGCCTGCACCGGCTCTTCTCCTTCCAGGCCCTGTATGCCGGCCTGTCGCCCGAGAGCGCGCTCGCCCTCTACGCCGTCATCACCTACATGGACAGCATCGAGGGCGTCTGGTGGCCCGAGGGCGGCATGGACGCCGTGCCGGCCGCGCTCGCGACCGCGGCCGCCAAGGCCGGCGCGGACCTGCGGTTCGGCGAGACGGTGACCCGGCTCGTGCTCGACCGGCGCGGGGCCGTGGCCGGCGTCGAGCTCGAGTCGGGTGAGCGGCTGCGGGCCGACGCCGTCGTCTGCACGCTCGACCTGCCCACCGCGTACGAGCACCTGCTGCCGCAGCTCACGGCGCCGCGCGTCGTGCGCACCGGCACGTACTCGCCCTCGGCCGTGGTCTGGCACGTCGGCGCGACGGGCACGCCCGAGCCGGGCACGAGCCACCACAACATCCACTTCGGCTCCGACTGGGACGGCGCCTTCCGCGCGCTCATCGACGACCAGCGGCTCATGCCCGACCCTTCGCGGCTCGTCACGGTGCCGACCCTGAGCGACCCGACGCTCGCCCCCGCGGGCAGCTCGGTGCTCTACGTGCTCGAGCCCGTGCCCAACCTCGACGGCCGCGTCGACTGGGCGCGCGAGCGGGGGCCGATGCGCGAGCGGCTGCACGCCTTCCTCGGGGCGAACGGCTACCCGACCGACGTCGTGGCCGAGGAGCTCGTGACGCCCCTGGAGTGGGAGCGCCTCGGCATGCACCGCGGCACGCCCTTCGCCCTCGCCCACACCTTCCGCCAGACCGGCCCGTTTCGCCCCGGCAACCTCGACCGCCGCGTGCCGGGCCTCGTCTTCGCGGGCTCGGGCACCGTGCCGGGGGTCGGGGTGCCGATGGTGCTCGTCAGCGGCAAGCTCGCGGCCGACCGGGTCGACGCCTACCTGCCGGGACGTGGGGGCGCGGCAGGTGCGGCGGGCCGGGCGCGCGGGGGCCGGCGATGACGGCCGCCGCGACCGCCGACGCGCTGCTCACCGAGGGCTACCGGCGCTGCGCCCGGATCACCCGCGAGCACGGCACCACCTACTACTGGGGCACGCTCCTGCTGCCCCCCGAGCGCCGCCGGCACGTGTATGCCGTCTACGCCCTCTGCCGCCTCGCCGACGACATCGTCGACGACGCCGGCGCCACCACCCCCGACCGGGCGGCGGCGACGGCGCAGCGGCTCCGCGGGCTCCAGGACGACTTCGGCGAGGTGGTGGCCGGTGCCCCGACGGCCGACCCCGTGCTCGCCGCGATCGGGCACAGCGTGCGCGCGTGCGCGATCCCCGACGAGTGCTTCGAACGCTTCTTCGGTGCCATGGCCCTCGACCTCACCCAGTCGACCTACGAGACGTGGGACGACCTGCTGGCCTACATGGACGGGTCGGCGGCCGTCATCGGCGAGATGATGCTGCCCGTCCTGCGGCCGCGCTCGGCCGAGGCGCTCGCCCCGGCCCGCTCGCTCGGGCTTGCATTCCAGCTGACGAACTTCCTGCGCGACGTCGGCGAGGACCTCGACCGCGGCCGCGTCTACGTGCCGCAGGCGGACCTCCGCCGCTACGGCGCCGACCCGCACGCGCGCACCGTGACCCCGCAGTGGCGCGAGCTGATGCGCTTCGAGCTCGAGCGCAACCGCGCCCTCTACGACGAGGCGGACGCCGGCATACCGCTGCTCCCGGGGGCGTCGGCGCGGTGCGTCGGGGCGGCGCGCACGCTCTACTCCCGCATCCTCGAGCGCATCGAGGCCCGCGACTACGACGTGTGGAGCGGCCGGGCGCGGGTGCCGACGTGGCGCAAGGCGGCCCTCTCGGCGCGCGTGCTCGTGCTCGGCCCCGGCCACCCCGGGGAGGCGACCGCATGACGTACCTCCACTCCGGTCCGCAGCCGCCGCGCCGCCGCAGCCCCAACCCGCTGCGCCGGCTGCCGGAGGTGCCCCGCGACCGGCTCGCCGGCACGTGGCGCGAGGCACGGCCGGGCCGCATCCGGCGGTCGTTCGACGACGCCCGGGGGCGAGACGCCGGCGGCTGGCACGTCGTGGGCGCCTCGACCGACGTCGGCGCGGACCGCTCGGTCGTGCGCACCGTCGGGGGCCGCGAGGTCGTGCTGTGGCGCGGCGCCGACGGCGACCTGCTCGCGGGGCCGGGCACGTGCCCGCACCTCGGCGCGCTGCTCGACGACTGCGAGGTCATGCACGGCGCGGTGTTCTGCCGCTGGCACGGGCTCGCGCTCGAGCCGGGCGCGCGCCGCGACTGGCTCACCTTCCCCGCCCTCGACGACGGCGTGCTGCTCTGGGTCCGGCTGCCCACCGAGGGCGAGGAGCCCACCGACGCGCCCGCGCTCCCGGTGCGGCCGCCGGGCGCGGCGTCGTTCGCCACGGTCGTGACCCTGCGCGGCACGTGCGAGCCGAGCGACGTCGTCGCGAACCGCCTCGACCCCTGGCACGGCACGTGGTACCACCCCTACGCCTTCAGCCACCTCACCGTCGACGACGCCGCGTCCACCGACGACCGGCTCGTCGTCGACGTCGCCTTCCGGGTGACGCGCAGGTATGCCGTGCCGGTGCGGGCCACGTTCAGCTGCCCCGACTCCCGCACCATCGTCATGACGATCGTCGAGGGCGAGGGGACCGGCAGCGTCGTCGAGACGCACGCCACGCTCGTCGGCCACGACCGGCACGGCCGGCCGACGACCGTCGTCACCGAGGCGACGATCGCGCACTCGGACCGGCGCGGCTTCGCGGTGGCGCGCGCCCTCTCGCCGCTGCTGCGGCCGGCCGTCGCGTCGACGGCGCGCCGGCTCTGGGTCGACGACCTCGCCTACGCCGAGCGGCGCTGGCTGCTGCGCGACCGTGGCGAGACCGTCGGCTACTGACGCGCCCCGACGGGAGTCGCGGGGGTCCCAGGCGTGCCCGCACCGAGCAGGCCGCGCAGCGCGTGGGCGACGGCCCGTCCGCGACCCTCCAGGGGCACGGTCCAGAGGTCGTGGCCCGGCAGCCCGCGGCGCGCGAGCAGGGCGTTCGCGGCGAGCCAGCCGGTGGTCGCGGCGCGCTCCATGAGGGCGACGGGCAGCGCGCAGCGGATGCCGTCGCCGGCGAGCACGACCCGGGGGTCGGGGGTCGTGACGCCCGGGCGCCCGGCCCACGGGTCGGTGCCCGCGAGCGGGCAGTCCTGCGAGAGCAGCCACTCCTCGTGGAGCACGCCGGCGCCGGCCAGCTCGGGGTGCAGGACGTGGAGCTGGTGGCGCAGCTCGTCACGGAGCGAGCGCTCGTCGGTGCCGGGGGTGACGGCATACGCGTGCAGCTCGACGACGCAACCGCCCGAGGACCGCGACCACGCGGCGGCCCCGGCCTCCATCCGGTCGACGAACGTGACATTGTCGAGCGGGCCGTGGCCGCTCGTGCCGAGGAAGAGCGGACTGCCCGCTGCGGCAGGGCGGTCCAGCCAGAGGCGCCACACCGCGAAGGGTGGGGCGGTGCGCTGGGCGGCGACCGACGCGCGCCACGCCGGCTCGCCGAGCCAGGGTGCGTCGGCGACGAGGCGCTGGAGCGTCGCGCGGTCGGTGGCGAGCACGACGTCGTCGACGACGAGCGAGCCGCCGTCGTCGAGCCCGGCCCGGATGCCGTCCGGCGTGCTCTCGAGCCCCGTCACCGACGTGCCGGTGCGCAGCTCGACGCCGAGCCGGCCGAGGTGGGCCGCGAGCGGGCGCCACAGGGCGGTGTCGTAGTCGTCGTCGGGCACGTCGAAGAGCAGCCCCTCGGCGGAGCCGGTGAAGTAGGTGTGGAACATCGCGACGAGCTCGGCGCCGGAGAAGTCGCGCGGGTCGGCGAAGAAGCTGCGGGCGAAGACCTCGAGGGCGAGGTGACGCGCCTGCTCGGGGAAGCGCAGCCGGTCGAGCACCTCGGCGGCGCTCACGCCGTCGAGCTCCGACCAGATGTCGGGGAAGCGCACGTCGAGCAGGCCGAGGGCCGCGCCGACGTCGACCCGCCGCAGGGCCGAGAGCGGGAAGCTCGGGCTGCGCGCGACGAAGGCGGCGATCGAGAGCGGCGGGGTGCGCGGGATGCCGGCGAACGAGTCGGTCGGGCCGCCGGCGAGCGTGAGCGGGTAGTCGGGCACCGCCACCAGCCGCTCGAGCCCGGGGTCGGCGCGGCGCAGCAGCGCGCGCAGGTTGTAGTACTGGCGGAAGAAGGCGTGGAAGCCGCGGCTCATCGTCACGCCGGACGGAGCGGCGGGCTCGGTGGGGTCCGGACCCGTGGGCGTGACCGGCCACGAACGCACGCGCCCACCGAGGGTCGCCTCGCGCTCGACGAGCACGACGTCGACGCCGCGCTCCGCGAGGCCGGTCGCGGCGGTGAGGCCCGCGATGCCGCCGCCCACGACGAGCGCCCGGCCGGACTCGCCGGGGCGGGCCTCGGGTCCGGGTGCCGGGGTGGCGGGGTGGCGCACGGCGCGGGGGTCGAGCCCCGGCCGCCAGCTCACGGGGCGCGCCCGACGACCCGGTGCACCTGGCCGCGCTGCCAGCCGCCCACCGGCACGGTGCGCACCTGCTCGAAGCCGGCCCGGCGCAGGCGCTGCTCGAGCTCGGCGGTGGAGTCCATCCGCAGCACGCTGCGCCAGAGGTAGCGGTAGAGGCCGGTGCGGCGCGAGGTGAGCCAGCCGAGCGGGATGATGACGCCCCAGCAGACGAGGGTCCACACGAGCGTGGAGACCGGCCGGCCGCGCACCGAGTAGTCGTGCACGACGAGCACCCCACCGGGGCGCAGCTCCTGGCGGATCGAGCGCAGCACCGCGTCGCGGTCGGGCACGTTGCGCACGAGGTAGGCCGCGAGCACGCCGTCGAGGCCGCCGGCTCGCCGAGCGGGCCCGAGCTCCGGCTGGTCGGCGAGCGCCTCGGCCCGGCCCTGCGCGAACGAGACGCCGTCGGGCCAGCGCTTGGTGCGGGCGCTCGCGAGCATGCCCGCCGAGCCGTCGACGCCCAGCACGAGGGGACGGGCTGCGCCGTCCTCGTCGCCGGCGAGGGCGGCCCGCACGAGCGCGGCGGTCGACGCGCCGGAGCCGCAACCGAGGTCGAGGTAGTGCCGGGGCAGCTCGGGCCCTGCGGGGTCGGTGGGTCCGGGGGGTTCGGGCGGGTCGGTGCCGGCGGTCGACGCGCGGACGGCGTCGACGAGCAGCGTCGCCGAGGAGCGCAGCTGGCGGTGGTAGCCGGGGCTCAGTCCCACCATGAGGTCGTAGCGGTCCGCGACGTCGTCGAAGGCCTCGGGCACGGCCTCCCTGGCCGGCTGGGTGTCGGTCACGGGTGCTCCTGGGGCAGGGGTTCGGGGCGGTCCGCGTCGCCGTGGCCCGTCTGGCGCGCCGCGCGCCGCCGGCGCGCGCGCTCGAAGAGGACGATGACGCTCGCCACCATGGCGAAGCCGAAGAGGTAGTCCTCGATCGGCACGTCCCACGGCCAGCGCACGCCGAGGAAGTGCTCGGGCGCGTAGAGCACGATCGGGGCGGAGAGCTTGGTCAGCCAGCCGTCGACGAGCACCTGGAAGGCGAAGACGATCGTCATGCTGAGCCAGAACTGCAGGGTGCGGAAGACCCCCGTGCCCGACCACCGCTCGAGCCCGACGGTGGCGAGCACGGCGAGCACCGCGAGCACGGTGTACTCAGGCATCGCCGACCCGCTCGTGCGTCGCGGCGCCGCCGGAGTCGGCGCGGGGGACGCCGGACCGGTGGCGCAGGCGGCGCACCCGGGCGAGCACCTGCCCGACCGCGCCGTAGGTGAGCAGCCCGCAGATCGGCACGACGACGAAGAAGACGAGCTCCTCGACCGGCATCGAGCCCGGCAGCTGCAGGCCGGTGACGTAGGCCGGGTTGTAGCTCCAGTGCCCACGGTGGATGCCGAGCAGGTCCCACGCCGAGAAGAGCACGACGACGGGCAGCAGGGCGGTCAGCAGCAGCCCGGGACGGCGGTAGACGCGAGCACCGAGCACGAACTCGAGCGGCAGGGTCACGGCGAGGCAGGCCAGCATGAGGAGCAGGTACTGGAAGCGATCCACCGCGTTGGTCCTCCGCTGGTCACCGGGGCCGGGCCTGTCGCCAGCCTAACCTCGCCGGGCGAGCAGCCGCTTGAGCGCGGTGCCGTACGCCAGCCGGGCAACCTGCGCGACGACCGGGTCGAGCACGCGCGGCACCCCGCGCACCCCGATCTGCTGCGACCACTCGACCCGTGAGCCCGATGCCTGCGGCATCACGGCGACGTCGATCGAACCGCGGACCACCTTGCCCTCCTTGCGGATCCGCGCACGCCCCGGGCCGTCGACCGAGGGCTGCGTGATCTCGTCGACGACCATGACGTCGTCGAAGGCGAGCGGCCCGACACCCGTGCGGGCGACGAAGCGCGAACCCTCGACAAGTGCGTCGGCCGTCATGGCCGCGCCGGTGACCGTCGTGAGCGGGATGACCGCTGTGTGCCCGTGCAGGTCGAGGATGCGGCGCCACGCCTCGGGCGCGGTCAGGGGCGGGTCGAGCCGGATCGTGAAGGTCGCCATGGGCCAAGTCTGTCGTGTCGCGGCACCCGTGACACCTGTCACCCGCGGTTCGTGACGCCTGCCGCTGCTGCGCGCGGCCCTCCGGCGGCACAGTAGGGGCCATGACCACGACACCCGCCCCGACCGCCGCCGCCTCGGGGGCGCCGGCGATCGAGCTGAGCTCCCTCGTCAAGACCTTCGCCCCGCGCCGCGGCTCGCAGGACGTCACCGTCCGCGCGGTCGCCGGCATGGACCTGCGCATCGAGCCCGGCGAGGTCGTCGCCTTCCTCGGGCCGAACGGCGCGGGCAAGACGACCACCCTCGACATGGTGCTCGGCCTCACCGAGCCGACGTCGGGCAGCGCCCGGGTCTTCGGCCGGCCCCCGCGCGAGGCCGTCGTCGCCGGCGACGTCAGCGCGGTGCTGCAGACCGGTGGCCTGCTGCGTGACCTCACGGTGCGCGAGACGGTGCGGATGATCGCCTCGACGTATGCGTCGACGGCCCCCGTCGAGGAGGTCATCGACCGCGCGGGGCTGAGGTCGCTCGCCGACCGCCGCGTGTCGAAGTGCTCCGGCGGTGAGCAGCAGCGGCTCCGCTTCGCGCTCGCCCTGCTGCCCGACCCGCGGCTGCTCGTGCTCGACGAGCCGACCGCCGGCATGGACGTCACCGCCCGCCGCGCCTTCTGGGACACCATGCACGAGGACGCCGCGGCCGGCCGCCGCACCGTCGTCTTCGCCACGCACTACCTCGAGGAGGCCGACGCCTTCGCCGACCGCATCGTGCTCGTCGCGGGCGGCCGCGTCGTCGCCGACGGCACGACGGCCGAGATCCGCTCCCGGGCGAGCGGCCGCACCGTGTCGGCGACGCTGCCGGCCGGCTCGGTCGCCGAGTCGGTGCGCCTGCTGCGCACGCTCGAGGGCGTGCGCGACGTCGAGGAGCGCGGCGCCCGCGTCGTCCTCTCGGCCACGGACTCCGACGCCGTCGCGCGCCTGCTGCTCCTCGAGCTCGGCGGCACCGACCTCGAGATCGTCACGGCCGGTCTCGAGCAGGCCTTCATGGCCCTGACCGGCGACGACCGCGACGCCGCAGGCCCTGGTTCAGCCGGGTCCGCCGGCTCCACCCACCCCACTGACGCCACTGCTGGCACCGATGCCAAGGAGCTCGTCCGATGAACGCCACCTTCACGCTGCTCGAGATGCGACGGATCACCCGGGACTGGACCGGCATGTTCTTCACCGCCGTGCTGCCCGCCTTCTTCTTCCTCGTCTTCGGCGCGACGGTCGACGCCAAGGGCGAGAGCATCGGCAACGGCAACGTCGCCATGTACGTCATGATCAGCATGGCCGCCTACGGGGCGGTGACGGCCACGACGAGCATCGGGGGCAACGCGGCGGTGGAACGGCAGCAGGGATGGGGGCGCCAGCTCGGCCTGACGCCGCTCGCCGACTCGTCGTACATCGCGATGAAGGCGCTCATCGCCATGACGGTCGCCGCCGTGCCGATCCTGCTCACCTTCACCCTCGGCGCCGCCACCGGCGCGCGGGGCTCCGGGCAGGCCTGGGCGCTGAGCGCGCTGCTCTGCCTCGTCGGCTCCTCCGTCTTCGCCGTCTACGGCCTGCTCGTCGGCACCGCGTTCCGCTCCGAGGCCGCCGTCGGCGCGGCGAGCGGCTCGATGGTGATCTTCGCCTTCCTCGGCAACCTCTTCATCCCGCTCTCGGGCGCGATCCTGACGTTCGCGAAGTTCACGCCCCTCTACGGCTACGCCGCCCTGGCGCGCTACCCGCTGACGGAGGGCTACCTCGCCGACGGCTCGCACGACCCGCTCTGGGTGCCGGTGCTCAACGTCGTCGCGTGGCTGACGATCTTCGGCACGCTCGCCGTCCTCCTCGTGCGCCGCGGTCGGGAGCGCCAGTGACGCAGACCTCCGCCCCGGATGCCCCGAGCGCCGACCGGGCGCCCGAGGGCGCAGGGCGCAACCCCTGGGAGCGCTACGGCTGGGTCGTGCGCGGGGTCTGGCTCGTCTTCCTCGTCTTCCCGGTCATCGCCCTCGTCGGCACCCCGCGCCCCGTCTGGCAGGTCGTCGTCGGCCTGGCGCTCGTCGTCGTCTTCGCGGTGACCTACGTCGTCGGCTCCACGCACCTCGAGCGCCTCGGCCGGCAGCCCGCGACGACGCGGCGCGCGGTCGGGATCCTCGCCCTGCTGCTCGCGTGCACCGTCGGGTCGGCCCTCATCATCGGCGCGAACAGCCTCGGCTTCCTGCCGTTCGTCGTCGCGTTCGCGATGTTCGCCCTGCCGATCCCCGCGGCGATCGGCGTGGGCGTCGTGGCGACCTTCGTGGCCGGCGCGGCCGCCGTCGTCACCGACCCGGGCGAGGGCACGTGGAGCGTGGCGATCATCGTCTTCGCCGTCGGGGTCATGACCGGCGGCGTCCGCGTCGTCTCCGACCGGGGCGAGGAGTACGAGCGGCTGTCGCGCGACCTCGCCATCGTCGAGGAGCGCGAGCGCGTGGCCCGCGACGTGCACGACGTGCTCGGCCACTCCCTCACCGTCGTCACCGTCAAGGCCGAGCTCGCCGAGCGGCTCGTCGACCTCGACCCCGAGCGTGCCAAGGCCGAGCTCGCCGAGATCCAGGCCCTCAGCCGCCAGGCGCTCGCCGAGATCCGGGCCACCGTCGGCGGCCTGCGCGTGGCGCGCCTCGGTGACGAGCTCGCCTCGGCGCGCACGGCGCTCTCGGGTGCCGGCATCGAGGGCCACGTGCCCGACGACCCGAGCGCCGTCGACCCGCGCCACCGCACCGTGCTCGCGTGGGTGCTGCGCGAGGCGACGACGAACGTCGTGCGCCACAGCGACGCCGATGCCTGCTGGGTCGAGCTCGCGTCGAACCGCCTCGTGGTGCGCGACGACGGGCGGGGGCTCGGCGAGCGGCCGGAGGGGAACGGCATCCGGGGTCTGCGTGAGAGGGTCGAGGCCGCAGGCGGCCGGATCGCGATCGCCACGGGCCCCGAGGGACACGGAACCGTGCTGGAGGTCACGCTGTGAGCGAGACGATCAAGGTGCTGCTCGCCGACGACCAGGCCCTCGTGCGCGGGGCGCTCGCGGCGCTGCTCGCGCTCGAGCCCGACCTAGAGGTCGTGGCCGAGGTGGGGCGGGGCGACGAGGTGGTCGACGCGGCGCTGACGTCGGGCGCCGACGTGTGCCTGCTCGACATCGAGATGCCCGGCATGGACGGCATCGCTGCCGCGGCCGCCGTGCGCTCCTCGCTGCCGGGGGTGCGCGTGCTCGTCGTGACGACGTTCGGGCGGCCGGGCTACCTGCGCCGGGCCCTCGAGGCGGGCGCCTCGGGCTTCGTCGTCAAGGACACGCCGGCGCGGCAGCTGGCCGAGGCGGTGCGCCGCGTGCACGCCGGGCTGCGGGTCGTCGACCCGTCGCTCGCCACGGAGTCGCTCGTCGACGGCGCGAACCCGCTCACCGACCGCGAGCGCGAGGTGCTCGGCGTGGCCCTGCGCGGCGGCACGGTCGCCACCATCGCGGGCGTCGTGCACCTCTCGCCCGGCACGGTGCGCAACCACCTCAGCTCGGCGATCGGCAAGACCGGCACGTCGACGCGGGCCGAGGCCGCGCGGGTGGCCCAGGAGCGCGGCTGGCTCTGAGCCGTCGGTTCGTGGAAGGTCGGTCCCCCTCTAGGGGGTGCGACCTTCCACGCAGCCGGGTGCCGGTGGGCCTCCTCGGTGGGCCCGCCTCAGCGGTGGCGGCCGGGCGGGGTGGCGGCGGCGACCGCCCGGCGGGCCATGAACGCCGCGACGAGCTCGGCCGCTCCGATGAGGATGAGCATGATGCCCGAGAGGCGGGTCAGCAGCACGAGCGACGAGCCGGGGAAGATCGCGACGACGAGCCCGGCGAGCACGGCGACGACGCCGCTGACGAGCAGGAAGACCCGCGCGCCGGTCGTCCGCTCCGACCCGGTGCCCTGCGCGATGGCCGCCACTCCCTCGGCGATCCAGCCGGCCGCGATGAAGATGGCGATGACGACGAGCGAGGTGCCCGGGCGGAAGAGGCAGATGACGCCGGCCACGATCGTCAGCGCGCCGAGCACGATCGAGACGGGTCGCAGCCAGCCCGGGTCGCTCGGCAGCAGGCGGCTCGTCGCGCTGCGGACGGCGCCGACGACGATGAGCTGCAGGCCGAAGACGACCGCGACGACGAGCAGGGTCGCCTTGGGCCAGGCGAGCACGAGCACGCCGAGCACGACGGAGAGCACGCCGAGGCCGACGAGCGGGCCGGTCCAGGCGTGGTCGGCGGCGGGCGGACGGGAGACGGTGCTGGACATGGCTCCTCCTGACGATGCGCGGGCCCCACGGCGACGTGACCAGTCTGCTGCGCGGCGTGCGCCCGCGCCGGGCTTTCGGCGAGACGGCCCGGCGTCCGTGGCGAGGTCACCGCATCACCGATAGCGTCGCTGCCGTGAACATCATCTTCGTGGAGCCGTCGTTCCCGGCGAACCAGCGGCGCTTCGTGCACGCCCTCGCCTCGGTGGGCGCGAACGTCTACGGCATCGGCGAGTCCGACGAGTCGCACCTCGGCGACGAGCTGCGTGGCGCGCTCCGCGGCTACTACCGGGTCGGCTCGGTGACGGACGTCGACCAGATGATCGGGGCCGTGCGCCACTTCCAGGACCGTGTGTGGGTCGACGCGCTCGAGGCCACGGTCGAGGCGCACACGATGCCCGCCGCCCACGTGCGCGAGGCCTGCGGCATCCCCGGCACGAGCGTGCGCACGACGTGGCTCTGCCGTGACAAGCCGTCGATGAAGGAGGCGCTGCGCCAGGCCGGGGTGCCGACCGCCGCGAGCGCCGCCGTCGACTCGGCCGCCGAGGCCCGCGCGTTCGCCGAGCGCGAGGGCTACCCGCTCATCCTCAAGCCCCGTGCGGGCGCCGGCGCGCAGGGCACGGTGCGCGTCGACAGTGACGCGGACCTCGAGGCCGCGCTGGCGGCATACGGCCGCGAGGGACAGAGCTCGATCGCCATCGAGGAGTTCGTCGAGGGCCACGAGGGCTTCTACGACACCATCACGCTCGACGGCCGGGTCGTGCACGACTGGGCCACGCACTACTACCCGAACGTGCTCGAGGCGATGCGCCACCGCTGGATCTCGCCGCAGTTCATCACGACGAACCGCATCGACGAGCCGGGCAACGCCTTCTACGCCGAGGTGCGCGAGCTCGGCCGCCGCGTCATCGAGGCGCTCGGCATCGAGACGTCGGCCACCCACATGGAGTGGTTCTACGGCCCGAAGGGCCTCAAGTTCAGCGAGATCGGCGCGCGACCGCCCGGCGTCGGCGCCTGGGACGTCTACTCCGCCGCGAACGACGTCGACGTCTACCGCGAGTGGGCGCACGTCATCACGCACCGCGCTCCGGAGCAGCGGATGCAGCGGACGTATGCCGCCGGCATCGTCGCGCTGCGCCCCGACCAGGACGGGTCGATCACGGGCTACAGCGGCATCGACGAGATCCAGGCGCGCTACGGCGAGTGGGTCATCGACGGGCACTTCCCGCCCGTGGGGCACGGCACGCAGGGGGTCGAGGCCGGCTACATGGCCAACGCCTGGGTGCGCCTGCGCCACCCCGACTTCGACACGGCCCGGGCCATGCTCGACGACGTCGGCCGCACGATCCGCGTCCACGCGGGCTGATCGCCTCCTGATGACGACGATCCTGCTCGGCCCGCAACGCTTCACGACGACGGTCGGCTCGACGATCCGCTCGCTCGACGTCGACGGCCGCATCGCCGTCGTCAACTCCGGCTGGGAGGAGCGCGAGTCCGACGACGGCGAGCTCACCGGCCACCTCGAGGGGCGCGGCGTCAACCTGCGCCTCCACCACCGGATGATGGACGTGCTCGCCAAGGACGAGCAGTTCGCCGCGGCCGCGGTCGACTTCCGCGACCGGCAGGACGAGCTGCGCGCCTTCTACGGCATCCGGCTGCAGGGCGCCGTCGACGCGGTGCGCGACGTGGGGCACCGAACCTCGCTCCACGACGTCGGCCCGGCGGCCGTCGAGGCCGCGATCGAGGCCGTCCGCGACGTCGACCGCTGGTATGCCGCCCAGCTCGCCGAGCTCTACCGCTCGGTGCGCGAGGTGACCCGCCCCGACGAGAGCGGGCTCTTCGGCTGGCACCGCGGCGAGATCAACGCCGTGCTCGACGAGTGCGACACCGTCGTCGTCGCGGGCGGCAACGTGCGCACCCTGGTGCGCACGTTGCGGGTCTTCGACGTCGCCTTCCGGCCCGGGCAGACCGTCGTGGCCTGGTCGGCGGGGGCCATGGCCCTGACCGACCAGGTCGTGCTCTTCCACGACTTCACCGCGCAGGGGGTGACGGCCGACGAGGTGCACGACACCGGGCTCGGCCGCGTGCCGGGGGTGCTCGTGCTGCCGCACGCCAAGCGGCGGCTGCGCCTCGAGGACCGCGAGCGGATGTCGCTGCTCGCGCGGCGCTTCGCCGAGCACCGGCTCGTGCTCCTCGACGACGGCGCGGTCGTGCGCTTCCCGGACGGCGGGGAGGGCGGCGAGGACGGCGGGGACGGCGTCGGACGCGCCCGGGTGCCGGCCGGCGCGCGGGTCGTCGAGCCCGACGGGCGCGTGGCCGTGGTGGCTGCCGCATGAGCCCCACCGAGCGCCTGGCCGTCAACACGCTGCGCGACCGACTCCCGCTCGACGGGCCGACCATCGACCGCTTCCTCGAGCGCTACGGCGCCCCGATCATCGAGGGCGAGCGCGCCACGTTCCTCTACCGCGGCGACGTCGACGAGGTGTGGGTGCGCCACCGCGTCGTCGGTCTGCCGGACCCGTTGCCGCTCAAGCGTATCGGTGACTCGGACCTCTGGGCCGTGACGACCGTGCTGCCCGAGGGCTCGCGGGTGGAGTACCAGATCGAGATCCGCAAGGGCGAGCACTACGAGCGGTTCAACGACCCGCTCAACGGGCGCCTCGCGCACAGCCCGATGGGCTCGTCGTCGGTGTGCGCGGCCATCGGCTACCGGGTGCCCGACTGGGTGGCGCACGATCCCGAGGCCCGACCCGGCACGCTCGTCGAGGAGCAGATCCGCAGCAAGGCGCTGCGGCGCGACCAGCCGGTCCAGATCTACCTGCCGGCGCGGTTCAACAGCGCCCAGCGCTACCCCCTCCTCGTCGTGCACGACGGCACCGACTACCTCGAGTTCGCGGCGATGAAGACGGTGCTCGACAACCTCATCCACCGGCTCGACGTCGACCCGCTCGTCGCGGTCTTCGTGCCGCCGCGCGACCGGCTCAAGGAGTACCCCAACCACGCGCCGCACGCCCGGTTCATCGCGCGCGAGCTCGTGCCGCTGCTCACCGAGCGGCTGCCGCTCATCGACGCGCCCGAGGAGCGCTGCCTCATGGGCAGCTCGTTCGGTGGCATCGCGGCGTTCTCGACGGCCGTGCGCTACCCGGGCTTCTTCGGCTCGATGCTGCTCCAGTCGGCCTCGCTCGTCTTCACCGACATCGGCTTCGAGCACGGCGGCGGCCCGGCCTTCGACCCGGTCGTCAAGTTCGTCAACCGGTTCCGCGAGAAGCCGTCGCAGGTCGTCGACCGGCTCTACATGACGTGCGGCGTCTACGAGCCGCTCATCACCCCGAACCGCTCGATGGTGCCCGTCTTCCGCCACACCGGCACGACCGTGCGCTACACGGAGTCGCGCGACGGCCACAACTGGGAGAACTGGCGCGACGGCCTCGGTGACGGCCTGTCGTGGCTGTTCCCCGGCCCCCAGAAGTTCGTCTACGAATAAGCCTGTCCAGAAGGGTGATCCGCATGAAGGTGACCGACCGGTGGTACTCCGAGCGGCTCGAGCAGGACATCACGGTGGCCCGCTGGGGCACCTACGGCGCCCCGGTGCTGCTCTTCCCCACCGCGGGCGGTGACGCCGAGGAGGTGGAGCGGCACAAGATGATCGACCACCTCCGGCCGCTCATCGACGCCGGCCGGGCCAAGGTCTACTCCGTCGACAGCGTGGCGGGCCGCGCCATGGCCCAGCACCGCGGGTCGACGCAGTACCGGATGGCGCTCTTCAACCGCTTCCACGACGCCATCGCCAGCGAGGTCATCCCGGCGATCCACTCCGACGTCGGCGGCCCGCTGCCCGTCGTCACGGCCGGCGCCTCGATCGGCGCCTTCAACTCCCTCGCCGTCGCGTGCCGCTACCCGCACCTCGTGCGCAGCGCCGTGTGCATGAGCGGCACGTATGCCGTCGACAAGTTCATCGGCGGCCCCTTCACCGACGACATGTACTTCAGCTCGCCGCTCCACTTCCTGCCCGACCTGCAGGGCCACGACCTCGACGCCCTGCGCTCGCGGATGATCGTGCTCGCGACCGGCAGCGGCCGGTGGGAGGACCCGGGCGAGGCCTGGGACGTCGCGAAGGTGCTCGGCGAGAAAGGCATCCCCAACCGGGTCGACGACTGGGGCCCGCGCTACGACCACGACTGGCCGACGTGGTGGGAGATGCTGCCGACCTACCTCGACGACCTGCTGCCGTGAGGGAGCCGTATCACGGGTGAGGTGGGGCGGCACTGACGGTCATGGCCCGTGCCCCGTCGGGCCTGCCTGACGAAGGACCCCTCCATGAACGTCACCAATGTCTTCCCCCTCATCAAGGCCCCGGACAGCTGGCCCGTCCCCGTCGTCGCGACGGTCGCCATGGCCTGCCTCGCCGGGCTCGACCTCGCCGGCGCCGTGCTCGCCAAGGAGTGGGCCGAGCACGGCAGCGTCCGCGCCCTCGTGCTCGGCCTGGGTGCCTTCCTCGTCCTCTTCTGGGTCTACGCGTCGTCGCTGCAGTACGCCGAGCTCGCCCTCGTGACGATGGGCTGGGTCGTCATCCTGCAGGTCGGCCTCGTGCTCATCGACCGGTGGCGCTACGGCGTCGAGCTGCCGCCCGGCAAGTGGGTCGCCATCGCCCTCGTGCTCGTCGCGCAGGGCTACCTCGTGCTCGCGCCGGGCGTGCCGGGCACGTCCACGGAGCAGAGCCCGCCGGGCCTCGTGGCCGACCGCGGCTAGACTCGGGCCTCCGGGACGGGGCCGGTGACCCGTGCCCTCGTCGGTGTCGAAGGAAGCCCATGCCAGCTCGTCTCGTCCGCCCCTCCGTGGTGGCGGCGCTCGGCGTGCTCGCGCTCGCGACGGCATCGGCCTGCACGAGCGAGGCGCCTGCCGGGCAGGTGAGCGCGACCCGGTCGACACCGGCCACGTCGGCCGACCCGACGAGCACACCGACGGGCACCGCCACGACGCCGGCCAGCGCCCGGCCCCTCGTCGTCGACGCCGTCTTCGACCACACGACGCTCGACCCCACCCGGCAGTTCGACCGCACCGGTTCGATGCTCTCGCACGCCCTCTACGAGACGCTGACGACGCTCGACCCCGACGACCCGACGAAGGTCGTGCCGGGCCTCGCCGACTACACGATCGCGCCGGAGGGGCGCTGGCTCACGCTGCGCCTGCGCGAGGGTGTCGTCTTCTCCGACGGCAGCCCGATGACGACCGACGACGTGCTCTTCACCCTCGAGCGCGCGAAGGGCCTGCGCGGGCCGGCCTCCTCGATCCTCGGCTCGGTGACGGCGCTCAAGGTCGACGACCGCACCGTCACGCTCAGCTCGCCGGGGTCGAACTTCGCCCTGCCGGCGATCCTCGCCAACCCCGCCTTCGGCATCCTCAACTCGGCGGCGGTCAAGTCGCACGGGGGCACCATCGGCCCCGGTGACACCGCGGCCGCCTGGCTGTCGACGCACTCGGCCGGCTCGGGCCCCTACGTGCTCGACGGGGTCACCGGCACCCGCGAGGTGCGCCTCACCGCCAACCCCAGCCGGGTGGGCACCGAGCCCGCCTTCCCCGAGGTCGTGCTGCGCAACCGGACGCCGCGCGAGCAGCTCGCCGACGTCACCTCGGGTGCGGCCGACCTCGTGCTCGACCTCTCCGCGAGCCAGGCGAACGCGACCGCCACGAAGGCCCCGGGCCCGGCCGTCACCGTGACGACGGTGCGCTCGAGCTCGCTCGCCTACCTCGCGCTCAACCGCACCAAGGGCCTCAACCGCTGGACGGCCGACCCCGACTTCGCCCAGGCCGTGCGCCTCGGCATCGACCGCGGCGCGCTGGGCCTCGCCGTCCCCGGGGCGACGCCCGCCGCCGGCCTCGTGCCCGCGGGCATCGTCGGCGCGCTCGACGACCTCTCCCCGACGGCGGGCCTGCCGTCGACCCCGGCCACCTCGGGCTCGTCAGCCGCCCCGGGCACCACCCCCACGGGCACGCCGACGCCCGGCGCGACCCCGGGCGCGACCTCCGCCGCCCCGACGGCGACCGCCACCGACGTGCCGACCGTGCCGGACGGCATACCCAGTCCGGTGGTGACGATGCCCGTCGTGCCCGAGCGCGACCTCGTCAGGGCGAAGGCGGCGCTCGCACGCTCGGGCTACGCGGGGCAGGCGATCCCGCTGACGTATGCCGCCGACCTGCCCGTCCAGGGCGTGCCGACGAGCGCGCTCGCGGGCCTCGTGCGCGCGCAGCTGGCCCAGGTCGGCATCACGGTCGTGCTCAACCCCGCCCCGGCGCGCGAGGCGCTCGCCGCCTACCGCTCGGGCCGGTCGGCGTTCAGCCTCTGGGGCTGGAGCCCCGACTACCCGGACCCCGAGAACTACCTGGCCTTCGCGCCGGGCGAGCTCGTCGGCCTGCGCTCGGGGTGGACGCGTGGCTCCGACCCGCTCGTCGACGACCTCACCGAGGGGGCGCGCGACTCCGTCGGCGACGACCGGGCGGCGGCCTACGCGGCCTGGCAGGTCGCGATGAACGCGCGCAGCCCCTTCGTCCCGCTCATCCAGCCGTCGACGCGCTTCGCGTCCGGCCCGCGGGTCGCGCAGGTGCCGGGCAACCCGGTCTGGACCCTCGACCTCGCCCGCATCCGCTGACACGGTCGCCCCGGGTGTGAGGATGGGGCATGGCCTCCTCCCACCACCTGACGGCCTGGCAGCGGGTCTGGCGGCCGTTCTGGTCGGTCCCGCTCGCGATCGGGGGTCTGGCCATCGCCGCCGGGATCGTGCTCCCGCTCCTCGACCGAGGCCTCTCCGAGCACGTCCCCTACCTGTTCCAGGGGGGAAGCGACAGCGCGCGAGGGCTGCTGAGCACCATCGCGACGGCGATGATCTCGGTGACGGGTCTCGTCTTCTCGATCACCATGGTCGTGCTGCAGCTGGCGAGCAGCCAGTTCACGCCGCGCATCCTCGGCGACTTCCTCGCCCAGCGCACGACGCAGGTGACGCTCGGCGTCTTCATCGCCTCGTTCGTCTTCTCCCTGACCGTGCTGCGGTCGGTGCGCGGCGGTGGTGACATCGACAGCTTCGTGCCGCAGCTGTCGGTGACGACGGCCTTCCTGCTCGTCATCGCCTCGATGGGCTGCTTCATCGCGTTCATCCACCACATCACGGTCTCGATCCAGGTCTCGAACGTCATCTCGGGCATCGGTGACCGCGCGGTGGCGCTCGCCGACGACCTCTACCCCGCCGGCGCTCCCGAGCCGGGTGGCACGTGGTCGCCGGAGGTCGGCACCCCGAGCGTGCCGGTGAGCTCGGGCGGCCACCACGGCGTCGTCACCGAGATCGACGTCGAGCACCTTGCCGACCTGGCGCGCGAGCTCGGTGTCGTGGTCGTGGCCGAGGTCGGGGTCGGCGACTTCCTCACCGAGCACATGCCGCTCGCCACGGCTTGGGGCGCGGACGTCCTCGACGACGCCGCCGTGGGGCGTGTGCGCGACGGGTTCCTCCTCGAGACCGAGCGCACGATGCGCCAGGACCTCGCCTTCGGCATCCGCCAGCTCGTCGACATCGCCGAGCGCGCGCTCTCGCCCGGCATCAACGACCCGACGACGGCCGTGCAGGCGGTCGACGAGCTGCACCGCATCCTGCGCCTGCTCGTCACGCGCCGCACCCACACCCGCTACGTGCGCGACGCCGACGGCCGGGTGCGCCTCGTCGTGCGGCCCCAGGTGGTCGGCGACCTCGTCGACCTCGCGACCGAGGAGATCGTGCACTACGGCCGCGAGTCGCTCCAGGTGCCCCGCCGGCTCGCCGCGATGGCCGACGACCTGCTGTCGGTGTCGCTGCCCGACCACCGCGCAGCGCTCGAACGGCTGCGGGACGCGGTGGCGACGCCGTCCGCCGACGCAGGTCGGTAGCGCCCGCGAGACCGCCGCCGTGGCGCGGATCGTCGCGGCCGGATGCCGGCTGCGCCCACCACGATCCAGCCACGGCCGGCGTCCGGTGCAGCGGGGACCGTGCCGGCCGGGTATGTCTCTCCCGCAGGCCGACTGCACCCACCGTTCGAGGAGGCGCCCCATGAGCACCGCACCAGGATCTTCTGAGCGCACGGATCGTATCGAGCGCACCGACGGCGGCGGGCGGCCGACCGCCCTCACCGACGAGCGGCCCACGGTCAAGGAGCGCTTCGGCGGCGTCAAGGTCGGCTCGGCCTTCTTCGGCTGGCTCACGGCGACCGGAATGGCGGTGCTGCTCACCGCCCTCGTGGCCGCGGCCGGCACGGCCGTGGGGGTCGCGACCGGCACCGACGTCGCCCGGGCAGCGAGCGAGGCCGCCGACAGTGCTGCCGTCGACCCGCAGAGCGTCGGCACGATCGGGGTCGTCGCCCTCTTCGTCGTGCTCTTCGTCGCCTACTACTGCGGCGGCTACGTCGCCGGCCGGATGGCGCGCTTCGACGGCACGAAGCAGGGCTTCGCGGTGTGGGTCTGGGCCGTCGCCATCTCCGTCGTCGTGGCGATCGTCGCGGCCGTGGCGGGCAGCAAGTACGACGTGCTGAGCCGGGTCAACAGCTTCCCGCGCATCCCCATGGACGGCGGCACGCTCACGACCGGCGGCATCGTCGCCCTGCTCGTGGTGGCCGTGGCGAGCCTGCTCGGCGCCCTCGTCGGTGGCCGCGCGGGCATGCACTACCACCGCAAGATCGACCGGGCGACGGCCGCGGCGGTCTGACGACCAGCAGGGTGCGCGCCCGCCGCGGACTGGGTACGACACGAGACCGATCACGAGAGGATCGCGCCATGACCGACGACCGCATCCCCGGCAGTGTCCCGCCCGTGCCCGCGGACGACGACGCACCGGCCCCGGACGCCCCTCGAGCTCCCGGGCAGCCCGACGAGGGGGCGGCTCCGGCGGGCGACCCCGGCGCCACGGACGGCGGGCCCGATGCCGGCCCGGGTGTCGCCCGCGGCTGACAGACTGGCCGCATGGCTGAGCCGAAGACGGTCCCGACCGATGCCGACGTGACCGCGTTCCTCGAGGCGGTCACGCCTGCCCGCCGCCGCGACGACGGACTGCGCCTCGCGGAGATCTTCGCCGAGGTGACGGGGGCGGAGCCGGTGCTCTGGGGCCCCTCGATCGTCGGCTACGGCAGCTACCGCTACGTCTCGCCGACCAACTCGCGCAACCGCGGCTCCTGGCCCCGGGTCGGCTTCTCACCGCGCAAGGCCCAGCTCGTCGTCTACGGCCTCAAGGACCTCCCCGAGGGCGCCGCCCTGCTGCCCTCGCTGGGTGGTCACACGGAGGGCGCCGGCTGCGTCTACGTCAAGCGGCTCGACGACGTGGACCTCGACGTGCTGCGCCGGCTCATCGCCATCGCCTGGGCCCGTCCCGACGACCCCGAACCCGACGCCTGAGCCCGCCCAGCGGGCGCCCGCTCCCTGCTGCCGACCCTGCGCGAGCGTCGGGCGCCGACCCGGCGGACGGCATACGGCCGCTCACGGCACGCTCCGGCGCATGACGCAGTTGAACTGCCCCTTGGGGCGCACGTAGTCGAAGCCGGCCGCCTCGTAGAGAGCGCGCGTGCCGTTGTAGAGCACGGCCTCGCGCTTGCCGCCCTTGTCGTGCGGGTAGCCCTCGACGACACCGCCGCCCGCCTCGGCGACGAGGTCGAGCGCACCTCCCAGCGCGAGGGCCGAGAGGTGGTTCCTGCGGTGCGCCTTGTCGACGAAGATGCACGTGATGCGCCAGTCGGGCGCGAGGTCGGCCTCGGCGTCGTACTGCTTGCGGTGGTGGATGTTGGGCAGCTCTGCGGGAGAGCCGAACTGGGCCCACGCGACGACGTCGTCACCGTGCAGCACGAGCGCGGCGTGCGCGCGGCCCTCCTCGACGAGCCGCTGCTTGAGCGCGCGGTTGCCCTCGTAGGTGCGCTCCTTGTCGGCGCTCAGCGTGTGGAACCACGTGCACCAGCAGCCACCGAAGACGCCGCGGTGCCGCTCGATCATCGCCGCGTAGGCCGCCCAGGTCCGCGGCGTCAGCGCCCCGACCTCGTAGTCCGTCATCGACCCATCCTCGCGCTGCCGCAGCCGTCAGTCGACGCAGAGGCAGAAAGGGTGCCCGGCCGGGTCGAGGAAGACGCGGAACGACGTGCCGGGCTGGTGCTCGTGCTTCGTCGCGCCGAGGGCGATCACCTCGGGCTCGGCGGCGTCGAGGTCCTCGACCATGACGTCGAGGTGCACCTGCTGGGGCACGTCCTGCCCCGGCCACTGCGGGGCGGTGAAGTGCTCCACCTGCTGGAAGCAGATGCACTGCCTGCCACCCTCGTCGCGGATCTCGCCCCACCCGTCGGAGCTCTTGACGCTCCAGCCGAGCAGCGAGCCGTAGAAGGTGGCGAGTGCCTCCGCGTCGGGGCAGTCGAGGACGAAGCTGGGGTATCGGGCGATGGCCATGCGCAGCACGCTAGGACCGGTTGCGGACGTTCCGCGTCCGTGTGCGGCAGGGTCAGCCGTCGCTACCCTCGGAGGATGGCGCACCGCATCTTCACGACACCGTTCGCGTCGGTCTACCCGGCCTACGTCAACAAGGTCGAGCGCAAGGGCCGCACGCAGGCCGAGCTCGACGAGGTCATCGCGTGGCTGACCGGCTACGACGAGGAGGCGCTCGGCCGCCACCTCGCGGGCGGCACGACGTTCGAGGACTTCTTCGCCGCGGCCCACCTCAACCCGAAGGTCTCGGCGATCACCGGCACGGTGTGCGGGGTGCGCGTCGAGGAGGTCGAGGACCCGCTCATGCAGAAGATCCGCTACCTCGACAAGCTCGTCGACGAGCTCGCGAAGGGCAAGGCGATGGAGAAGGTGCTGCGCAGCTGACGGGACCTGACGGCATCCGGCTGCGGTATCAGCGGGCGAGGCTGGGGGCTCTGGATGGCAGGCGGTGGCAGCGAGCCGTCGCCGTTCCAGAGTGAAAGGACCACGACCATGGGCGAGCTCAACCCGCAGCCGCTGCCGCCGCGCGAGGTGGCGGTGACCGTGCACGTGCCCGGCGACATCCTCGGCAACCTTGAGACGTTCCAGAAGGTGCAGGCCAGCATCTTCGACCGCTTCGGGTGCGGCAACTGCAACTCCGGCATCCAGATCGACTGGCGCCGGTTCGAGGAGTTCGTCGTCAGCCCCGACCTCGAGCTGCAGCCGGTCTTCACCGCGCCGCAGCTGCGCGTGGGCTGAGGCGAGCTGTCGTGAGCTGGACGCGGTTCGACCTCGGCGTCGGAGTCATCGCCCTCGGTGCGCTCGACCAGCTGTGGGGCGGCGTCGAGGACCTCGTCGACGTCGTCGAGGTCGAACCGCAGACCCTCTGGGAGACCCGCACCGCCGGCGGCATGGTCATCTCACCCGAGCCGCTCGCCTGGCTGCGCGGGTGCGGACGGCCGCTGCTCGCGCACGGGGTCGGCTACCCGGTGGGCGGCATGACGGCCCCCAGCCACGCGGGTGTGCTGGCCTCCGCGGCCTCCGCACGGGACCTCGACGCCGTGCACTGGAGCGAGCACCTCGCCTTCAACGTCGCCGGTGACGCGCACGCCGGCTTCCTCCTGCCGCCGGTGCAGACGCCCGAGGCCGTCGAGGCTGCGGTGCGCCACATCGCGGACTACCAGGCGGCATACGACCGCCCCTTCCTCGTCGAGACCCCGACGAACTACCTCCGGCCCGTGCCCGGCGACCTGAGCGACGGCGAGTACGTCGCGGCGATCGCCGAGGGCGCCGACTGCGGCATCCTGCTCGACCTGCACAACATCTGGACCAACGAGCGCAACGGCCGCCAGGGCGTGGCCGAGTTCCTCTCGCTCATCCCACTCGACCGCGTGTGGGAGGTGCACCTCGCCGGGGGATTCGAGACCGACGGCTACTACCTCGACGCGCACGTCGGCCCCATCGACCCCGAGCTGCTGGCGCTCGCGGCCCGTGTCGTGCCGATGCTGCCGCGCGTGCGTGCCGTCATCTACGAGGCCGTGCCCGCGTCCCTCGCCGCGCAGGGCGTCGCCGGGCTGCGCGACGTGCTCGCCGGCATGCACGACCTCGTCCGTATGCCACAGGCCGCGTCGGGTGCGCCGCCGCGGACCGGGCAGGTGGCCACGTGGGCCCCGGGCGACGCCCCGGCGCCGTCCGGCACGACGGCGGAGCGGGAGGCCGAGCTCGTCGCCTACACGACGCGGGCCTCCGACCGGCTCACCTCGCCCGACCCCGGCGCGACGCTGATGCGGGCCCTGACCGACGAGGCGCGGCTCTCGCTGCTCGTGCGCACCCACCCCGAGACGCTGGGCGGGCTGCTGACGACCCTCGGGCGCGAGCGCACCGAGGCGCTGCTGCAGGACTTCCTCGCCGAGTCACCCGCGAGCCTGTGGACCGAGACCCAGGGCGACGCCTTCTCCGACTGGCTCGCCCGGCGCCCCGTCTGACGGCTCCCGGGGACGAGTGACGCACCTTCCGGTGCGGTGACCGCTGGGCCTGTGCTCCAGGTGGGCCGTCCACCCCCGAAGGTGCGTCATCCGTCCCCGACCGGCCCTCCCGCGGACGACGAGGGAGCGGCTCAGTCGTCCATGGCCTCGATGCCGAGCTCGGCCAGCTCGCCCGTGTGGGCCCGGATGCGCTCGACGACCTCCGGCGACGGGGGCTCCCAGCCGAGCACCTCCTCGACGACGCGCAGCGGCTCGGTCGTGCGATAGGAGCGGGTCGGGTTGCCGGGGAAGCGCTTGTCGGTGACGTTCGGGTCGTCCTCGATCGTGCCCAGCGGCTCGACGCGGTAGACGCGCGGCGGTCCGTCGCCCCGCGCCAGCTCGGCCGCGAGCGGGGCGCCGTTCTCGCTGGCGGTGATGTAGACGTGTTTCGAGACCCGGCCCGAGCCGTAGTTGGTGAGCCAGCCCGGGGTCAGCAGGTCGCCCACGGCGACGTCGGCGCGCGTCCCGTGGAAGAAGGGTCCGGGGTCCTCGACGACGCGCGGCGTCGGGCGCGGGTCGCGGAGCAGGCAGTCGAGCCGGGTCATGAGCTCGGCCACCCGGGTGCGCCCGTGCGGTGCCCGCGGGTAGCGGTCGAGCACGTCGAGCAGCTCCGGCGTGGCCCGCTTCGCCGCAGCGTCGAGCATGTACTCCGCCACCACGGGGTCGTCGCCGCGCGCGAGCTCGGCCGCGCGGGCGGCGTGGGCCGCCGCACCCAGGATGTGGCGCACCTGCGTCGCTCGTGCCAGTGGGTGCAGGTATGCCGCCGCGCACGCGTCGCCCGCAGCAGTCGCCGCGTGCCGGGCCGGGTCGGTCGGCGCCTCCCTCCCGGCCCGGTGCGCGTCGGTGGCGGCGGTGCGCTGCAGGCGCGTGCGCCTGCCTCCGCGGGCGAAGGCGCGGGCCGCGTCGAGCGCGGCCGCGGGGCGCGGGTCGTCAGGCTCGGCCCGCTCGAAGAGGACGAGGGTGGGCTCGGCGCAGGCGACGGCATACGCGACGACGGCCCGCAGCTCGTCGGTGGTCAGCTCGAGCTCACCGGTGGCGTTCGGCATCCCACCGAGTATGCCAACCAGCCTCGTCCGGAGGGGCGTTTGTGCTCGCGCGCGCCATTCCTGCCACGATGAGGGCGTGGGTCCCACCGGGGCCGACGCGCCCGTCGCCAGACCCAAGCTCGGAGAACCCCGTGAACATCCCGTCGCACCACCCCAGTCCCCTGCCGAACGCGGGGTCCGCGACCGAGGTCCGGCGATGAGCCGGCGGGGGCCGCGTCGCCGGAGCGGTGACGCGCTGCCGGCCCTGCCGAAGGACGGGCTGCGGGTCGTCCCGCTGGGCGGTCTGGGCGAGATCGGCCGCAACATGACGGTGTTCGAGCACGCCGGCCGGCTGCTCGTCGTCGACTGCGGGGTGCTCTTCCCCGACGAGTCCCAGCCGGGCGTCGACGTCATCATCCCCGACTTCACGTGGATCCGGGACCGCCTCGACAAGATCGACGCGATCGTGCTGACGCACGGCCACGAGGACCACATCGGCGGCGTGCCCTACCTGCTGCGCGAGCGGCCCGACATCCCGCTCGTCGGCTCACGCCTCACCCTCGCGCTCATCGAGGCCAAGCTCGTCGAGCACCGCATCACGCCGGTGACGGTGGAGGTCAAGGAGGGCGACCGGCGCACGTTCGGCACCTTCGACTGCGAGTTCGTGGCCGTCAACCACTCCATCCCGGACGGGCTCGCCGTGGCGATCCGCACGGCGGCGGGCCTCGTGCTGTGCACGGGCGACTTCAAGATGGACCAGTTCCCGCTCGACCGCCGGGTCACCGACCTGCGTGCCTTCGCCCGCCTCGGCGAGGAGGGCGTCGACCTCTTCCTCGCCGACTCGACGAACGCCGAGGTGCCTGGCTTCACCGTCTCCGAGGGCGAGCTCTCCCCGGCCATCGACGCCGTCTTCCGCACGACGACGGGCCGCGTCATCGTGTCGAGCTTCGCGAGTCACGTGCACCGCATCCAGCAGGTGCTGGACGCCGCCCAGCGCCACGGCCGCAAGGTGGCCTTCGTCGGCCGGTCGATGGTGCGCAACATGGGCATCGCCCGCGAGCTCGGCTACCTCACCATCCCCGACGGCCTCGTCGTCAAGGACCTCAAGGCGCTCGACCGGCTGCGCGCCGACCAGATGACGATCATCGCGACGGGCTCGCAGGGCGAGCCGATGGCCGCTCTCGCCCGGATGGCGAACCGCGACCACCCGGTGAGCATCGTCGAGGGCGACACCGTGCTCATGGCGAGCTCGCTCATCCCGGGCAACGAGAACGCGATCTACCGCGTCATCAACGAGCTGACCCGGCTCGGGGCCAACGTCGTGCACAAGGGCAACGCCAAGGTGCACGTCTCGGGCCACGCCAGCGCCGGCGAGCTCGCCTACTGCTACAACATCATCCGGCCGACGAACGCCCTGCCGGTCCACGGCGAGTGGCGCCACCTCAAGGCGAACGCCGAGATCGCGATCCGCACCGGCCTCGACCCGGAGCGGGCGCTCATCGCCCAGGACGGCAGCGTCATCGACCTCGTCGGCGGCCGGGCCCGCGTCGTGGGCACCGTGCCGGCCGGGCTCGTCTACGTCGACTCGATGAACGTCGGCGGCACGACCGAGGAGACGCTGCACGTGCGGCGCACGCTCGCCGAGGAGGGCGTCGTCACGATCGTCTGCATCGTCGACCCCGACACGGGCAAGCTCACGGAGAAGCCGGACTACCTCGCGCACGGTTTCACGCCGGACGTCATGGACTTTTCGGCCGCCACGCCGGCGATCCAGAAGGCGCTGACGAAGGCGAGCCAGGACGGCATCGAGGACCTCGAGCAGGTCGAGGAGCTGGTGCGCCGGGCCGCGGCGAGCTGGGCGCAGCGCCAGCACCGTCGCAGCCCGCTCATCATCCCGGTCATCGTCGACGCCTGAGCCGACGCCTGAGCCGCCGCCCGGCCGGGCCCTCTCCGGAGGGCTCGGTCAGGCGTGGCCGCTGAGCTGACCGAGCCGGTCGGCGAGCTTGTCGACCATGGCGCCGGCCTGCTTGTCGGGCAGCGGGGCCTTCTTGTCGCCGCCCTGGCTCGACACCGGGAGCACGTCGACCGAGAGCTTCGCGCCGCCGGCGAGCGCGCGCAGGGCGTCGATCCGGTCGCCGAAGGGCGAACCGCTGCCCGGGGAGTAGTAGCGCACGACCTCGTCGATGTCGTGCGGGTAGAGGTCGGTCTTCGTCACCGCGATGATGAGGAAGATCGGCTTGGAGCGGCGCACGGCCATCGAGGCGATGCGGTGCGCGGTGATCGACCAGTCCTCGAGCTCGGCGGCGAGCTGCTCCTCGCGGGTGGCGCTCGCGGTGCCCGTGGTGCCGCCCGCGCGGCGCGGGGTGGCGTGACCGTTGGCGACGACGTGGATGACGCCGTCGACGGGCTCGTCGTGGAAGACCTCGTCGAGGGCGCCCAGGCGGGTGGCGGCGTTGTCGCCGGGCACGACGAGGAAGCGGAAGCCGTGCAGCCGGGCGCCCTTGCGGGTGCGCCGCTCCATGACGGCCGAGCCCACCTCGGCGACGGCGTCGTCGGTCGAGCGGCGGGTCAGGCGGTCGACGAGCTGGCTCTTGCCGACGCCGGTCATGCCGGTGACGGCGACCATCGGGTAGCGGTCGCGGAGCAGCCGTCCCAGGCGCTCGGGGGCCTGCGCGAGGGCCGTCAGCAGGCCGGTGGCGACGGTGGCGCCGAGGGCGGTGCGACTCGACGTCGGCAGGATCGTCCTGATCCGGGATGAGGTCTGAGACACGGGTGGCTCCTCGGCGTGGCTGGTCACAGGTGCCAGGTGGCCCCTAGAGCCTACGGTCCGTACCCATGACGGCGGTGCCCGCACCCGGGGGCAACGAACAACACCCCGTCCTGGCGAGAGGACAGGGTGTTGCAGGTGCGACTCTAGTCCGCCGTGGCCACGGGTGGCGAGGTGGCCTCGTCCGGGACGGGAGCCGCGAGCCGGCCGCGCAGGGCGCGGCCGACCGACGACCCGACGAGCAGGCCGAGCGAGATGGCGATGGCGACCCCGAGCAGGCCGAGCGCGACGTCGGTGACCGACTCGCGCCCCGCGGCGAGCTCGGTGACCCCGACGAGGCCGAGGCTGCCCGGCACGAGCAGCCAGAAGGCGGGGAGGAAGAGCACGAGGCGCGGCAGCAGGGGGCGGCGCAGCTCGACGACGCTCGCGCCGAGGCTGGCCGCGATGGCGCCGACGAAGCCGCCGAGGGCGATGGAGCCGAGCTCCTGGCCCGCCACCTGCGCCGCGAAGGCGAGGCCGAGCACGAGCAGCACCCAGCCCTGCAGGCGCAGCGGCACGCCCTCCATGAGGCAGATGCTCGCGCCGATGAGGACCAGCCCGACCGGGGCGCCGGCCCAGCCGATCTCGTCGACGCGCACGTTGGCGAGGGTCGTCGTCGGGACCCGGAGCAGGGTCGTGGCCATCAGCAGGCCGAGGGCGAAGAGGCCGAGCTGGCTCAGGCCGTAGGCGAGGCGGGCCGAGCCGGCCTGCATGTGACCGGCCGCGAGCTCGGACATCCCGTTGACGACGAGCGCGCCGGGCAGGAGGACGGCGAGCGGTGGGAGCACGGTGCGGAGCGGGCCCTCGAGCAGGCCCGCGTCGGCGGCACCGAAGACGGCCAGCGACACGGCGAACGCCGCCAGGGTCGGCAGCAGGGCCTTGACCACCTCGTAGCGCTCGGCCAGCTGGACGAGGACGAGCACGATGAGGGCGCAGGCCGCGGCGGCGGCGACGTTGGCCCAGCCGGGCTGGAGGATGAGCGCGATGCCGACGGCGAGGACCGGCCAGGCGAGGGCGACGAGCCACGTCGGCTGCTGGACGGGGCGCTTCGCGGTGGCGGCGAGCTCGTCACGCGCCTGCTGGACCGTCAGCTCGCGGTGGAGCAGCTGGTGGCGGATGAGGCGGACGCTCGCCGCCTGGTGGAGGCGCAGGCCGGCCACGGCGGCTCGATAGGTGCTCGCGCCGCCGGGCGTGAGCGTGACCATGAGCCCGGTGGGCCCGACGGCGGTCTGCACGTCCGGGTAGCCGAGCCGGGCGCCCACCTCGGCGAGCTCCTCCTCGATCTCCTGCACCGGCTGGCCGGTCGCGATCATCGCCGTCCCGAGCTCGGAGAGCAGCGCGCGCGCCTCGGTGTACGGATCGAGTTCCGCGTGGGGCTGCATGGCGTCATCATGCCCGGCGCCGGCGATCCGACCGGTAGGTTCCCACCGTGACCGAGTCCAACGGGAACCCTGCCGCCGTGCACGGGCGTGCTCCCCACGTGCGCGGCCTGGTGCTCGCCGCGGGTGCCGGGCGGCGGATGGGTGGGCCCAAGGCGCTCGTCCGGCGACACCCGGACGAGCCCACCCTCGTCGAGCGCGCCGTCTCGCTCCTGCACGCGGGCGGCTGCTCCGGCACGACCGTCGTCGTCGGAGCGGCCGCCGAGGAGGTCACCGCCATCGTCACCGCGCTCGGTCGGGACATCGACGTCGTCGCCTGCCACGACTGGGACCAGGGCATGGGCGCCTCCCTCCGCGCCGGCCTCACCGCCCTCACCCGTTCGACCCACGAGGGCGAAGGCTGCGTCGACGCCGTGCTCGTCACCCTCGTCGACCTCCCCGACCTGACGCCCGAGGTCGTCGCCCGCGTGCTCGACGCCCGTCCCGCGGACGGCGGGCTGCGAGCGGCCCTGCGCCGGGCGGCATACGGCGGCGTGCCCGGCCACCCGGCCCTCATCGGCCGCGACCACTGGGAGGCCGTCGTCGCCTCGGCCACGGGTGACCACGGCGCCCGGCACCACTTCCGGGCCACGCCGCACGAGCTGGTCGAGTGCGGCGACCTCGCCACGGGGCGCGACGTCGACACCCCCGACGAGCTCGACGCGTCCCGTTAGGACGCCCCGCGCTTCCGCATGGCGGGTTCATCAGCAATGCTGCGGTCATGGATCACCTGTTCGCCAGTGCCGACGACGTCACGACCGCCCTGGGCGGCACGGGCTATCTCGCCGACGAGGCGCTCGCGACGATCACCTTCCTCGCGACCCGGCTGAACCGGCCGATCCTGCTCGAGGGCGAGCCCGGCACCGGCAAGACGGCCCTCGCCGAGGGGCTCGCCCAGGCCCTCGACCTCAGGCTCATCCGCCTCCAGTGCTACGAGGGCATCGACGCGACGCAGGCCCTCTACGACTGGGACTTCCCGCGCCAGATCCTGCACCTGCGCACCGTCGAGGCCCTGAGCCGTGACGCGCAGCACGACGCGGGCCCCACCGACACGGCCGCGCTCGAGGCAGAGCTCTTCGACGAGCGCTTCCTGCTCGCCCGCCCGGTGCTCCAGGCCCTGCGCGAAGCCCCCTGCGTGCTGCTCATCGACGAGATCGACCGCGCCGACGACGAGTTCGAGGCCTTCCTCCTCGAGGTGCTCTCCACCTGGCAGGTGACGATCCCCGAGCTCGGCACCGTCGCCGCCACGACCCCGCCGATCGTCGTGCTGACCTCCAACCGCACCCGCGAGCTGCACGACGCGCTCAAGCGGCGCTGCCTCTACCACTGGATCGACCACCCCGGCCTCGCCCGCGAGCTCGAGATCGTGCGCACGCGCCTGCCCGAGGTGAGCGCGACGCTCGCCAAGCAGGTCGTCACCCTCGTCCAGCGCCTGCGCACGAGCGGCGAGCTCATCAAGCCCCCAGGCGTCGCCGAGACGCTCGACTGGGCGCGTGCGCTCGAGACCGTCGGCGCCACGCGCCTCGACCCCGAGGTCGCCGCCGCGACCCTCGGTGCGGCCCTCAAGTACCGCGAGGACTCCGAACGCATCCGGGCCTCGCTCGACAAGCTCCTCACCGCATGATCCGTGCTGCCGACCCCCAGCCCGACGAGCTGCTCCTCGGCTTCGCCCGGGCCCTGCGCGCGGCAGGCGTGCACGTCACGGCCGACCGCGAGCGCACCTTCCTCGTCGCCGCCGCGACCGTCGGCATGGGTGAGCGCGCCGGCGTCTACTGGGCCGGGCGCTCGACCCTGACGAGCACGCCCGCGGACTTCCCGGCCTACGACGAGCTCTTCGAGCGCTGGTTCGGCGGCGAGGACATCCCCAAGGGCCGCCCCGTCGACGTGCAGCGCCCGCCCGTGCGCCAGGCGCCCCTCGACGACGGCGAGGGCGATGGCGGCGACGCCGAGGACGACACCCTCGAGGCGCAGTCGAGCGCGCAGGAGGTGCTGCGCCACCGCGACGTCGCGACCCTGAGCGCGGCCGACCGCGCTGCCGCCGCACGCCTCTTCGCCGGCCTCGACCCGCGCTCGCCGATGCGCCGCGCCCGCCGGCACGTCCGTGCGAGCAGCGGCACCGTCGACGGCCCCGCCACCCTGCGCGAGCAGCTGCGCCGCATGGGCGAGCCCGGCCGCATCCACCACCGTCGCCGCGGCACCCGCCCGCGCCGCATCGTGCTGCTCGTCGACGTCTCCGGGTCGATGAGCCCGTATGCCGACAGCCTCCTGCGTCTCGCGCACGTCTTCGTGCGCACGGTGCCGCACGTCGAGGTCTTCACCATGGGTACCCGCCTGACCCACGTGACCCGGGCCCTCACCGAGCGCGACCCCGACCGGGCGCTCGCCGCCGCCGGCCGCGTCGTGCCCGACTGGTCGGGCGGCACCCGCCTCGGCGAGGCCATCGGTGCGTTCCTCGACCGCTGGGGTCGGCGCGGCATGGCACGCGGGTCGGTCGTCGTCGTCTTCTCCGACGGCTGGGAGCGCGAGGGCCCCGAGGCGCTCGGCGAGCAGATGCGCCGGCTCGCCGCGCTCTCGCACCGCGTCGTGTGGGCCAACCCGCACCGCGGCAAGCTCGGCTACGAGCCGGTGCAGCAGGGGATCGTCGCGGCCCTGCCGCACATCGACGACTTCGTCGCGGGGCACTCGCTCGCGGCGTTCGAGGAGCTGATCGAGGTGGTGGCCCGTGCGTGAGGTGATGGACGAGCTGATGCAGTGGTGGTCGGCCGGCGAGACCGTCGGCGTCGGCACCGTCGTCGGCACGTGGCGCTCGGCGCCGCGCCAGGCCGGCGCCTCGATGCTCGTCGGCCCCGGCGGCGAGGCCGTCGGCTCCGTCTCCGGAGGCTGCGTCGAGGGCGCCGTCTACGAGCTGGCCCAGGAGGTCGTCGCGTCGGGCGACCCCGTGCTCCAGCGCTACGGCGTCAGCGACGACGACGCGTATGCCGTCGGGCTCACCTGCGGCGGCATCCTCGACGTCTTCGTCGAGAAGGTTTCACGGGAAACCTTCCCCGAGCTCGGCGAGGTCGCCGCCGACGTCGCGGCCGGCCGCCCCGTCGCCGTCGTCACCGTCATCGAGCACCCGGAGCCGACGTGGGTGGGCCGGCGGGTCGTCGTGCACCCCGAGGCCGAGGGCGACGAGGACGAGTCGATCCTCGGCTCGCTCGGCAGTGGCCGTGCTGACGACGCCGTGCGCGATGACGCGAGGGGCCTTCTCGCACAAGGGCGTTCGGCGATCTTGACGTACGGTCCCGACGGCGAGCGGCGCGGTGAGGGCATGCGCGTCTTCGTCGCGGCGCACGCCCCGAAGCCGCGGATGCTCGTCTTCGGCGCCATCGACTTCGCGGCCGCCGTCGCCCGGGTCGGCAGCTTCCTCGGCTACCACGTCACCGTCTGCGACGCCCGCCCGGTCTTCGCGACGAAGACGCGCTTCCCCGGCGCCGACGAGGTCGTCGTCAAGTGGCCGCACGACTACCTCCAGACCGAGGTCGACGAGGGCCGCGTCGACGGCCGCACCGTCATCGCGGTGCTCACCCACGACCCGAAGTTCGACGTGCCGCTCCTCGAGGTGGCGCTGCGCCTGCCCGACGTCGCCTACATCGGCGCCATGGGCTCGCGCCGCACCCACGAGGACCGGCTTGAGCGCCTCCGCGAGGCGGGCCTCACCGACGACGAGCTGGCCCGGATGAGCTCGCCCATCGGCCTCGACCTCGGCGCCCGCACCCCCGAGGAGACCGCCGTCTCGATCGCCGCCGAGATCATCGCGCTGCGCTGGGGCGGCGCCGGAGACCGGCTCGCCGCGACCGACGGCCCGATCCACCACCACCACCCCGCGCACGACAACCCGCTCGGGCACTGAGGAGTCGGCCGCCGGCCCCCTGCCCGTCAGTTGAGGCGGACCCAGCTGTCGGTCGAGCCGCCCAGGCGCCCGCAGCTGCCCGTGGCGAGGGCGATGTCGAGCTGGGTCTCGCTGTAGGTCGCTGATGCGTAGGTGGCTGGGCACGAGGTGGAGCCCTTCGGCGTGAACGTCACGGTGCCGTCGGTGCCGACGGCGACGGTCCCCGTCACGGCGCCGCCGCCGGTGCCGAGGTCCTGCACCGCGTATGCGGCGGAGGCGTCCACCGTCAGCAGGGTGCCGGTGCCACGGAGGAGCCACGTCCCCGTGAGGAAGGCCGGGTCCCGCACCGCCCGTGGCTGCCACACGGTCTTGCCCGGCACGATGGCCGCTCCCGCGGCCGACACCGGCGACACCCGGGTCAGCAGCCACGGGGCGGCCGGAGGGTCGACGACCCCGTTGTCGCCCGGGCACGCCCCCGTCTCGTCCGGTTCCCGCGCCACGAGGCGGCCCTCGGTCGAGATGGTCGCGGTCCAGCTGCCGACGCACGCAGGGTCGTCAGCGGGGTCCTGCACGACGAAGCCGCCCGGTGCCGGCCGCACCGCCGACGCGTCGGACGGCACGGTGGCCGTGAGCAGGTCGGGCGAGCGCGACTGGAGGAGCTTGCCGTCGGGGGTGAACCTCCACAGCCAGCCCGAGCCGTCGTCGAGGCGCCAGATGCCGGCCAGCTGGCTCGTCGGCACCGGTGGTGGACCTGACGGCGCCGGCGCCGGACGGTCGCGCAGGGCGAGGATGCCGAGCACGACGCCGGCCACCGCGCAGGCGGCGACGGCTGCCTGCACGATGGGAGTGGTGCGCGCGGTGCGCGTGCGCACGGTTCGGTCGTGGGCGTGCTGCCGCTCGATGTCCTGCTCGAGCCGCTCGATGTCGTGGTCGGTCATCTGGAGTTCCTCCCCATACGCGTGCAGCAGCTCGCTGACACGGCGCTCGGTCGTGCTCATCGGGATCCCTCCAGTCGTGCCTGCAGCGTGGCCAGACCACGGTGCGCATGCCGTTTCACCGAGCCGACGCCGATCTCGAGCAGGGCCGCGGTCTCCTTCTCGCTCAGCTGGAGGTAGTAGCGGCAGGTGATGACCTCCCGCTGACGTCGGGGCAGCTGACGCACCTGCTCCGCGAGTCGTCCGGCCTCGTCGTGCGCCACCGCCTCGGCGGCGGCGTCGGACGTCGGCTGCCCCCACGTGAGACTGGCGCGCAGGAGCGGGTCACCGCGCCGTGCACGGACGGCACGTCGCTGGTCGGACCGGCACTGGTTGATGACACCGGCGCGCAGGTAGGCGAGAGCCGAGCCCTCGTTGCGCGGCGGCCACGCGCGGAACAGCGAGAGGTAGACCTCCTGGACCGCCTCCTCGGCGCGGCCACGATCGCCGAGGAGGACGTAGGCCAGCCGCACGAGCTCGACGCAGTGGGACCGGAAGAGGCCGGTCAGGGCCTGCTCCCTGGCTCCTGGCGTCCTCTGGCCCGCGCGGACCTGTTCCGTGGCCATGCCCACCTCCGAGCAACCGTGTGTCAGAGGTGAAGTCGCTCGCGCTCCCCAAAGGTTGACACATCCTGCTGACCCGTCGACAGGTCGGAAGCTGCTCCGTCTTCCGGAGCAGGACGCGAGCGCCTGGGGGTGACCGCAGCCGCCGCGTCAGGCGCGGGGGCGCCAGCGCTTCCAGAGGGCCGTCGCCTCGGCGCGCACCTTGCCGTCGAAGCGGAGCTCGACCCGCACCGTCATCTGCGGCTCGTCCGCCTCGGTGACGACGGCGTGCAGCTCGACCGTGTCGTGCAGCGGGGCCGGCCGCAGGTAGCGCACGTCGAGCCCGGCCGTCACGTAGGACAGGTCGGCCCCGGGCAGCGGCGGCCAGCCCTGCCGCTCGGCCTCGAGCATGACCGCGGCCGCGCTGTGGCAGTCGAGCACCGTGCCGATGATGCCGCCGTTGAGGAAGCCGAGGCCGTTGTCGTGCTCGGGCCACGGCGTGAACGACGCGACCACGCCGTCGGCTCCGCCCGAGCCCAGCGGGTGGCTCCGCAGCTGCAGGCCCTTGGCGTTGCCCGGCCCGCAGCCGAAGCACGGCAGGTTCGGGTAGAGCCGCTCCTGGATGCTGAGCGGGAGGTCACGGTCGACGTCGACGGGTGCATCCGGCATACGCTCAACCTACGCGGGACGGGTAGGGCACCCGACACGGCTCCCGCACCGAGGAGGACGCTCATGAGCACGTACCAGGTCGGCTACTTCGTCGGCAGCCTGTCATCGACCTCGCTCAACCGGACGCTCGCGCAGGCGCTCATCGCGCTCGCGCCCGACGACCTCGAGTTCACCGAGATCCCGATCGGCAACCTGCCGCTCTACAGCCCCGACTTCGACAGCGACTACCCCGCCGAGGCGCGCGCCCTCAAGGAGGCCATCGCGGCCTCGTCGGCGGTGCTCTTCGTGACGCCGGAGTACAACCGCTCGATCCCCGGCGCCCTGAAGAACGCCATCGACTGGGCCTCGCGCCCGTGGGGCGAGAACTCCTTCAACCACGTGCCGGCCGCCGTCATCGGCGCCTCGCCCGGCCAGATCGGCACTGCCCTCGCGCAGCAGAGCCTCCGCGCCGTGCTCAGCTTCTGCAACGCGCGCCAGATGACCTCGCCCGAGGCCTACATCCGACTCGAGCCCGGCGCCATCGCCGACGACGGCAGCGTCACCGACGAGTCGATGCGCGAGTTCCTCACCGACTTCATGCAGGAGTTCCGCGACCACGTCGAGCGCGTGCTCACGGTCCTCCCCCGTGACTGACGGGGCTGCCGGCGTCAGTGGGCGCTGGAGGTCCTCCAGAGGTTGATGCCGCCCTCGACGGCGTGCTGGTCGATGGTGTCGAGCTCGTCCTGGCTGAACTCGAGGTTGTCGAGCGAGCCGAGGCTGTTCTCGAGCTGCCCCACCGACGACGCGCCGATGAGCACCGACGTCACCCGCTCGTCGCGCAGGATCCAGGCCAGCGCCATCTGCGCGAGCGACTGCCCGCGCTGCTTCGCCATCTCGTTGAGCGCGCGGATGTGCGTGAGGTTCTGCTCGGTCAGCAGGTCGGTCGAGAGCGACTTGTCCTGCGAGGCGCGCGAGCCCTCCGGCACGCCGTCCAGGTACTTGTCGGTCAGCATGCCCTGCGCGAGCGGGCTGAACGCGATGCAGCCGACGCCCTCCTCGCCGAGCACGTCGAGCAGGTCCTCCTCGACCCAGCGGTTCAGCATCGAGTAGCTCGGCTGGTGGATGAGCAGCGGCGTGCCGAGGTCGCGCAGGATCGCCACCGCCTCGGCCGTGCGCGGGCCCGAGTAGCTCGAGATGCCGGCATACAGGGCCTTGCCCGAGCGGACCGCGGTGTCGAGCGCACCCATCGTCTCCTCGAGCGGCGTCGTCTCGTCGAAGCGGTGGGAGTAGAAGATGTCGACGTAGTCGACGCCCATCCGCGCGAGCGACTGGTCGAGAGAGGCGAGCACGTACTTCCGGCTGCCGCCGCCCTGGCCGTACGGGCCCGGCCACATGTCGTAGCCGGCCTTCGTCGAGAGGATCAGCTCGTCGCGGTAGCGCTTGAAGTCCTGGGCGTAGATGGCGCCGAAGTTGCGCTCGGCGCTGCCGTAGGGCGGGCCGTAGTTGTTGGCGAGGTCGAAGTGCGTGACGCCGAGGTCGAAGGCGCGGCGCAGCGTGGCGCGCTGGCGCTCGAGGGGCACGTCGTCGCCGAAGTTGTGCCACAGCCCGAGCGACACGGCGGGCAGGTCGAGCCCGGAGCGGCCCGTGCGGCGGTAGGTCATCGAGTCGTAGCGGCTGCGGTCGGCCTGGTAGTCGTCGGCGTGAAGAGTCATGTGCCCCAGTCTCGTCTGCATTGCGTGCACCGCGAAAGGCGGGTCTCGCCCGCGGTTCCGGCGTTCCCCTTGTGAAGTAGTTGAACCCGAGTAAGACTCGCCTCGGGGAAGTCGCCTGAGAAGTCAACCGGCAAGTCAACTGCAGCGTGGCAGGGAGGACGAGCGCATGACCCGCATTTCCGTGACCGTCGACGGAGTGAGCTACTCCGACGAGGTCGAGCCCAGGACCCTTCTGGTCCAGTACCTTCGCGAGAACCTCGGCAAGACGGGGACGGTGATCGGGTGCGACACGAGCAACTGCGGCGCCTGCACCGTCCATCTCGACGGCACGAGCGTCAAGTCGTGCAACGTCCTCGCCGTCCAGGCGGACGGCCACGAGGTGACGACGATCGAGGGGCTCGCCGAGAACGGCGAGCTCCACCCGGTCCAGCAGGCGTTCCACGAGTGCCATGCCCTCCAGTGCGGCTACTGCACGCCGGGCATGATCATGCAGGCCTGCGACGTGCTGAAGAACAACCCGGACCCGAGCGAGCAGGAGATCCGCGAGGGCCTCGAGGGCAACCTCTGCCGCTGCACCGGCTACCACAACATCGTCAAGGCCGTGCAGCAGGCGGCGGGCACGATGAGCGGCGCGAGCTCGCAGGCGGTGTCGTCATGACCGTCACCGACGACCGGCCCGCCGAGGCCACGCCCGAGATCGGCAAGGCGCGCCGCCGCAAGGAGGACCAGCGCCTCATCACCGGCCGCACGCGCTGGACCGACAACATCCAGCTGCCCGGCATGCTGCACCTCGCCATGGTGCGCAGCCCGTTCGCGCACGCGACCATCAGCGCCATCGACGTCTCCGAGGCGAAGTCGGCCCCCGGCGTCATCGGCGTCTTCACCGGCGAGGACCTCAAGGACATCCAGGGCGTCAACATCACCGCGTGGCCGGTCTCGGCCGAGCAGAAGACGCCCGACCACCTCCCCGTCGCCGTCTCGCACGTGGCGCACGCCGGTGAGATCGTCGCCGTCGTCGCGGCCCGGTCGTCCGCGGCGGCCCGTGACGCCGCCGAGCTCGTCGACGTCGACTACGACGAGCTGCCCGCGGTGCTCGACCTCAAGGAGGCCGCCAAGGACGAGGTGCTCGCGCACCCGAGCCTCGGCACGAACACGAGCGCCACGTGGCAGCTCGACTCGGCCGGTCAGGGCAGCGGCGGCGACGTCGAGGAGGCGATCGCCAAGGCCCGCGAGAGCGGCATCGTCATCGAGCGCGAGTACCGCCAGCAGCGCCTCATCCCGGCCTTCATGGAGCCGCGCTCGACCGTCGTCGACCCGACCGGCGAGCAGGTGACGATGTGGTCGGCCACGCAGGTGCCGCACGTGCTGCGCTTCTGCATCGCCGCGACGACCGGCCTGCCGGAGTCGAAGATCCGCGTCATCGCCCCCGACGTGGGCGGCGGCTTCGGCGGCAAGCTGCAGACGACCCCCGAGGAGTTCGCGACCCTCGCCGTGGCCCGCAAGCTCGGCAAGCCGGTCAAGTACACCGAGACCCGCTCCGAGACGATGGTGAGCGGCCACCACGGCCGCGACCAGTGGCAGAAGCTGACGCTCGCCGCCGAGAAGGACGGCCGCGTCACCGCGCTCAAGGTCGACCTGATGGCCGACCTCGGGGCGTATGCCGCGCTCGTCGGCGGCGGCGTGCCCGTGCTCGGCGCGTGGATGTTCAACTCCATCTACAAGTTCGACGCCTACCAGTTCAACCTCACGAACTACTACACGAACAAGACGTGGGTCGACGCCTACCGCGGTGCCGGCCGGCCCGAGGCGACCTACGCCATCGAGCGGCTCATGGACGAGCTCGCGGCCGAGGTCGGGGTCGACCCGATGGAGATCCGCGAGAAGAACTGGATCACGCACGACGAGTTCCCGTTCACGACGGTCGCCGGCATGACCTACGACTCCGGCAACTACGAGGCCGCCACCGAGAAGGCGAAGGGCCTCTTCGGCTACGACGAGCTGCGCGCCGAGCAGCAGCGCCGCCGCGAGAGCAACGACCCGGTCCAGCTCGGCATCGGCATCTCGACGTTCACCGAGATGTGTGGCCTCGCCCCGTCGCGCATCCTCGGCGCGCTCAACTACGGCGCCGGCGGCTGGGAGAGCGCCAGCATCCGCATGCTCGCCACCGGCACGGTCGAGGTCGTCACCGGCGTCTCGCCGCACGGCCAGGGCCACGAGACGGCGTGGAGCCAGATCGTCGCCGACAAGCTCGGCGTCCCCTTCGAGAACGTCGAGGTGCTGCACGGCGACACGCAGATCTCGCCCAAGGGCATGGACACCTACGGCTCGCGCTCGCTCGTCGTGGGCGCCGAGGCCGTCGTCCGGGCCGCCGACAAGGTCATCGAGAAGGCCAAGGTCGTCGCGGCCCACCTGCTCGAGGCGAGCGTCGACGACATCGAGTTCTCGGCCGGGAAGTTCGGCGTCAAGGGCACGGACAAGGGCATCTCGATGCCCGAGGTCGCCATCGCCGCGTGGACGGGCCACAACCTGCCCGACGGCATGGAGCCCTCGATCGACGCCGACGCGACGTTCGACCCCGAGAACTTCTCCTTCCCCCACGGCACGCACCTGTGCGCCATGGAGGTCGACACCGAGACCGGGGCGACGACGATGCGCAAGTACGTCTGCGTCGACGACATCGGCACGATCATCAACCCGCTCATCGTCGAGGGCCAGGTGCACGGCGGTCTCGTCCAGGGCATCGCGCAGGCCCTCTGGGAGGGCGCGGAGTACGACGAGCAGGGCACCCTCGTGACCGGCTCGTTCGTCGACTACACGCTGCCGACGTCGGCCGACACGATCAGCTTCGTCACCGACCACACGGTGTCGCCCTCGACCTACAACACCTTGGGCACCAAGGGAGTCGGCGAGGCGGGCTGCATCGCCTCCACGCCGGCGGTCGTCAACGCGATCGTCGACGCCGTGCGCCCGATGGGCGTCAACGACATCCTCATGCCGTGCACGCCCGAACGGGTGTGGAAGGCGATCCAGAAGGGCCGCTCGGTGCCCGGCGAGGGCGAGCGCGACGCGCAGCCGCACTTCGACGAGGGCGCGCCCAACCAGGATCCCGGCGCTGCGAACGATGGGAGCCAGCCATGATCCCCGCCCAGTTCGACTACCTCGCCCCGACCTCGGTGGCCGACGCCGTGGCGGCGCTCGCCGAGCACGGTGACGAGGCCAAGGTGCTCGCCGGCGGCCAGTCGCTCCTGCCGATCCTCCGGATGCGCCTCAACGCGCCGGGCGTCGTCATCGACCTCGGCCGCATCGCCGAGCTGCAGGGCGTCACCGAGGACGGCGACCACCTCGTCATCGGGGCCATGACGACGTATGCCGACGTGCTGGCCTCCGAGGCGGTGTCGACGCACGCGGGCCTGCTGTCCAAGGCCATCGCCACGGTGGCCGACCCGCAGATCCGCCACCGGGGCACGATCGGCGGCGCGCTCGTGCACGCCGACCCGGCCGGTGACGTCGGGGCCCCGGCGCTCGCGCTCGGCGCCGAGCTCGTCATCGCCGGGGCGGGCGGGTCGACGCGCACCGTCGCGGCCGACGAGTTCTTCGAGGACCTCTTCACGACGGCCGTCGGCGAGGGCGAGCTGCTGACCCAGATCCGAGTGCCCAAGCACACCGGGTGGGGCTCGCACTACGAGAAGTTCGTGCGGGTCAGCCACCAGTGGTCGATCGTCGGCATCGCCGCGACGGTGCGCAGCGAGGGTGGCACCATCGCCGAGGCGCGGGTCGGCCTGACGAACATGGGCTCGACGCCCCTGCGGGCGCGATCGGTCGAGGAGGCCCTCGTCGGGCAGCCCGCGACCGACGAGGCCGTGCGCGCGGCCGTCGCCACGGTCAACGACGGCACGAACCCGCCTGCCGACCTCAACGGCGACTCCGACTACCGCCGGCACCTCGCCACGGTGCTGACGCGGCGCGCGGTGCTCGCCGCGGCGGGAGCGTGAAGCCCGGATGGAGCTGACCCACTCGTTCACGGTGCCGACCTCGGTCGACGACGCGTGGGCCCTGTTCATGGACCTCGAGCGTGTCGGGAGCTGCTTCCCGGGCGCGACGGTGACGGAGGTGACCGACGACGGCTTCAGCGGCACGGTCAAGGTCAAGCTCGGCCCCATCGCGCTCGTCTACTCCGGCTCCGGCTCGTTCGAGGAGCGCGACGACGCGGCCAGGCACGCCGTCATCTCGGCCAAGGGCAAGGACAAGCGCGGCAACGGCACGGCCGGCGCGACGGTGACGTTGACGCTGACCCCGGACGGCAGCGGCACCCGCGCCGACGTCGTCACCGACCTCGCGGTCACGGGCAAGCCGGCGCAGTTCGGCCGGGGCGTCATGCAGGACGTCTCCGACAAGCTGCTCCAGGCGTTCGTCGCCTGCATCGAGAAGCAGCTGACGGGTCCCGAGGCCGCGCCGGAGGGGGGCGTGACGGAGGCCGCACCGGCCGCGCCCGCCGGTGGCTTCGTCGACTCGGCCTCCGACGCCCTCGCGGCCGACACGGCAGCCTCGTCGGCCGGTGCTCCCACGTCGGCGGCGCCGGCGTCGACCGCGTCGTCGCAGCCGGCCCAGCCGGCGCACCGGCCGCCGCCCCCGCGGCGCGTCGGTTCGGACGTCGAGGAGGACGCCGCGCTCGACCTCGGCTCCGCCGTCATGCCGGTGCTCATCAAGCGGTATGCCGGCTACGGCCTCGCGGCGCTCGTCGGCATCGTCGTCGGCTGGCTCATCGGTCACGACCGCGACGCCTGAGCCCCGACCGGCTGCAGCCACCCGACCACCCCGCAGGCCCGGACGCGCACGCGACCGGGCCTGCGGCATACCTGCTCGCTCCCGGCTGTTGCACCGGGAGGACCCGCCCCCGAAAACCCTAGGAGAGTCATGTCCCGCGTCATCCTCATCGGCGGCCACGGCAAGGTCGCGCTGCTCGCCGCCCCGCTGCTCGTCGCCGACGGCCACGAGGTCGTCTCCGTCGTGCGCAACCCCGACCACGTGGCCGAGGTCGAGGCCACCGGCGCGAGTGCGAGCGTGCTCGACGTCGAGAGCGCCGGCACCGACGCGATCGCCGACCTCGTGCGCGGCAGCGACGTCGTCGTGTGGTCGGCCGGAGCAGGCGGTGGCAGCCCCGAGCGGACGTACGCCGTCGACCGCGACGCCGCGATCCGCTCGATGGACGCGGCCGCGCAGGCCGGAGTCGGGCGCTACGTCATGGTCAGCTACTTCGGCGCCGGGCCCGACCACGGGGTGCCCGAGGACAACGGCTTCTACGCGTATGCCGAGGCCAAGGCGGCCGCCGACGAGCACCTGAAGACGACCGACCTCGCGTGGACGATCCTGCGCCCGAGCGGCCTCACCCTCGAGGCGGCGACCGGCCACATCGAGACCGGTGAGGGCGTCGAGGCCGGCCAGGTCTCGCGCGACAACGTCGCCCACGTCATCCGCTCGGTCGTCGCGCACCCCGACACGACGGCCCGCCGGATCCTCGCCTTCAACGACGGCCTGCAGGCCATCGACGAGGTCGTCAGCTCCTGACGTGCTCGGCGATGACGAGGTCCTGCCAGGCCATGCCGACGCTCTTGAAGACGTTCGGCCGGTCGGTGGCCCTCGTCACGCTCCCGAGCACGACCTCGGCGAGGGTGTGCACGTCGTCCCAGGCCAGCGGCCCCTGGGCCGCGGCGAGGATGACGTCTCCCGCCTCGCGGTGGGCGGTCTGCAGGTCCTCGACGACGACGAGCGAGCGGCCGAGCAGGCCTGAGCCGAGCTCGCGCCGGTGCGGCTCGTGCGAGCCGATGGCGACGACGCAGGCGCCGTCGGCCACCCAGTCGTCGTCGATGACCGGGGTGGCGGCGGAGGTGGCGGTGACGACGACCTGCGCGTCGCGCACGGCCGTCTCGAACGCCGGGTCGTCGACGGTGAGGCCGCGCGTGGCCATCCGGTGGCTCGACGCGAGCCCCGAGATCCGTTGCGCCGTGGCCCGGGCCGCGTCGGCCCGCCGACCGACGACCGTCACCGAGGTCGGCTGCCGGATGGCGAGCAGCGCCTCCGCGTGCCCGAGTGCCTGGGGCCCGCTGCCGACGACGACCACCGACCCGACCTCGTCGGGAGCGAGGGCGTCCATGGCCACGGCCGAGACGGCGGGGGTGCGCAGCGACGTGATGGCCGTGCCGTCGACGAGCACCGACGGCGCGAGCGTGTCGGGGTCGAGCAGGACGTAGACGGCCTGGATGCGGTCGAGCCCGCGCTCGGGGTTGCCCGGCGCGACCGAGAGCACCTTCACCCCGGCGCCCGTGCGGGTCGCCGACGGCATGACGAGCAGCTGGCCGGAGCCGTCCCCCTCGCCGATGGTGGCTGCGAGGCGGGGCGGGTCGGTGGCGGGGTCGAAACCGTCGGCGAGCTCGCGGCGGATGAGCCGGCGGGCGCGGTCGGGCGACACGGCGTGGCGCACCCCGGCGGCGTCGACCCATCGCGGCTGCTGCACGCCCCGACCCTAGGCGAGAGGGCACGCGGCCGCTCGGCGGGTGTGCCGGCACACCCCGTCAGGTGCGTGCGGACGCCGGCGGGACGTAGGCTCGGTCGGTCGCCCACCACCCCCGGACGACGGCCGTCAACGACGACACGAAGTCAGGACACCATGGCGCTCAGCGTTTTCGATCTCTTCTCGATCGGCATCGGCCCGTCGAGCTCGCACACCGTCGGCCCCATGCGGGCCGCGGCGCTCTTCGCCGAGCGGCTGCGCGACGAGGGCACGCTGACGCAGGTGGCGCGGGTGCGCTCGCAGCTCTTCGGCTCGCTGGGCGCGACCGGGCACGGGCACGGCAGCGACAAGGCCGTGCTGCTCGGGCTGACCGGGGAGCGGCCCGAGCTGTGCGACCCGCGCAAGGTCGAGGGCCGGCTCGCCGAGATCCGCGCGTCGAAGCGGGTCGTGCTGCTCGGTGAGCACCCGATCGACTTCGTCGAGCTCGAGGACCTCGTGCTGCACCGGCGCAAGACGCTGCCGGTGCACCCGAACGGCATGACCTTCACGGCGCTCGCGGCCGACGGAAGCGTCGTCGCCGAGCACACCTACTACTCCGTCGGCGGCGGCTTCGTCGTCGGCGAGGACGCCGACGGCTCGACGAGGATCGTCGAGGACTCGACACCCGTCGCGCACCCGTTCCGCACCGGCGACGAGCTGCTCGCGCACTGCCGGGAAACCGGCAAGTCGATCGCGCGGATCATGCTCGAGAACGAGCTGTCGTGGCGCACCGAGCAGGAGGTGCGCGACGGCCTGCTCGAGATCTGGCGCGTCATGAAGGAGTGCGTGCGCAACGGCATCGCGACCGAGGGCGTGCTGCCCGGCGGCCTGCGCGTGCGGCGCCGTGCGCCCGAGCTCGCGCGCCGGCTGCAGCTCGAGGGCACGAGCGACGACCCGCTGCGCGGCATGGACTGGATCACGCTCTACGCCCTCGCCGTCAACGAGGAGAACGCCTCTGGCGGTCGCGTGGTGACGGCGCCGACCAACGGCGCGGCAGGCATCATCCCGGCGGTGCTGCACTACTACGCGAACTTCGTGAACGGCGCCGACCGCGACGGCATCGTCCGGTTCCTGCTCACGGCAGGCGCGATCGGCGTCATCTACAAGGAGACCGCGTCGATCTCGGGCGCCGAGGTCGGCTGCCAGGGCGAGGTCGGCTCGGCGTGCTCGATGGCCGCTGGCGCGATGGCCGCCGTCATGGGTGGCACGCCGGAGCAGGTGGAGAACGCCGCCGAGATCGGCATGGAGCACAACCTCGGGCTCACCTGCGACCCCGTCGGCGGGCTCGTGCAGATCCCGTGCATCGAGCGCAACGCCATCGCCTCGGTCAAGGCCATCACGGCCGCCCGCACGGCGCTGCGGGGGGACGGCTCGCACGTCGTCAGCCTCGACAAGGTGATCAAGACGATGCGCGAGACCGGTCGCGACATGAAGGTGAAGTACAAGGAGACCGCGCGCGGCGGCCTCGCCGTCAACGTCATCGAGTGCTGAGCGGCAGTTCGACCTCGCACTCGTAGTAGCGCATCTGCAGTCTGGCGTGCTCGACGTCGATGGTGCCCTCGCCGACGGCGATGACGTCGTCGAGCCACCGGTGCGACGGCGCCTCGCTCTGGAAGGTGAGCACGTGGACGCCGCGGCCGTCGGTCAGCGACGACAGCCCCTTCAGGGTGAAGAGCACGATGCCGTCGTCGACCTCGATGACGCCGTGGGCGTCCGGTGAGGCCCAGCCCTCGCGGATGCGCGGGAAGTTCGACCACGTCGCCGTGCCCGACAGGCGGCCGGTGAGGGTGCCGGTGCCCTGGCCGTAGATCCGGCCGTCGCGGCCGGGTGACGGCTCCACCTCGTGGATCAGGTCGTAGGTCCAGCTCGCGTCGCACAGGTGCTCGAGTCGCATGAGAGCGCTCCTCGGGGAGACGTCCCGGCCTCTCGACGCTACTCCGGTGGCTCGGCCGGGGGACCCGATCTGGGGTGACGGCGGGCGCAACGCACGGGACCGCATGCGACAGACTGGCGCGCATGGGTCACGTGTCGGTCGCCGAGCACCGGGCCGCCGTCGAGCGGCTGCTCGCCGACGGGTCGACCGAGACGGTGGCGCTCGACCGCCGTGCGGCCGGTCGTCGTCTCGCGGCCGACCTCGTCGCGGCCGACGACCTGCCGCGCTTCGACTCCTCCGCGATGGACGGCTACGCCGTGCACCCCGACCCGTCGGGGCAGTGCCGCTACCCCGTGGTCGGCGACGTGCCGGCGGGCGCGGCACCCGACTTCGCGCTCGCGCCCGGTGAGGCCGCCCGCGTCATGACGGGCGCCCGCCTGCCCGTCGGGACCGCCTTCGTCGTGCCCGTCGAGCTGACCGACGCGAGCCCCACCGGGCCGGCACCCGTCGAGGTGACCGTGACCACGGCCGGGTGGACGGCCGGGTCGACCGGTGCGCCCGCTGGCGTGCCACCGCGCCGGCACGTGCGGGAGCGGGGTGAGGACGTGCGGGCCGGCGCCGTCGTCGCCGTCCCGGGGGCGGAGGTGACGCCCGCGCTCATCGCCCTGGGCCGGTCGGCCGGGTGCACGACCGTCGAGGTCCGGCGCCGCACCCGGCTCGCCGTCGTCGCCACCGGGGCCGAGCTCGTGCCCGCCGCCACCGACCCCGGTGCGGGCGGCATCCACGAGTCCAACTCCGACATGGTGGCCGCCCTGGCCGAGGCCGCGGGCTGCGTCGTGACCCGCGTCGAGGTGTGCTCCGACGACCCGGCGCAGCTGCGTGCGCTGCTCGACGAGCTCGACGCCGACCCGCAGGTCGACGTCGTCGTGACGACCGGAGGAGTGAGCGCGGGGGCGTACGAGGTCGTGCGGCAGGTCTGCTCGCCGCTGCCGACGTTCGCCTTCGTGCACCTCGCCATGCAGCCGGGCGGCCCGCAGGGGCTCGGGCGTTACGGTTCGACGCCCGTCGTGTGCCTGCCGGGCACCCCGGTCGGGGCCTTCGTGGCCTTCCACGTGCTCGTGCGGCCGGCCCTCGACCGGCGTCACGGGGTGCCGGCAGCGGGGCCCGTTCGGGCGGCCTACGCCGGTAGGACCCGTCACACGCGGGCGGGGCGCGTGCAGTTCCTCACGAGCGTGCTGCATGCCGACGGCACGGTCACGGCGCCCGACGCGCGCCACCTCACCGCGCTCGCGGCCGCGACCTGCCTCATCGAGGTGCCCGAGGCCGTCGACGAGGTCGTGGCGGGCGATGTCGTGGTCGTGCACCCGGTCTGAGCCGCACCGGGCCGCACCGGGCCGCACCGAGCCGCACCGGAACGTGCTGGTGCGGGGGCCCGGCGCCGCGCACCTAGGCTGGGGGCCGTGAGCGCGACCCTGGTGGCCAAGGACCTCGCCGGGGGCCACGCCCACCGGACCCTCTTCGAGCACCTCGACCTCACGGTCGCGCCGGGTGACGTCGTCGGCGTCGTGGGGGCCAACGGGGCCGGCAAGTCGACGCTGCTGCGCCTGCTCGCGGGGGTCGACGAGCCGCTCGACGGCACCGTCACGACCGCGCCGTCCGACGCCTTCGTCGGCTGGCTGCCCCAGGAGCACGAGCGCGTGCCGGGCGAGACGGTGGCCGACCACATCGGGCGGCGCACGGGCGCCACGGCCGCGACGGAGGCGATGGAGGCGGCGGCAGGAGCCCTCGGGGGCGACGACCCGAAGGCCGACGAGGCATACGCCCTCGCGCTCGACCACTGGCTGGCGAGCGGCGCCCCGGACCTCGACGAGCGCATCCCGGCCGTGCTCGCAGAGCTCGGCCTCGACGTGGGGCCCGACGCGCTGATGACCTCGCTCTCGGGTGGGCAGGCGGCGCGGGCGGCGCTCGCCGCGCTGCTGCTCAGCCGGTTCGACGTCGTGCTGCTCGACGAGCCGACGAACGACCTCGACCTCGCGGGCCTCGAGCGGCTCGAGGCGTTCGTGACCGGCCTGCGAGGGGGCGTCGTCCTCGTGTCGCACGATCGCGAGTTCCTCGCGCGCTGCGTGACGCGGATCGTCGAGCTCGACCTCGCGCAGAACGCCGTGTCGGTGCACGACGGCAGCTACGAGTCGTTCCTCGAGGAGCGCGAGGTCGCGCGGCGCCACGCGCGCGAGGCCTACGAGGCGTATGCCGGCACGAAGTCCGACCTCGAGGCGCGCGCCCGCACGCAGCGGGAGTGGTCGTCCAAGGGCGTGCGCAACGCCATGAAGAAGAGCCCGGACAACGACAAGATCCGCCGCTCCGCGCAGCAGGACTCGGCCGAGAAGCAGGCGCGCAAGGTGCGCCAGATGGAGTCGCGGATCGCCCGGCTCGACGAGGTCGCGGAGCCGCGCAAGGAGTGGGTGCTGCAGTTCTCGATCGCGGCGGCCCCGCGGTCGAGCTCGGTGGTCGCGACGCTCGACGGTGCGGTCGTGCGACGCGGTGACTGGACGTTCGGCCCGGCGACGGCGCAGGTGGAGGCCCGCCGGCGCATCGGCATCACCGGGCCCAACGGCGCCGGCAAGACGACCCTGCTGTCGCTGCTGCTCGGGAGGGTCGCGCCCGACGAGGGTCGGGCCTCGCTCGGGGCGAGCGTGGCCGTCGGCGAGATCGACCAGTCCCGCACCGGGCTGCGTGACGACCTGGCACTCGGTGAGGCGTTCGGCGAGGCCGTGCCCGACCTCAACCCGGCCGAGCGGCGCACGCTGCTCGCGAAGTTCGGCCTCAAGGCCGACCAGGTGGGCAGTGCGGTGGGGCGGCTCTCGCCGGGCGAGCGCACCCGGGCGGCCATGGCGCTGCTGCAGGCGCGGGGCGTCAACCTGCTCGTGCTCGACGAACCGACGAACCACCTCGACCTGCCGGCGATCGAGCAGCTCGAGCAGGCGCTCGACGCCTACGACGGGGCGCTGCTGCTCGTCTCGCACGACCGCCGGCTGCTCGAGAACGTGCGCCTCGACGAGCGGTGGCACGTCGAGGCCGGGCAGGTCACGCGCAGCTGACGGGTCGCGCGGGCGGACTCTCGTGAAGTGACTGCGCCGCGGTGGCGCACGCGGGATCATGACGCCATGACGGCTCCGTCCGGCGCGGCGGTGGGGTCGGGCCAGGACGACGGCCCGGTCGGTGACCGCTACGCCGTGATCTGCGCCCGGCGCCCGGCCGCCTACCTCGGCCTGCGCACGCTGGCCGCCGTGGTCGCGGTCGCGACGGCCAGCTTCGTCGTCGACCTGCTCGGCATCCTCGTGTGGCTCGTGGCCAAGGTGCCGTTCCTGGCGTGGTGGACGACGGGCGAGGTCGGTGACGACGTGGACGCCGCGGCGGAGAGCCAGCTCACCCTGCCGTGGCCGCTGGCCCGGCTCGTCGTGCTCGTCGCGGGGGTCGGGGTGCTGCTCGTCAGCACGCACTGGGCCGCGCGGGGCCTGCCACCGGGCCGCGCCCACATGCTCGCCACCGTGCGCGGGCGGGCGGTGTGGCCGGGACCCTGGGCCTCGTGGGCGCGGGCGGCCGCTCGGGTCTACCCCTGGCTCGTCACGGCGGCCGGGATCGCACTGCCGCTCTGGTGGTTCCTCACGCAGCCGGAGGACTGGGCCTACTTCCCGCTCGTGCTCGTGCTGTCTCTGGGCGCGGCGTGGTTCTTCGGGCTGACCGCACGACGTGGTGGCTTCTGGCTGTTGCAGATCGTGCCGTCGGGGCTCGACGTCACGAGGGCGACCGTCTCGACGGCCGAGCAGCGCGAGCGCGACCTGAGGCGGGCCCGTGCCGAGCAGGAGTGGCCGGTACTGCCCGAGCTGCGCCTGTCGACGGCGGTCCGGGTCCTCGCGGCGCCGCCGAGCCCGTCGCGTCGCCGGACGCGGGAGCGGTCGGCCTGGTGGGTGGACGGGTCCCCGGCGACGGGCGTCGAGGACCTCGCCACCGAGCTCGTCGTGCAGGTGCTGCTCGACGCCGTGGCCGCCGGGCTGGTCGACATCGAGGTCGAGCGCTCCCGGTGCCGGTTGCGGCCCCACCTCCCGCCGGACCGCCAGCCGGCCGGGCTCGCCGCCCTGGTGCTCGGCCGCCACCGGGTGGGCGAGGTGCTCGGCCGCACACCGACCGTGCTGGGCCCGGCGCTCGACGCGGTGGCCGGCACCGACCCGTTCGCGAACGTCGTCGAGCTCGCGCTCGCCGACCTCGAGGCCCTCGGGGTGGCCCGGCGCGATCCGGACTCCGGCGCGTGGCAGCTGTCCCGGGAGCGGCTCGAGGCGGCTGGGGCGCCGGCGGCCGGTGAGGTGGCAGCTCAGGTGGGCGCCCGGGACGTCGCCCACCTGCGACGACTCGTCCGCCGCCACCTCGGCCGACGAGCCACGACGGAGGCCGGCAGCGACAGCGGAGCCCAGCAGGTCGCGTACCTCTTCGTCCGGCACGCAGAGCGTCGGCGACAGCGCGAGTACCAGCTGCCGGCTCCTTTCTGACCGGTCCCTTCTGGGCGGTCCCTCCCGAGCCACCCGGACCAGTGCCTCCGGTGGGGTGGCGCGTGCATCAGGCGGCCTGCGCGAGGGCGTGCTGCAGGCGCTCCTCGATTGCCATCGTCTCGCCGGCTGCATCGGCTCCGTCGACGTCATCGACCCCATCGGCGCCGATCGTGAGGCCGGGCAGCAGTGGCGGAGCCAGAGAGACGTAGCGGTGCCCGGTGGGCGTCGTCGTCTCGACGGCGTGCACCGCGGAGGCCCGCGTCAGGACCTGTGGGTCGCCGTCCCCGTCGGCACCGCCACCGCTGTCCCTGCCGCTGTCCCTGTCCCTGTCGCTGCCCCTGTCGCCGGGTGGGGTGAGCGTGCGCGCGGCCCAGCCGGGCAGCTGCTTGGTGTGGTTGCACCGCACGCACAGGCCCTGTCCGTTCGCGGCGCTCGTCGGGCCGCCGTCGGCGTGGTCGTGCACGTGGTCGACGTGCCGGGCCGGTGCGTCGCACCACGGGGTGCGGCACGTGCCGGCGTCCCGGGCGAGCACGAACCGGCGCAACCCTCCGTCGAAGACGCGGCGGCGTGAGTCCATGGCGACGAGCGACCCGGTGTCGGGTTCGAGGTAGAGGCGCCGCAACCACACCCGGGCCGCGGCCGTGGCGTCGGGCGGATCGTGGTCCGGGTCGAGGAGTGCTCGGGCCCACATGGCGGGCACCGTGCCGTAGCCGACGAGCTGGGCCGGCGTCTCGCCGACGGCGCGGAGCCCGCCGCAGCAGCCTGCTCGGCGGCGGCACGGTGGAAGAGCGCGCTGTCGGTCATGACGAGCTGCACCTCGACCGGCACGCCGTCGGCGGTCTCCTGACCCGTGACGCGGGCGATGAGGGTGTCGGCCATGACCTGCCCCTTGCTCCGCTCGTCACCCCCGGCGCGCGCGGAGTCGGCGGCGGCGGTCAGGGCGGCGTACGCGGCCACGGCCTGCGCGACCGGGAGCAGCGCGGTGAGGTAGGCCATCGTGTCGGGGGCCGGTCGAAGCGTGACGCGCCGCTCGGACTCGGCGCGGCGCGCCCGCGCCAGCACGGCCTCGGCGTCGAGGCGATAGGCCACGGCCTGGACCCGGCGGGCGAGCTCGCGGTCGCCCAGCGCCCCGACCGGCTCGGCGGGGTCGCCGACGACCTCGGCGTCGACGACGCGGCGTTGCTCGTCGGTGAGCAGGGCGGTCTCGCGCACGAGGATCTGGGCCCGCCACTCGTTCAGCTCGCCCGCTTCGAGCGCGGCCAGCGTGCAGGGCATCGAGGTGGTCAGGGCGAGCGCCATGGCCAGGTGCGCCGCTCCGCGCACCGGCGACTCGTGCCGGGCCAGCGCCACCTGCGCGGCCACCCCGGTCACGGCGGACGGCCGCCTGCGGCGAGAACCCGGCGACGCGGCCCCAGACGACGCAGCATCGTGGTCGGAGTCACCCGCGCGGCGGCGGTCGTCACCCGGGAGGGCGGCCGCCCGCGCCCGGTCGCGCGCGGCGCGCCACCCGTCGAAGTCGCCTACGTCGGCGCACTCCCGGGCCCGGTCCCACCACTCACGCGACGTCTGCGCCTGCGAGGCGGCGAAGGCCGCCGTGACGCGCACCTGCGCAGCGGCCACCGCGGCCTTGGCACGCTCGAGCGCGGTCAGCTGGTCGATGCGGGCGGCATCGTCGAGCGCTGCGCCATCGAGGCGGGACAGCTCGTCGAGGAGGTCAGCGAGCCCGCCACGATCGTCGGGCGCCGTCGACCCCGGAGAGGGCGCGTCGGCGCCTGCTCCCGGGTCGTGCCCGGCCGTCGTGCTCATGCCTCATTCTATTCGAACGTATGTTCGACGAGAAGGGCTTGTCCACAAGGACCGGTCGGGATTCCGCGGGCAGGGCGGGCCCGTCCGGGGCCGCTCGAGGTGGTCCCGGCCCGGCCCGGGCGCGGTCAGCCGGGTGAGTTGGTGGGGTCCGCGACCCAGGGCCCCAGCGGGGGGTCCCACCGGCGCACCACGCGGCGCAGGATGTAGCCGCCGAGCCAGTACGGGTCCTGGTCGAACGTGGCGGTCACGTCCTCGATCGAGTCGCCGCTCACCACGATCAAGCCGGCGTTGGCGGGCTCCTGGTCGGTGGGCTCGCCCTCGCTGACCTCGTCGAGGCCCTCCTGGTACATGCCGGCGACGAGCAGCCCCGGCAGCCCGCTCAGCCACTCGCGGTGCTCGGGTCGCACCGTGAGCATCTCGGTCGCGTCGTCGGGATAGGTGTAGTGCACCGCGTAGATCGCCACGGGTGGCCTCCAGTCGCTCGGTGGATCAGGTGGATCGGGTGGACTCGGTCGAGGGGGTGACGCCGAGGTGTCAGGGTGGCGTGATGCGGTGGCTGCCGGCATACACGTTGAGGCGCGTGCCGCGCACGAAGCCGAGCAGCGTCATGCCGGCGTCCTCGGCGCACTCGACCGCCAGCGACGACGGCGCGGAAACCGCTGCCAGGCAGGGGATCCCGGCCATGATGGCCTTCTGCGTCAGCTCGAACGACGCGCGACTCGAGACGACGAGCACGCGCCCGGTGCCGGGCAGGTGGCCGTTCTGCAGCGCCCAGCCGACCACCTTGTCGACGGCGTTGTGCCGGCCGACGTCCTCACGGGCGACGAGCAGCTCGCCCTCGGCGGTGAAGAGACCGGCTGCGTGTAACCCGCCCGTCTTGTCGAACGAGCGCTGTTCTGCGCGAAGGCGATCCGGCAGCGCAGCCACGGTCGCGGCGGCGAAACGCGTGTCGTCGCCGCGCACCTCGTGGGCCGACTTCGCCCGCAGCTGCTCGATGCTCGCCTTGCCGCACACGCCGCACGACGAGTTCGTGAAGAACGAGCGCGTCGCCGAGGCGGCGGGCGCGGCCACACCGGGGGCGAGCGTCACGTCGATGACGTTGTAGGTGTTCTCGTCGAAGCCGCTCTCGCCCGACACGACGGCGCCCTCGCAGTAGCGCGCGAGCACGATGTCGTCGGCCGACCGGATCAGCCCCTCGGAGAGCAGGAAGCCGTGCACGAGCTCGATGTCGTGCCCCGGGGTGCGCATCGTCACGGTGAGCGGCACCCCGCCCACCCGCAGCTCCAGCGGCTCCTCGACGCTCAGCGTGTCGGGCCGGGTGGTCGACGAGGGCGCCGCGAGATCGATCGTCGTGACCTTGCGCCGCACCGTGACCCGCCCCATGGGTCCAGACTGCCATGCCCCGTGCGAGACTCCGAGGGTGCCGTCGACCCCAGCCGTCGCACCGCCCGTCGTCGTCGTGCTCACCGGTGGCGCCAGCAGCCGGATGGGCGCCCACAAGCCCCTCCTCGAGGTCGACGGACGTCCACTCGTCGCGCGGGTCCTCGACGCGGCCGGCGACCGTCCGACGCTCGTCGTCGGGCCCGGTCAGGGCGTGCCCGAGGGGGTCCGCGTGGTCAGGGAGCCCGTTCCCGGGGGTGGCCCGGTCTCGGGCCTCGCCACGGCGCTCGCGACCCTCCTCGACGACGCCCGTGCTGCCGACGGCCCCCCCAGCGGCACCCGGTTCCCGTATGCCGTCGTCCTCCTCGCGGCCGACCTGCCCTTCGTCACTCCCGACCACGTCGAGCGGCTCGTCGCAGCCCTCGCGTCGGCCGATCTCGCCGTCACGGTGGACCCCGCCGACCGGGTCAACTGGCTGTGCGCCGCCTGGCGCACCGACGCGCTCGGGCGCCGTCTGGAGGCGCTCGGCGACCCCTACGGCCGGAGCATGCGCGACCTCGCCGACGGCGTGCCACGGGTGCCCGTCACCGACCACGACCGGGTCGCCCTCGACGTCGACACGCCGGCCGACCTCGAGCGTGCGCGCCGCCGCGCGGCGGGCGATCCGGACGCTTGACCTACGGCTGTCGCCGTTGCTGGGAGATCACCCAAGTCGCGGGCAACGGCGAATCCTGTTGCCGCCAAGCCCTCCTCATGACTTGGCGCACTTTTGGCAAAGTCTTGGCAATCTCCGTTGACCGCGATTCGCGACGGCTGCGAGCGTCACGCTGGTTCCGCCCCGACCTCGACTCCTGAGACGGCGGGACCCCTCCACGCGGCCCCCGTGCCGCAACCTGACAAGGAGCAATTCGTGAACCGACTGAAGTCTGGGCTGGCGACCGGAGGGCTGCTCGCCCTCGCCCTCGCCATCTCGCCGGCGATCCCGGCGGGCGCAGCGACCGGTGCAGGACGCGACACGGCGCCGGCACCCGAGTCGCAGAGCCTCAAGGCGACCGAGCAGTCCCGGGCCGCCGCGTCCGCGAGCGCCCTCGGCCTGGCCAAGGGTGAGCAGCTGACCGTCAAGTCCGTCATCTCGGACCCGAACGGCGCGACCCACGTGCGCTACACCCGCACCATCGACGGCCTCCGCGTCATCGGTGGCGACTTCGTGAGCCACAAGGACGCCAGCGGCGCCGTCAAGAGCGTGACGTGGAACGTGCGCAAGAACGTCACCCCGGCGACGACGACCCCCACGATCGCGAAGAGCCAGGCCCGGCAGGCCGGCCTCGCGGCGTCGAAGGCCAACCGCGAGACGGCGACTCCCGGTGAGCTCGTCGTGTTCCAGTCGGCCACCGGCCCGAAGCTCGCCTACGAGGTCGTCACGGAGGGCATCAAGGCCGACCAGACCCCGACGCGCCTGCACACCATCGTCGACGCGACGACCGGCAAGACCCTGACGAGCTGGGACGACGTCAAGCACGGCACGGGCAACGGCATCTTCGTCGGCACGGTCACGCTGGGCACCACGGCCGGCACGACGTACACGATGAAGGACTCCCACGGGAACTACACGACCGACCTCAACCAGGCGACGACGGGCAACGGCACGACGTTCACCGACGCCGACGACGTCTGGGGCAACGGCTCGCAGAGCAACCGCCAGTCGGCGGCCGTCGACGCGCACTACGGCGCCGGCACGACGTACGACTACTACAACACGCAGCTCGGCCGGGCCGGCATCTGGAACAACGGCACCGGCGCCCGCAGCCGCGTCCACTACGGCCAGAACTACGTCAACGCGTTCTGGGACGGCACGCAGATGACGTACGGCGACGGCGCCGGCAACGCGGCCCCGCTCGTCGAGCTCGACGTCGCGGGCCACGAGATGAGCCACGGCGTCACCGAGAACACCGCCGGCCTCAACTACTCCGGCGACGCGGGCGGCCTCAACGAGTCGACGTCCGACATCTTCGGCACGGCCGTCGAGTGGTACGCCAACAACCCCTCCGACACGCCGGACTACCTCATCGGCGAGGAGATCAACCTCAACGGCAACGGCACGCCGCTGCGCTACATGGACAAGCCGAGCAAGGACGGCGCCTCGAAGGACTGCTGGAGCAGCTCGCTCGGCGGCCTCGACCCGCACTACTCGAGCGGCCCGCTCAACCACTGGTACTACCTGGCCTCCGAGGGCTCGGGCGCCAAGACGATCAACGGCGTCAGCTACAACAGCCCGACCTGTGACTCCTCCACGGTGACCGGCATCGGCCACCTCAAGGTCGAGAAGATCTGGTACCGCACGCTGTCGACGTACCTCACCTCGTCGAGCAACTACGCGGCCGCCCGCACCGGCGTCATCAAGGCCGCCAAGGACCTCTACGGCGTCGGCTCGGCCGAGTGCACCGCGGTCGACAACGCCATGGGCGCCATCGCGGCCCCGGCCAGCACCGAGACCTGCGGCACGAGCGGCGGGGGTGGCGGCACCGGGGCGGCCCTGACCAACGGCGGCTTCGAGTCGGGCCAGACCGGCTGGACCGGCAGCGCCGGCCCGATCACGAACGACACCGGTCGCCCGGCGCACGGCGGTTCGTACAAGCTGTGGCTCGGCGGCAACGGCTCGACGGCCTCCGAGAGCGAGTCGCAGACCTTCGCCGTGCCGTCCACGGCGACCTCGCCGACGCTGACCTACTGGATCCGCATCGACACGGCCGAGACGACGACGACCACCGCCTACGACAAGGCCACGGTCTCGATCAACGGCGTGGCCAAGGCCAGCTACTCCAACCTGTCGACGCCCAAGGCGTCCTACGTCCAGAAGACGGTCGACCTCAGCTCCTACAAGGGCACGAACGTCACGCTGAAGTTCGCGGCGACCGAGGACTCCTCGGCCCAGACGAGCTTCGTCGTCGACGACGTCGCGACGAACTTCTGACCGACACGCACCTCCGCACGAGGCCGGTATGCCGGGTGGTCACCACCCGGCACACCGGCCTCGTCGCGTCGGGGCCGCGTCTCGCAGGTCGCGGTCCACGACGTGGGTTTCGAGTGGCGGGTCCGCGGCAGGGGGTGTTTGCTCTGCCCCAGAGGGTTCCGACGGCCAGCCGTGGAACTTTTCCACACGAAAGGGAGATCGCGTGACACTTAGCACCACACCCAGGGGAGGGGCCCGCAGGGCACGGCGGTCCGCCGTCGCGCTCGGCGCGGCAGCAGCGGTGACCGCCGGCCTGGCGCTCGCCGGGCCCACCGCCCAGGCCTCCGGCCCGGCCGCCGCGGCCAGCGGCACCGACTCCGGCAGCCGTGAGCGCGCCTTCGCGGCCGCCGCAGCCGAGTTCGGCGTGCCCCGCACGGTCCTCGAGGCCGTGTCGTACGCCCAGACGCGCTGGGACTTCCGTCCCGGCCACAGCACCTCGGGCGGCTACGGCCCGATGCACCTGGTCGACGCCGGCCTGGGCGACCGCGCGGAGGGCAAGGGCCTCGGCACGGCGCCGCCGGCCGCCGACGCCGCGCCGGCCGCCGACACCCTCGGCCGCGCTGCGGCGCTCACCGGCCTGCGCGAGGACGCCCTGCGCACCGACGAGACCGCGAACATCCGCGGTGGCGCCGCCCTGCTCGCCGACACCCAGCGCCGCCTCGGGCTGCCGAGCGGCCAGGGCACGGATGCCGGCCAGTGGTACGCCGCCGTCGCCGACGCGTCCGGCTCGACCGAGGACGACGTGGCCGCCGCGTTCGCCGACGACGCCTACGGCGTCATCTCCACGGGCGCCGCGCGCCGCACGGTCGACGGCAAGGACGTCGCCCTGCTGCCCTCGTCGGTGAAGCCGCAGCGCACGCAGCTCGACCGGCTCGGCCTGAAGAAGAAGCACAACGCCGGCCCGGTCGACTGCCCGCCCGGCCTCGACTGCGAGTGGATCCCCGCGCCCTACCAGGACCTCGGCAACGGCGACTACGGCAACCACGACCTCGCGAACCGTCCGCGGGCCCCGAAGATCACGAACATCGTCATCCACAACACCGAGGCGAGCTACGACACGACGCTCAAGCTCGTGACGGACCCGACCTACCTCGCGTGGCAGTACTCGCTCCGCTCCTCGGACGGGCACATCGCCCAGCACATCGAGGCCAAGGACGTCGGCTGGCACGCCGGCAACTGGTACGTCAACGCGCACTCGATCGGCCTCGAGCACGAGGGTTTCGCGGCGACCGGCGCCGAGTGGTTCAGCGAGCCGATGTACCGCTCGTCGGCCCGCCTCGTGAAGTACCTCGCCAAGCGCTACGACATCCCGCTCGACAGCCAGCACATCGTCGGCCACGACCAGGTGCCCGGCGTGACGGCCGCCAACGTGGCCGGCATGCACTGGGACCCGGGGCCCTACTGGGACTGGGAGCACTACTTCTCGCTCCTCGGCGCGCCGCTGCAGGCGCACCGCGCCTCGCCGCGCTCCGAGCTCGTGCGGATCGTGCCGGGCTTCGACCGCAACGTGCAGCCGGTGACCTCGTGCACGACGGCCGGTGTGGCCTGCACGCCGCAGGGCACGAACTTCGTCTACCTCCACCAGGCGCCCGACGCGTCGGCGCCGCTCGTCAACGACATCGGCCGCAAGCCGAACGGCGCGCCGAGCACGACGTCGGTCTCCGACATCGGCGCCCGCGCCCAGGCCGGTCTCGTGCTCGCCGTGGCGGAGCGCCGTGGTGACTGGACGGCCGTCTGGTTCAACGGCGTCAAGGGATGGTTCGAGAACCCCTCGCGCCACCCCACGGCGATCCCGGTGCGCGGCGAGTACGTCGTGCCCAAGGCCGGCCGGACGAGCGTCCCCGTCTACGGGCGGGCCTACCCGGAGGCGTCGGCCTACCCGGCCGGCATCCCCGCGCAGGCGATCGCGCCGCTGCAGTACACCTTCGCCTCCGGGCAGCGGTATGCCGTGGGTGACCTCACGGTGCCGACGGACTACTACCGCGCCACGACGTTCTCGCCGGACACCCCCGGTGACCACGTCGACGTCGTCGGCACGGACCGGTACTACCAGATCTCGCTCGGCCACCGGTTCGCCTTCGTGCGCGCCGCGGACGTGGACGTGGTCCGGGCCCGCTGAGACCGACCCGCAGCATGCCGAGTGCCCGGCCCCCCCCGCAGGGGGAGCCGGGCACTCGGCGCTCGAGGGGTCGGGTGCTGCCGACCTCAGCGCAGGTTGCTGGCCTTGAGGAAGCTGAGGATGAAGGGCGCCGCGCCGGTGACGCCGTTCTCGCCGACCTCGTTGTAGGCCGCGATCGCGATGTCGCCGCGCCCGGCCACCATCCAGGCGTGCGTGTCCGGCGGGTTCTTCGTGCCGAACTCGGCCGTGCCGGTCTTCGCGAACTCGACGCCGATCGGGGCGAGCACGGTGCCGGAGCCCACCTTCACCACCTCGCGCATCTCCGCACGGAGCACGCTCGCCTCGGTGGGGTCGAGCGGCGTGGCCGGGGAGGGCAGCGTGCCCTCGGACGCGACGAGCGTCGGGCGCACCGTCTGGCCCTTCATGACCGAGGCGACCACGACGGCCATCGTCAGCGGCGACGCCTCGACCCGGCCCTGCCCGATGAAGGAGGCCGCGTGCTCGACGACGTCGTCGGTGGCCGGCACCGACCCGAGGAACCCGGTGAAGGGCAGGTCGAGCTTCTCGCCCATGCCGAGCGACTGCGCGGCCTGCGCGAGGTCGGCCTGGCTCACCTTCTCGTGCTGGCTGATGAAGGCCGTGTTGCACGAGAACGCGAGCGCCGTCTTGAGCGGGATGTCGCCGAGCCGGTCGGCCGGGTAGGTCGTGTAGTTGCTGAACCGGCGCCCGTTCACCGTCAGCGTCTTCGTGCACGGCAGCTTCGTGTCGGCGGTGGCGCCCTTGCGCACGAGCGCCAGCGAGCTGACGATCTTGAACGTCGAGCCCGGGGCCTCCTTGCCGGCGAGGGCGAGCGTCGACCCGCCGGCGCCCGGGCCGACCGCGGCCGCGAGGACCTCCCCGGTCGAGACCCGGACGGCCACGAGCGCCGTCGGGTGCTTCGTCTCCCGGGCGAGTGCGGCCTCGGCAGCCGTCTGCGCCTTCTGGTCGAGGCTCACGACGAGCGGCTTGCCCTCGACGGACGCCTCCGCGAACAGCTCCCGCTTGTCGAGGACGCTGCCGTCGGCGCCCTTCTTGACCGCGTGCACCGCGAGGCCCGGGGTGCCGCGCAGCTGGGCGTCGTAGCGGTACTCGAGCCCGTTCTTGCCGACGGTGTCGCCGGCCTCGAGGGTGTCCTTCGATGCGGCGATCTGCTCGGCGGTGGCCTCGCCGACGGTGCCGAGGATCGGCGCGGCCCACGTGCGGGTGGGCCCGAGCACCTTGAGCGCCGGCACCGTCAGGGCCCCGGTCAGCTTCTCGATCGCGGCGCCGTTGCGCTCGAGCAGCGGGTCGGTCTGGCGCAGGGTCAGGCCCTCGACGAACGCGCGCGGGCCCGCGGCGGCCACCTTGGCGGCATACCTCGTCGGGTCGATGTCGAGCAGGGCGGCCAGCTTGCGCGCGGCCGCGGCCGCCTCGGGGCCCGACACCGTGGACTTGTCGATGCCGACGACCGACACCTCCCGCTCGGTCATCAGCTTGGCGCCCGAGGCGTCGACGATGTCGGCGCGGCGGGGCCACTTGCGGGCGATGTCGAGGGTCTCGTCGGCGGCCAGCTGGGGCGCCACGACGCCCGGCGTCCACGACACCTGCCAGCGGTCGTCGACGAGCGTGAGGTTGACCTGCGTCTCGTAGGTCCAGTCGGTGGGCGAGTCGGAGATGTCCCACCGGCTGAAGAGCGTCGCCGTCGCGTGGTCGGAGTCCTCGTTGTGGCTCATCTCGCTGAGCGACACCTGCGGGCGCAGGTCGCCGACACCCTTGTAGGCGGCGCGCACGAACGCGGTCGCCTTGACCGGCGTCGTGCCCTTGAACTCGACCGCCCCGAGGTCGCCCGAGGCGAGGCCTGCCGCGAGGGCGCGGGCGGTGTCGTCGGGTGCGGGCGGCGACGAGAAGAGCGAGCACCCGGCGGTCGCCGTGATGACGAGCGCGCCGGTCACCGACAGCGCGACGAACGAACGACGACGAGTTCCCCTGGACATGGCCTCCACGGTACGGGCCCGGGCCGCGGACGGCTCGTCACGAACCGGTCGCCCGCCCGGAGCGCCCCCGTTCAGGCGCGCTGGTCACGCTCCGGGCGCCAGAGCTGCACGGACGCGACCGGCTCGTAGCCGGCCGAGATGAAGGCGCGGAGCGCGCGGGCGTTGCCCGGTGCGCAGGCGGCGACGACGACCTCGCCCTCGGGCACGAGCGCGAGGGCGTCACGGGCGACGTCGGCCCCGCTGTGCTCGTGGGCCGGGTCGGTCTCGAGCCCCACCTCGGGCAGGCCGCCGATGCCGGTCGAGAGGGTCACGAGGGTGTGGTCGTCGGGCGCGGCGTAGCCGAACGTCACGACCTCGCTGCGCACGAGCGTGGCGTGCTCGGCGCGCGGGTGGTTGCGCAGGTCGCTGCGTGGCACGAGGCGCGGCTCGCCCCCCGTGCCGCGGGCGACGAGGACGACGTCGAGCGCGTCGATCCAGCCGGTGCCGGCCAGGCGCGAGACGAGGCGCGGGTTGCTCGCGCCCCCGTAGCCGTCGGGGCTGAGCGAGGTGAGCGTGCCGTCGGACACGTCGTCGTCGACGGCGAGCCAGGCGTGGCCGGTGAAGGCGAGCACGCCCTCGATGCCGGGGCGCCAGGGGTCGACGCGCTGCCACGAGCCGTCGACGGCGGGGAAGTCGCCGCCCGCGGCCTTGCTGAGGACTTCGGCGATGGGGTGCACGCCGCCCATCAAACCCGGCCCGTCGCCCGGGCGCCCGTCGGGGTCCACCTGATGGCGCCGCCGGGTAGGTTGTGGCCATGTCACGACCGCACGCGGCCGCCCTCGTCGAGGACGCCGTCCACGACCAGGTCGAGCGCGTGCTGCGCGGGCGCGGGTGGGGCAACCGGGTCATCACCCACGTCGGCTACGGCTCGTCGTCGTTCGTCCGGGTCTACGCGCGGGTCCTGCTCGGGCGCAGGGGTCGCGAGGGCACCGAGGGCCCCGAGGCGCGCCAGGACGCGACGGGCGCGCTCAGCCCGGCGAAGTACCAGCGCGGCTGGCGGGCCTTCCTCACCTCCCCGGCGACGGGCGTGCCGGTCAAGGTGACCGCGGGCGACCGCGAGGTCTACGGCCGCTCCGACCGCGGCGGCCACGTCGACATCGTCGCCCGCGACCACGGGCTCGCCCCGGGGTGGCAGCAGGTGCTCGTCGAGGTGCAGGGCACCGAGCCGGTGGCGGCCGACGTCTTCATCGTCGCCGACGGCGTGACGCACGGCATCGTCAGCGACATCGACGACACCGTCATCACCACGATGCTCCCGCGCCCGATGATCGCGGCGTTCAACACCTTCGTGCGCCGGGGCAAGGCCCGGCACGCCGTGTCGGGCATGGCCCCGATGTATCGCCGCATCCTCTCGGCCCACCCGGGTGCGCCGATCGTCTACGTCTCGACCGGGGCGTGGAACACGTCCGCGACGCTCAACCGCTTCCTCGTCGAGAACGGCTTCCCGCTCGGCCCGCTCATGCTCACCGACTGGGGCCCGACGAACACCGGCTGGTTCCGCAGTGGCCAGGCCCACAAGCGCACGAGCCTCGACCGGCTCGCCCGCGACTTCCCCGACATCCGCTGGCTGCTCGTCGGCGACGACGGGCAGCACGACCCGCAGATCTACGCCGACTTCGCCGAGGCGCGGCCCGAGCGCGTCGACGCGATCTGCATCCGCCACCTCTCGCCCACCGAGCAGGTGCTCTCCAACCCGATGAAGATCGACGCGCCGCTGCGCTCGTGGGCCGCCCGGTCGGTGCCGACGTTCTCCGCCCCCGACGGCCACGCGATGCTGCGCGCGCTCGACCGCGTGGGCAGGCTCGGGCCGGCCGTCGCCGCCGACGAACAGCCCTCGCGTCCGCCCCGCAACGACGCCGATCGGGTGACAGACTGACGGCATGCCCGAGCTGCCCGAGGTGCAGGCGCTCGTCGACTTCCTCGCCGAGCGGCTGGACGGCCTTGCCATCGACTCCCTCGAGCTGGCCTCGTTCAGCGTGCTCAAGACCTTCGACCCGCCGCCGCAGGCCGTGCAGGGCTCGCCCGTCGACGGGGTGTCGCGGCACGGGAAGTTCCTCGACATCGACGCCGACGGCATCCACCTCGTCTTCCACCTCGCCCGCGCCGGCTGGCTGCGGTGGTCCGACCAGCTGCCGGCGACCGTCGTGCGTCCGGGCAAGTCGCCCATCGCCCTGCGGGTGCGCCTCTCGGACGGCTCCGGCTTCGACCTGACCGAGGCCGGCACGAAGAAGTCGCTCGCCGCCTACCTCGTGCGCGACCCGGCCCAGGTGCCCGGCATCGCGAGGCTCGGCCCCGACCCGCTGGCCGACGACTTCACCCTCGAGCGCTTCCGGTCGATGCTCGAGGGGCGGCGCACGCAGATCAAGGGGCTGCTGCGCGACCAGGAGTTCATCGCCGGTGTCGGCAACGCCTACTCCGACGAGATCCTGCACGTCGCGAAGCTCAGCCCCTTCGCCATCGCGGGCACGCTCGCCCCCGAGGTCGTCGACCGGCTCTACGCCGCCCTGCGCGACACGCTCACGGGCGCCGTCGCCGCGGCGTCGGGCAAGCCGGCCAAGGAGCTCAAGGACGCCAAGCGTGCGGGCATGCGCGTGCACGCGCGCACCGGTCAGCCGTGCCCCGTCTGCGGCGACATCGTGCGCGAGGTCTCCTTCGCCGACACCTCGCTGCAGTACTGCGCGACGTGCCAGACCGGCGGCAAGCCCCTCGCCGACCGCCGGATGTCGCGCCTGCTCCGCTGAGCGGGGTGCCTGGGGGGCGGCATCTCGCGGGATCCGGTTGCGCCCGAAATGCAACGGTCTGCCGGCCGTGGTTGTCTTCCCCCTCATGAAGCCGATGCTGCCGCAGGCCCTGCCCGTCGCCTCCCGCGCGCTGCGACCCGCCGTCGCGCTCGCCCTCGGGGCGGTGCTCGTGACGAGCGCGTGCGGCTCGTCGACGCCGTCGTCCGTGGCCACCCCGGCCGGTGGCGGCGACGCGACCCCCGCCACGACCGAGGCGGGCTCGGGCGCCGAGACCGTGGGGGCGAACGGCATCCGGCTCGAGGCGCAACTGGCGCCCGGCGGCCCGGGTGGCGTCGCGGTCGGGGCCGGCATCGCCGCCACGCCCGGCTACGTCGTGCAGTACACCGTCACGAACACGACCTCCGAGCCCGTGCTCGCCCGCGACGTCGTGCCGCGCGACCTCGGCAGCGCCACCCTCGCCGCCGACGTCGACCGCGAGCACGTGTGGGTCTACGAGCAGGACGGCGTGCTGCGCCTCAGCAAGCAGGGCTTCGCGCCCGCGCCGAACGTGCGCTTCGCGGCGGCGCCCGTCGTCGGCGGACACACGATCGCCCCCGGGGCGAGCCTCACCGGGAGGGCGTATGCCGTGTCGCCCCCGCGCCTGCACGTGCCGGCGGAGTCGTTCGAGGCCCCGCGCACGCCCGTCGACCCGTCCGTGGCGCAGTGGCAGTTCTGCCTGCAGGTCGACGGTGAGGTCGCGCAGGCCCGTCCCTCGGCCGTGGGCGACGGCGTCGTGCAGGTCGCGGCGACCGCGCCCGCCGGGGACGACCTCGTCTGCACCCCGGCTACGCCGATCCCGCGCGCCTGACCGCGTCGCGGCTCGTCGCGAGGTGCGCGCGGAAGACCGCCGCGGTCCGCTCGGCGTCGCGTGACCGCAGGGCCGTGACGATCGAGCGGTGCTCGGCGAGCATCGCCGCGGGATCGGTGTGCTGGTTGAGCAGCCAGGCCATCCGGCCCGAGACGGGCTCGATGATCGAGCTGAGCACGCTGCTGCGCGCGAGCTCGACGAGGGCCGAGTGGAAGTCGGCGTTCGCGGCGACGGCGAGCCCGAGCCGGCCGGCGTCGGCGTGGCCCTCGGCGCGGCCGACGAGCTCGTCGAGCGCGGCCAGGCCGGCGTCGTCGAGCACGGCCACGAGCCGCTGCGCGAGCACCGCCTCGAGCGACTCGCGCACGGCGAAGAGCATCTCGACGTCGTCGGGGTCGAGCCGCCGCACGACCATGCCCCGGGTGGCGCGCTCCTCGACGAAGCCCTCGCGCTCGAGCGAGCGCAGGGCCTCGCGCACCGGTACGCGCGAGACGCCGAGCTGCTCGGCGAGCTGACGCTCGACGACCCTGGTGCCGGGCGGCAGCTCGCCCGCGACGATGCGCGCGCGCAGGGCCTGCGTCACCGAGTCGCGCAGCGACGACGCATGTTCCTCGCGGGTAGGCATTGACCGGCCCTCCTTCGCTGGTATACCAAATTGGTATACCAAAACTGGCTCGGTCGAGCCTAACCCCCGGAGGTCCACCATGTGCCTGCACGACCACGACGCCACGCCGACCCTGCCCCCGGCCGCGCTCTCGCGCCGCAACGTCATCGCCGGCGCCGCCGTGCTCGCGGGCGTCACGGCCGGGGGGATCGCCTCGGCCTCCTCAGCCGCGGCCGCCGGTGGCGCGCATCCCGCGACGACCGGCGCCGACCACGGCCACGGTGGCCGACCGGGCACGGTGGGTTCCCTCGTCGTCGAGGGCGGGTCGATCGTCGACCCGCTGACCGGGCACGTCGTGCACGACGGTGTCGTCGTCGTGCGGAACGGCACGGTGCTCGCCGTCGGGTCGCGCGACGCCACCCGTCGGGCGGTCGCCGCCGTCGGCTCGCGGGCGCGCCGGATCGACGCGTCAGGGCGCTGGGTGGTGCCCGGGCTCGTCGACGTGCACGTGCACGCCAACGCGTTGGCCGACGCCCGGGCCCTGCTGCTCGCCGGCGCCACGACGGTGCGCAGCGGCTCGTCGACCTTCTACCAGGACGTCGCGATGCGCTCGCTGCCCGAGCGGGCGCCCGGCCTCGCGCCCCGGATGCGCGCGGCCGGCGTCTTCGTCTCGCCCCAGCTCGGCGACTCGGCCCTCGCCGACCCCGAGCTCGCCCCGCTGGCGGCCCTGCCGAACGGGGTCACCTCGACGTCCGACATCGCCCACGTGACGCGGGTCAACGTCAAGCGCGGCGTCGACGTGGTCAAGACACGGGCCAACCCGCGCGCCGGCCTCGCCGAGCAGGACCCGCGCGAGCTCGTCTACGACCGCGAGCAGCTGAGCGCCGTGGTGCGGGCCGCGAAGGGTCGCCCGGTGCTCTGCCACGCCTACAGCGCCGAGGGCATCGATGGGGCCGTGCGCGCCGGTGTGCGCAGCATCGAGCACGGCGTCTTCGTCAGCGACCGCACGATCGCGGAGATGGCGCGCCGCGGCACGCACTTCACCCCGACCCTCGCCGCCATCAGCGGCATGATCGGCTCGAGCGACCCCGTGCTCGACGCCCGTGGCCGCGAGTACACGCCGATCCTCATGCGGGCCGTCCGCGAGGCGCACGAGCGCGGCGTCACCGTCGTCGCGGGCACCGACTCCTTCGGCACCGAGGTCGCCCCCATCGGCTCGGAGGTGCGCCTGCTCGTCGAGGCCGGGCTGACGCCGCTCGACGCCCTCCGCGCGGCCACGACGAGCGCGGCCCGGCTGCTCGGCTGGTCGCGACGGGTCGGTCGGCTCCTGCCGGGCGGCGCCGGCGACCTGCTCGTCGTCGACGGCAGCCCGCTCGACGACGGCGGGGCCTGCGAGCGCGTGCGCGTCGTCGTCGCCCAGGGCGTCGTCGTCCGCGCGGCCTGAGACGTCCCACCCTCTGGGCCGGCCACTGCCCGCGGCCGGCTCAGAGGGCGAAGATCGCGATGACCAGCAGGAGCGGCAGCACCGGCCACACGAGCGCGGCGGCCAGGCACCAGGCGAGCACCGACCGCGACGCCGCCTCGGCCTCGCCGAAGCGCCCCCGGCGCCAGAGCGGCCCCACCGACACCGACCTGACGATCGCCACGATGCCGAACGGCAGGAAGCAGAGCACGGTGCAGAGCACGGCGAGCAGCAGGCGGCTCGGCGGCGACACGGCATACGTCGGCTGTGCCTGAAGGGGTGGCGGGAGAGGTGGTGCGGGCGACGGGGGCCCGGTGCGACGCCACGACCCGGGCGGCAGGGTCGGTGCCGGGGGGAGCGTCGGCGGCGGGAGCGGGGGCGCGGCGTCAGCGGCCGGCGCCGGCCCGGAGGCCTGCGGCAGCGTGCCCTCGGGACGGTCGAGGCGCGGCAACCAGGCCGACCACGCGTCGCTCGTGGGGTCGGGCTGCTCCGGCTCGCGGCGGTGCTCCCCGCCGGCCCTGTCGGTCATGTCCGCTCTCGCACCTTCCTCCGACGCTCAGATGATGCTCGGGTTCCCGTCGGCCGTCAGGGCCTTGCCGGCGCGCTCCCAGGCGACCATGCCGCCCTCGACGTTGGCGACGTCGTAGCCCTGCTGGACCAGCCACTGGACCGCGCGGGCCGACCGGCCGCCCATGCGGCACACGACGCCGACGGTGGCGTCGGACTCGGGCAGCTCGTCGATGCGTGAGGGGAGCTCGCCGAGCGGGATGTGGATCGCGTTCGGGGCGTGCCCCGCCGCCCACTCGTCGGGCTCGCGGACGTCGACGATGACGGCGTCGTCGGGCAGCTCGGTCACGGACGTCGTGGGGATGGCGCTCATGGCGTCCATCGTGACACGAACGCCGTCATGTGACACCGGCCCGTCGGCGACCCGTGGCATGGGCCCGGTCAGCGCAGGCGCGCGGCCAGGGTGTTGAGCACGGCGGCGGCCTCGTCGGCGTCGTCGACGGTGACGACGACGGGCGGCTCGCCGATGCGCTCGACGACGAGCGCCTCACCGCCGCGGGTGACGAACCCCCGGCGGCCGTCGCGGCCGATGCGCCAGCCCCAGCCGCCGAAGTCGCCGAGCGGCGAGACCGTGCCGACGTCGGCGCGGGCGACCCGCTCGAGGGGCACCCGGCCCCACGTGACGACGAGGCTCGTGATGCGCAGCCCGTCGGCGTCGACGACGACGCGCGCCGAGCAGGTGACGACGAGGAGCAGCACGACGACGGCACCGATCGCGAGCACCCAGGGCTGGCCGAGCTCGGCCACGACGAGGAGCGGCAGCACGGCGACCACGGCGATGAGCCAGACGGCGCGCCCCGGCAGGGCCGCGCGCCCGGTCCACGCGAGGCGGGTCGTGGGTGGCACGTCGAGGCGGGCGGCGCCGGCGGGCACGGCCGGCCGCGGCCCGTCGACCGACGGAGGGGCGAGCCGCCCCCAGCGCCAGAGGGCGAGCCCGACGAGGGCCGCGACGACGAGCGTCGGCACGGCCCACGCGAGCGGGAAGGCCGACGGCTCCTGGCCGGGCCGCTGCGCGGTGAGGCCGCCGAAGGAGAGGCCGGCGAGGAAGACCGCCATGGCGCCCGCGAAGCCGGCGAGCACCCCGCGCCCGCTCGGGTGCACGGCCGCGCCGAGGCCGACGAGAACGAGGGGCAGCAGCGTCGTCATCGCGGCGGCCGTCACGGTGGCGCCGGTCACGGTGGCGAAGCGGTCGGGGCCGTCGAGCCCCCAGTGGACCGCGACCTGCTCGGGCAGCCGGGTGCGCACCGACGCGGTGAGGGCGACCCCGGCGACGGCGAGCACCGGTCCGACGAGGGCGCTCGCAGCGAGGGCTCGGGTGGGTCGGCCGTCGGTGATCATCGCTGGAGCTCGCTCTCGATGAGTCGGGTGAGGTCGGCGGGGGTGGCGCCGACACGGCGGGCCTCGGCGACGATCTCGGCCGCGAGGGTGCGTAGCCGCGCGTCGCCGCCGGGGTCGGTGGCGCTGACGACGGCCCCCCGCCCGCGGCGCAGGTCGATGAGGCCCTCGTCGCGCAGGGACTGGTAGGCCCGCAGCACCGTGTGCAGGTTGACGTCGAGCACGCTCGCCACCTCCTTGGCGGCGGGCAGCCGGTCGCCGCGCGCGAGGCGCCCCGCGGCGAGCTCCCGGCGCACGCACGCCGCGATCTGCGCGTGGAGCGGGGTGCTCGAGGTGGGGTCGACCTGCCACAGCATAGTTATAGTATCCCTATAACTACTCACGCTTTTCAAGCGGCTAGGGTGGGCCCGTGAAGATCCTGTCGATCCAGTCCCACGTCGCCTACGGCCACGCCGGCAACTCGGCCGCGGTCTTCCCGCTCCAGCGGCTCGGCCACGAGGTCTATCCCGTGCTCACGGTGACCTTCAGCAACCACACGGGCTACGGCTCGACGCGCGGGCCGCTCATCGCGCCCACCGACGTCGCGGCCGTCATCGCCGGCGTCGAGGAGCGGGGCGCCTTCCCGACGATCGACGCCGTGCTCTCCGGCTACCAGGGCGCCGAGGCGGTCGGCGAGGTCGTGCTCGACGCCGTGGCCCGGGTCAAGGCCGCCAACCCGTCCGCCGTCTACTGCTGCGACCCGGTCATGGGTGACGTCGGCCGCGGGTTCTTCGTGCGCGAGGGCATCCCGGAGTACATGCGCGACCACGTGGTGCCCCGGGCCGACATCGTGACGCCGAACCAGTTCGAGCTCGAGTTCCTCGTCGGGCGCGAGGTGCGCACCCAGGCCGACCTCGTCGCGGCCGCCCGCCAGCTCGTCGCCAGCGGCCCCTCCGTCGTGCTCGTGACGAGCGCCCTCACGGCCGACACCCCCGAGGGCTCGATCCAGATGGCGTGCGTCACCGCCGACGACGCGTGGGTCGTCACGACGCCGCTGCTGCCGATGACGGTCCGGGGCGGCGGAGACGTGACGGCCGCCCTCTTCCTCGCGCACCACCTCACCGACGGGCCGCAGGTCGCGCTGCGCCGCACGGCGGCGACGATGTATGCCGTCCTCGAGCGCACGCACGCCGTCGGGGCCGACGAGATGCGCCTCGTGGCCGAGCAGGACGCGATCGCCCACCCCGACGAGATCTTCGAGATCGTCGCGATCGGTTGACGGGGACCGGCTCGCCCGCGTTATAGTTCCCTCGCGCCGTTCCGCATGACCACCCCTGACCGTGCGGAACGGCGCTTTTTCATGCCCGGATGCTGCGGGATCCGAAGGTTCGGCCGGGCGCGGGTGGCGAGTCGGTGGGTCCGGTGCGACACGCTGGCGCTCTGTACCGATGTCTCGGGTTTTCCGTAGAGGCGCGTATAGCCTCCGAGCGTGGACCCCGTCACGAACCCCTACGCCCCCGGCGCCGGCCAGCGCCCGCCCGAGCTCGCCGGTCGCGACGAGCAGCTGCGCTCGTTCGACGTGGTGCTCGAGCGCATCGCCCGCGGCCGCTCGGAGCGCTCGATCGTGCTGACCGGCCTGCGCGGCGTCGGCAAGACGGTGCTGCTCAACGCGCTGCGCAGCTCGGCCGTGCGCGCCGACTGGGGCACCGGCAAGTTCGAGGCCCGGCCCGACCAGCGGCTGCGCCGGCCCCTCGCCGCGGCCGCCCACCAGGCCGTGCGCGAGCTCGGCCACCCGCAGCCCGACGAGGTCGACCACGTGCTCGGCATCGTCAAGGCCTTCGCGCTGCGCGAGGCGCAGACCGGCGCGAAGCTGCGTGAGCGCTGGCAGCCCGGCATCGACGCGCCCGCGGTGACCGGCCGGGCCGACTCCGGCGACGTCGAGATCGACCTCGTCGAGCTCTTCACCGACATCGGGGGCCTCGCCGCCGACGTCGGCAAGGGCGTCGCCTTCTTCATCGACGAGATGCAGGACCTCGACCCCGAGGACGTGTCGGCGCTCTGCGCGGCCTGCCACGAGATCTCGCAGTCGGGCCTGCCCGTCATCGTCGTCGGCGCCGGCCTCCCGCACCTGCCGGCGGTGCTGTCGGCGTCGAAGTCCTACTCCGAGCGGCTCTTCCGCTACTCGCGGATCGACCGGCTGCCGCGCGACTCCGCCGACCGGGCGCTCGTCGGCCCGGCCGAGGAGGAGGGCTGCGCCTACACGCCCGAGGCGCTCGACGAGATGTATGCCGTCACGGCCGGCTACCCCTACTTCATCCAGGCCTACGGCAAGGTCGTCTGGGACGTCACCCCGAGCTCGCCCGTCACGCTCGAGGACATCCGCGTGGCCGTGCCGGAGGCCGAGTCCGAGCTCGCGGTCGGCTTCTTCGGGTCCCGCTTCGAGCGGGCCACGCCCGCCGAGCGGGAGTACCTCCGGGCCATGGCCGACGCCGCCGCCGAGGACGGCGAGGGCGGCGCCGAGCGGGAGGCCGTGCCGACCTCGGCCGTGGCCGACGTGCTCGGGCGCAAGCCGCAGTCGCTCTCGCCGGCCCGCGACGCGCTCATCAAGAAGGGGCTCATCTACTCGGGCGAGCGCGGCCTCATCGCCTTCACCGTGCCCCACTTCGGCCGCTACCTGCGCACCCAGGCCTGAGCGTGGTCGTCGGCCCCGCCGCGACCGCCGCCCTCGCCGGGGTCGGCGCCGGCCTGCTCGGTCTCGGCGCGGTGGCACTGCGTGCCGAGCCGCGCCGGTGGCGGGTCGGCGTGCTGCTCGCGGCCGGGCTCTGGTCGCTAATGACGGCGGCCACGTGGGCGGCGGCACCGACGAGCCCGCTCGCCCCGGTGCTGCTCCCGGCGGTCGGGGCGCTGCTGCTCGGCCTGCTGCTCGTCGTGACGGGCCTGCGGGTGCTGCGCCCCGAGGGCCGCACCCGGCTCGACGTCGCCGCGCTCGCGCTCGGCGTCGCCATGGTCGGTGCGACGCTCGCCGGCCTGGCCCTGCTCGGGTCGGCCGGCTCTGCGGCGGGCGCCGTGGGGGCCCCAGCCGTCGCCGCGGCCGACGTGGTCACCCTCGTCGTCCTGCTGCTGCCCGGCCTGCCGGGACTCTCCTTCCTCTCCTACCTGCTCTACTGCCTCGCCCACCGGGGCCACCGACCGCGCCCGGCCCCGAGCGCCGTCGTCGTGCTCGGCTCGGGCCTCGTCGGCGGCACGGTGCCGCAGCTGCTCGCCCACCGGCTCGACGCGGGCGCGGCCGTGTGGCGCGCCGAGCGCGAGCGCGCGCGGCCCGGCGACGGGCCGCTCCTCGTCCCGAGCGGCGGCCAGGGCGACGACGAGCCGATGGCCGAGGGCGTGGCCATGACGGCATACCTCGTCGCGAACGGCGTGCCGCCCGGGCGCGTGGCCACCGAGGACCGCGCCACGACGACGGAGGAGAACCTGCTGCTCTCGCGCGAGATCCTCCGCGCCCGCGGCCTCGTCGACGGTCACGTGCGCGTGGTGACGAGCGGCTACCACGTGGGGCGTGCGGCGCTGCTGACGCGCCGCCTCGGCATCGACGCCGACGTCTCGGGCGCCCCGACCGCGTGGACGTTCGTGCCGACCGCCTTCCTGCGCGAGGTCCTCGGCGCCGTGACGCTCCACCCGCGGCTGCACCTCGGCGCGCTCGCCGCCTGGGCCGTGGCGACGGGTCTGCTCGCGTATGCCGTCCTCGCCGGCTGAGCGGACGTGACCCTGCCCGGAGGGCGGACAGCGAGGGGCGGGGAGCCGTACAGTTCGTCGACATGGACTTCGTGACGCGAGGCTTCCAGGGCCGCCCGCGCGGCCGCGACGACCGGCTGCCGCCGGGGCAGTACCTGACGGGTGACTTCCCGGTGCTCTCGGCCGGGCCGACGCCCGGGGTCGACATCGACGCGTGGGAGCTGTGGGTCACGACCGAGGACGGCACCCGACACACGTGGTCGTGGGCCGAGCTGATGGCCCTCCCGGCCGACGACGTGACCGTCGACATCCACTGCGTGACGAGCTGGTCGAAGCTCGACACGTCGTGGCGGGGCGTCTCGCTCGACACGCTCCTCGGCGACGTCGAGACGGCGGCCGACTTCGCCCTCGTGCACAGCCACGGCGGCTACACGACCAACCTGCCGCTCGAGGACCTCCTCGACGGTCAGGCCTGGGTCGCCTTTCAGTTCGACGGCGACGACCTGCCCGCCGAGCACGGCGGCCCCGCACGGCTGCTCGTGCCGCACCTCTACTTCTGGAAGTCGGCCAAGTGGGTGCGCGGCATCGAGCTGCTGCTCGAGGACTCGCCCGGCTTCTGGGAGCAGCTCGGCTACCACGACTACGGGGACCCATGGCGCGAGCAGCGGTACCAGGGGGACTGAGCGCCCGACGCGCCTGGCGCGACGCGACGCTCGTGGAGCGGCGGGCCGAGACGGCCTCGGCCGTCACCCTCGTGCTCGCCGTCGACGACTGGCCGGGCCACCTGCCGGGGCAGCACGTCGACGTGCGCCTCACGGCGCCGGACGGCTACACCGCGACGCGGAGCTACTCGGTGGCGGCGCCGGCGCACGGCGACCACGTCGAGCTCACGGTCCAGCGCGTGCCCGACGGCGAGGTCTCGACCTTCCTGACCGACGGGCTCGCCGTGGGCGACACGGTGCGGCTGCGGGGACCGGTCGGCGGCTGGTTCGTCTGGCGGCCCGAGCAGCCGGAGCCGGTGCTGCTCGTCGCCGGCGGCTCCGGGGTCGTTCCGGTCATGGCCATGCTGCGCGCGCGGGCCGAGGCGGGGGGTCAGGCGCCGATGCGGGGGACGGGGCCCGCGTTCCGGCTCGTCTACTCGGTGCGGGCGCCCGAGGACGTCATCCACGCCGACGAGCTCGCAGCGCTCGCGGCGGCGGGCACGGTCGACCTGCGGCTCGTCCACACCCGGCGGGCGCCCGAGGGCGACCCGCGCCCGGCGGGTCGGATCGGGGCGGCGGACCTCGTGGCCGACGGCTGGTCCGCGGCGGCGGCACCGACCGTCTACGTCTGCGGGCCCACCGGCTTCGTCGAGGCGGTCGCCGGTCTGCTCGTCGGTCTCGGCCACGACCCCGACCGCATCCGCACCGAACGCTTCGGGCCGAGCGGCCCGTGAGGAGGCCAGCACCATGACCACACCCGACTGGGACGGCAACCTGATGGCGGGCCCGCTCTCGGAGCTCTTCGCGCTCGACGTCACGACCGCGGTCGTCCGGTGCCGCGGCTGCGGCGGCTCGACGCAGGTCGCGGCGCTGCGCGTCTACGGCCCCGAGCCCGGCCTCGTGGGGCGCTGCCCCGGCTGCGACGACGTGCTCGTGCGCGTCGTGCGCACCCCGGATGCCGTGTGGCTCGACCTGGGCGGCGTCACCTCGCTGAGCGTGCCCGCGCCCGCCCAGCGCTGACGGGCGGGGTCAGCGCAGCAGCGCGTTGATCCCGACGGCGGCGAAGACCCCCACGGTGAGCACGAGGGCGACGATGCCGACGACGAGGCCGCCCTTCTGCTCGGCGTTCATCGCCTCCTGCCAGCCCAGCTCCCGGGCCACGCCGCGGACGAGGTCGCGGCCCTCGCCGGCGCGGAAGCGGTCGTCGAGGACCTTGCCGAGCCGACCGGTGTCGGCGTCGACGCCGAGCTCGACCTGCCTGGAGTAGCGCAGCAGCCGGCCACGACTGACGCTCCGGGAGGCTCCGAGCGACGCCGCACCGTCGGCCCCGGCGCCGGCGCCGTAGCGGACGGTGTGCTCGACGTCGGTGATGCCGTAGCGGCCGCCGCCCTTGACGTGCACCTCGTGGGTGAGGACGCGCTCGAGGCCGTGCGCCCTCGTGAGCGTCAGCCACCGGGCGTCGGCGAGGTCGATGGTCAGGTCGAAGCCGTAGGGGCGCTCCGCGACGGCATACGGCGTGCCCTCGGCCGCTGCGCGGACGCCCTCGACGAACGCCTGCGTGCTGGTGCTCCCGCTCTCCCCGGCCACCGGGTCAGTGCTCCAGTCCGGCCTCGAGCGCGGCGATGATGCGCGGCCGCATCTCGTGCGCCGCGATGACGGCGTCGACCGAGCCGACCGAGACGGCCCGGTGGATGCTGTGCACCGCGTCGAACTCGGAGGCGACCTGGCTCAGCTTCTCGGCCCGCACCGACGAGCGCAGCTCGGCGAGCTCGGTGGCGAGGCGCGCACGCTCGACGCCCGAGGCCGTCGCGACGCGCGACTCGAGCTCGGTGACCCGCGGGTCGGCTGCCGTGCGGGCGTCGACGTCGCGGGAGAAGACGACCGCCGCCGCGGGGGCACCACCGAGCACCGATGCGAACGAGCCCTCCACGGCGAGCACCGTCATGCGCGGGTTGAGCGTCTTGCTGAAGACGACGAAGGCGCCGCCGTGGTAGCGCGAGACGACGGTGAAGACGATCGGGCCCTCGAAGTTGACGATGGCCCGCCCGATCTCGGCGCCGTACTCGAGCTGCAGGGCCCGCATCGACTCCGGCGACCCGTCGAAGCCCGACAGGTTCGCGAGCACGACGAGGGGCCGGTTGCCGCTCGCCGCGTTGATGGCGCGCGCCACCTTCTTGCTCGACCGCGGGAAGAGCGTGCCGGCCGTGTAGGTGTCGGGGCCGTCGGTGGGCGGGAAGCCGCGGCGCGGCACCGAGCGGGACTCGATGCCGACGAGGCAGACCGGGATGCCGCCGAGGTGCGCGTCGTAGACGACGGCGGTCTCGGCGTCGGCCATGCCCGCCCACCGCTCGAGCGGCGCGTGGTCCTGGTCGCTGACGGCCCGCATGACCGTGCGGATGTCGAAGGGCTTCTTGCGGTCGGGGTTCGTCAGCGAGCTGAAGATGTCGCCGACCGTCGTGAAGCCCGAGTCGGGCAGGTCGTGCGGGAAGAGCGTCACGTCGCGGTGCGACGGGTCGCTCGTCGGCACGCGGCGCGGGCCGGCCTCGCCGGGCGCGACGTAGGCGTGGTCGTAGTGGGCCATGAGGATGCCGCGGGCGCCGGCGAGGTCCTGGGCCCAGTACTGCGCCTGGCCGTTCGGGCCCATGACGCGGTCGTAGCCGCCGATGCCGAAGTTGTCCTCGGCCGAGACGCCGCCCGAGAAGTCGAGCGACTGCTTGCCCGTCAGCACCATGGCGCTGTCGGGCGTCATGACGAGGATGCCCTTGGTGTGCATGAGCATCGTCGCCTCGGCGTTCCAGTAGGGCTGGGCGCCGACGTTGATGCCGGCGACGACGACGTTGATCTCGCCGCCCGCCTGGGTGAACTCGATGATCCGCTTGAGGGCGCGGGCCACCCAGTCCATGTTCTCGGTGCCGGAGTCCATCGAGATGCGGGCGCCGGCGGAGAGGGAGTACCACTCGAGCGGCACCTGCATCCGCTCGGCGAGGTCGATGGCCGCGATGACGCGCGCGCACTCGGCCTCGGCGACCGAGCCGAGCGAGCGCAGCGGGTCGCCCGACAGCACGACGCGGGTGACGCCCTGGGGGTGGCGGTCGGTCGGGGAGCTGACGACGGCGACGATGATGCCGGCCTTGTTAAGGCCCTGCGGACGGTCGACGGGCACGAGCGCGCCCGCGTCGTCGAGGTCGTGCTCGACGACGGTGCCACCCGGGCCGGCGATCATCGACTGCAGCTCGTAGGGGTAGACGAGCCCGCGACGGCGGGCCCGCACGACCTTGGAGGCGTAGTCGTCGAGCGGCTTGAGCGGCTCGGTGGGCGGGGCGCCGAGCGAGCCCGTGACGCCCGAGCCGGGCTGGTAGAAGAACCGGCCCGCGATCGGGGCGGGGGCCTCGCCGGGGGCGCCGGCGACCTGAGCCTGCACGAGCACCTCCTCGATGCCGGCGCCGGCCGTCACGGGGGCGATCTTGCCCTGCAGGGCCGTCAGCTGGCCGAGGTCGGCCTCGATGGTCGGCCAGATCTGCACCCACACGTGGTTCATGTCGAGCTTGGAGCCCCGGGCGCCGCGGCTCGTGCGCACCCGGCGGATCGCCTCGAGGCAGTTCGCGATGGCGCGCTCGACGTGCGGCAGGCCGGTCACCTGGCCGGACTCGTCGCGCACGACGACGACCTGGCGCACCTGGGCGAGGGCGACGAGGCGCCGGTCCTCGGGGTTGTCGCGGGCCACGCACTCGTAGAGCAGCACGTCCTCGGGCGCCTCGAGGCGGGTGACCTCGAACGCGCTGAGCCGCCACAGGTTGAGCCGGCGTCCGACCATCGGGTGCACGCCGCGCACGAGCCGGTCCTCGACGAGCGTGCCGTCGACGGGGCGGAAGGTGAAGTAGCCGACGGGCCGACCGCCACCGGCGCTGACCGCGACCGCGACGCGGCGCACGTCCTGCGCGAAGGGCAGCTGCTGCAGCAGGGCCGCGAGCCGGTCGCTGGCCTCGTCGGGCGCCGCCGGCTCCTCCGGCCAGCGCAGGTAGAGGTCGACGACCGACTGGTGGCCGTCCGGGCGGGCCCACACGTCGTTCGAGACGGCCGCGTCGAGCGGGCTGCCGGGGGCGAGCTCCGTGACGGCGCCGATCGTCGACGTCAGGTGGGTCGGCCGGTCGGCGAGCGTGTAGTCGGCCGTGGCGAAGGGGCGCCCACCCTCGGTGAAGGTGTGCAGGCCGTGCAGCTCGTGCTCGCGGTAGTGCCGCTTGATGAGCACCTCGAGCATCGGCTCGTGCTCCGGCAGCCGCTCCGGCGCGGCCTCGTGGAGGCGCTCGGCGAGGAACCGGACGATCTGCTCGGGGATCGCCGCGAGCTCGTCGATGCGGGCGGCGTGGTCGGCGGCGTCCGGCTCGGCCGCGAGGGAGGCGAGCTTGTCGCGCACGCCGGCGAGCACGCTCTCGCGCTCCTCGTCGACGAGGGGCTGGTCGAACCAGCGGAAGCGCACGCTGCGGGCGAGGTCGCCGATGACGGGGAAGCGCAGCTGGGTCGCCACGACGAGGCGGTCGAGCGTGTCGCGGGCCGCCGCGTCGAGGGGCGCGGCGGGGATGGGCTCGGCGAGCCAGCGCTGCAGGAGCGACGTGGCGAGCTGCACCTCGGGCGCCGAGCGCTGCTGGCCGAGGAAGATGCGGAAGACCGCCTCCTCGAGGTCGGGGGTGCGCTCGAAGTCGGTGACGCCGTAGTGGGCGAGCACGCGGGCGAGCTTGTCGCGGAAGTCCGCCGACAGCCCGGCGCGGTCGACGTCGAGGCTCTGCAGGTAGGAGTGGAAGTGCTCGCGCGGGCTGTGCACGAGCAGCTCGGTGTGCCGCTCCTCGGCGGCCGGCCGGTTGCGGCTCAGCTCGGCGACGTCGGTGAGCAGGGTGAGCACGCCGATCTCCTCGGCGAGCGGGATGGTGCCCTCGGCCGCGAGCTCGTCGCGGGCCGCGAGGTAGCCCTCGAGCATCCGCCGGTCGCCCGCGGGGTCACCGTCGAAGCCGAGCACGCTCGCCGAGAGGTCGGCGATGCCGCGCTCGACGCGCTCACGGGTGCTGGCGCTGCGCGCGTCGGAGTCGGGCAGGTCGAGGTCGACGCTGCCGGCGTCGGCCGTCTCGGCGGCCTCCTCCTCGTCGCCCGTCGGCTCGAGGCGCACGAGCGGGGCACCGGTCTCCACCTGGCTGCCGACGGCGACGAGCAGCTCGCGCACCCGCGCCGCGAACGGGGCGGGCAGCACCGTCTCCATCTTCATCGACTCGAGCACGAGCACCGGGGCGCCCGCCGCGACCTCGTCGCCGACGGCGGCCGGGGTCGCGACGACGAGCGCCGGCGCGGGGGAGCGCACGACGCCGCCCTCGTCGCGCGAGACGCGGTGCGTGACGCCGTCGACCTCGACGAGGTGGACCGGCCCGTGCGTGGCCGTGACGAGGCGGTGCGCGCGCCCCTCGACGACGATGCGGCCGGCATACGCGTCGATGCGGTCGAGCGCGGCGTCGACGACGTGCGGGTCGCCACCGTTGGCGATCGAGACGCGGTAGCGGTGCGAGGCCGTGCGGAGCACGACGACCTTGTATGCCGTGCCGCGCAGCTTGAGGTCGACGGCGCGGCCGACCGTGTGCTGCACCTGCGGGCGGCCCCCGCGGGCGGACTCGAGCAGCCGGGCGCGCTCGATGGCCTCGGCGTCCTCGTAGGCCTCGATGCCGGCGGCGACGAGCGCGACGCCGGAGTGGCGGTGGGAGACGAGGCGGCCCTCGGCGCGGACACGGTCGATCCAGCCGGTGTCGGCGGAGCCGTCGATGATCTCGGGCTGGTCGAGCAGGTCGAGGATGAAGCTCTTGTTCGTCGCGCCGCCGTCGATGACGACGGTCGTCTCGGCCATGGCGCGGCGCAGGCGGGCGAGCGCCTCGTCGCGGTCGCGCCCGTGGGCGATGATCTTCGCGATCATCGAGTCGAAGTCGGCGGGGATCGAGTCCCCTTCTCCCACACCGGTGTCCACCCGGATGCCGGGGCCGGCGGGGAAGGTGAGCAGGCTGATGCGACCGGGGCTCGGCGCGAAGTCGCGGTCGGGGTCCTCGGCGTTGAGGCGGGCCTCGACGGCGTGCCCGCGCTGCGTGGGGCGGCCGTGCGGCAGGTCGTCGAGGCGGCCGCCGTTCGCGACGTGGATCTGCAGCTTGACGAGGTCGGTGTCGGTGACGACCTCGGTGATCGGGTGCTCGACCTGCAGGCGGGTGTTGACCTCGAGGAAGGCGAAGAAGCGCTCGCCGGGGTGGTAGAGGAACTCGACGGTGCCGGCGCCGGCGTAGCCGACCGCGATGGCGAGGCGCTCGGCGCTCGTGCGCACCTCGTCCTCCTGCTCACGGGTCAGCACCGGCGAGGCGGACTCCTCGATGACCTTCTGGTTGCGGCGCTGCACCGAGCAGTCGCGCACGCCCACGGCCCAGGCGGTGCCCTGGCCGTCGGCGATGACCTGGACCTCGATGTGGCGCGCGCCGGTCACGAGCTTCTCGAGGAAGACGACGCCCGAGCCGAAGGCCCGCTGCGCCTCGTCGCGGGTGCGCTCGTAGGCGTCGGCGAGGTCGGCGTCGGAGTCGACGCGACGGATGCCGCGGCCGCCGCCACCGGCGGTCGCCTTGAGCATGAGCGGGTAGCCGATGCGCGCGGCCGCGGCCGTCGCGTCCTCGAGGGTGTCGACGCCGCCGCGGCTCCACGGCGCGACGGGCACGCCGACCTCCTCGGCGATGAGCTTGCTGCCGATCTTGTCGCCGAGCTTCGTCATCGCCTCGGCGCTCGGGCCGATGAAGGTGACGCCGATGCGGTCGCAGAGCTCGGCGAAGGCGGGGTGCTCCGCGACGAAGCCCCAGCCGACCCACGCGGCGTCGGCGCCGCACTCGAGCAGTGCCCGCTCGAGGACGGCGTAGTCGAGGTAGGGCCGGGCGGACGCCGGCCCGAGGTCGTAGGCGTGGTCGCTCTCGCGCACGAACATCGCCCGGCGCTCGCCCTCGGTGTGCAGCGCGATCGTCTCGATGCGGTGCCCGTCGGGTCCCGCTGCCGCATTGAGGTCGCGCACGGCGTGGATCAGACGCATCGCGGCCTCCCCGCGGTTCACGATGGCGATGCGCGAGATCATCGGAGCTCCTTCAGACGGGGGTGGTGTCGCACCCCGCAGCCTTCCACGCCAGCCCGGTGACCGGCGAGTAGACAGGCCTGAAGTCACCTCAGGTCAGCGCGGCGACCACCGCGCGCACCATCTGCCGGCCGTGCTCTGCCATCCGCGGGAAGGTGTGCCGGTAGTAGTCGATGCCGGTGAGGGAGGGCGCGAGCGCCCAGCCGCAGGCCCGCAGCCACGTCGCCTCGTCGGGCGCGAGGGCGTCCAGACAGGCGCGGCGGGCGTCGCCGGTGAAGGTCCAGAGCGCGGCGGTCACGTCGGGGGCCGGGTCGCCGACGCCGATCGCCCCCCAGTCGATGACGGCCGCGAGGTGCCCGCCGTCGACGACGAGGTTGCCGGGCTGGAGGTCGCCGTGCAGCCAGACCGGCGGGCGGTGCCAGTCGGGCGCTGCCACGCAGAGCCCCCAGGCGCGCGCGGCGGCGTCGAGGTCGAGCCCGTCGTCGTGGTCGCGCAGGCGCCCGAGCGCCCGGCGCGCCGCCTCGTCGACGTGGCGCAGCGGGGTCCCCCGGTGCCCGGGTGGCTTCGTCGGTCCGTCCGTCGGGTCGACCGCCTGCAGCGCCCGCACGAACGCCGCGAGCTCGCCCGCGAGGGCCACGTCGTCGGTGCCCAGCCGGGGCGGCGTGGTGCCCTCGACCCACGGGACGACCGACCACGCATACGGGAAGTCGGCGGCGGGCCGACCGACGTGGGCGGGCACGGGCACCGTCACCGGCAGGTGCGGGGCGAGGCGCGGCAGCCACCGCGCGTCGGAGGTGGCCTGGTGCTGCGCCCAGCCGATCTTCGGCATCCGCACCACGTGGGCCTCGCCGAGCCGGAAGAGGACGTTGTCGGTGCCCTCGAGGTCGTCGGGCAACGCTGTGACGGGCAGGTGCGCCCACTGCGGGCACTGCTCGGCGACGAGCCGCCCGCCGAGCTCGGGCGTCGCGCGGACCTCGTCGGCATGCATCGGCACGCCGGCCACGCTAGGGCGGGGCCACGCACGGGTCCACCCGGTTTCGGCCGGGCGGGCGCCGCGGAACCAGTACCCTCGCACCTGCATCGCGCCAGGACGGCGCGCCCATCACAGAGGGATCTCATGGACGAGAGCGACCCGACGCAGACCCAGGACCGGCAGCAGCCGTCCGCCACCCCGGACCCCCGGCCGCCGACCGAGGCGGGTGTCGACGCACCGCTGTCGGGCCTCGAGGCCTCCCTCCGGCGGCCGGTGAGCGTGGGGCTCGCCCTGGTGCTCCTGCTCGCCAACGTCATCGGCTGGGCCTGGTTCGTCAGTCGCCAGGACGACCAGTTCGCCATGCTCGGCTCGCAGGTGGCGACGGTCGACGTCGGCGGCGCGACGGTGCCGACCGACACCGACGCGTGCTGGCTCGTCGGCGCCTCGGCCCGGGCAGCCGGTCACGGCGACGCCTTCGTCGAGACGGTCAACGGCTCGGGCATCACGAGCGAGTGCGGTGCCGCCGCGATCCGCGGGGCCCAGGGCAACGGTCCCTGAGCCACGGTCCACCGCGGTTTCGCCGGTGTCGGCGCCGGCCGATAGCGTTCTGGCCCGTGACCACGATCGACGACGTCAGGCCGGCCGTCCGCACCGCCTCGGAGGTGTCGCTCGACGTCGTGCTCGGGCCGATGAAGTCGGGCAAGAGCCTCGCCCTCATCTCGCTCCTGTCGCCGCTGCAGTTCACCCGTGTCCGCCACCGCGTCTACCAGTCCGAGCGGCACGTGCGCGACACCGGCGTCACCTCGCGCAGCGGTGGGAAGCTCGCCACGACGAAGGTCGGGTCGCTGCACGGGGCGCTCGACGAGCAGCTCGACGTCGTGGCCGTCGACGAGGTGCACATGTTCGACCTCGACGACGTCGCGGTCGTCGAGCAGCTGCTCCGCCGCGGCACGCGCGTCGTCGTGGCCGGCATCGACCTCGACCACCGCGGCGAGCTCTTCGCGCCGGTGCGGGCCCTGCTCGAGCTCGGCCCCGACTCCGTGACCTACCGCCGCGCGGTCTGCGACCAGTGCCGCGACTTCAGCGCCACGCACACCCAGGTGCTCCGGTCGGGCGAGCCGTTCCTCGAGCACCTCGGCGGCTCCGAGGCGCTGCCCGACGACGGCTCGTTCAGCTACGAGGCCCGCTGCCGCTCGTGCTTCGTGCGGCCGGTCCACCCGTCGACGTCCTGAGAGCCCGCCTCCCCGGCCGCCCCGCGTTCGTTCCGGTGGGTCGGGCCACCGGGAGCGCCTCTTCCGGAGTCGGCGCGCGCGGGTGAGGATGGCGGCATGACCGACCTCGCCCAGGCCCACGTGCTCGTCGTCGGAGCGACCGGGGGGCTCGGCAGCGCCATCGCCCGGCGGCTCGTCGGGGCCGGCGCCCGGGTGAGCCTCGCCGGGCGCGACGAGTCACGGCTGCGGTCCCTCGCCGACGAGCTCGGCGCCGCGGTGGTCGCCACCGTGGCGCGCGACCTGACGGTGCCCGACGGGCCGGCGGCCGTCGTCGAGGCCGCCGCCGCGGCTGCGCCCCTGACCGGCGTCGTCAACGCGGCGGGCGTCGTGGCCTTCGGCGGGATCGAGGACCTCGACGACGACACCCTCGACGAGGTGCTGCTGCTCGACCTCGTCGCCCCGATCCGGCTCGCCCGCGCGGCCCTCGGGGTCATCCCGCAGGGCGGCTTCCTCGCCCAGGTGAGCGCGGTCGTGGCGGAACGGGCCCTGCCCGGGATGGCCGCCTACAGTGCCGCCAAGGCCGGCCTCACCGCCTTCGACACCGCCCTGGCCGGGGAGCTGCGCCGGCGCGGCATCCGGGTGCTCGACGTGCGCCCGCCGCACACCGAGACCGGGCTCGCGTCCCGGCCCGTCGCCGGGCAGGCGCCACGGCTGCCCCGGGGCCTCGAGCCGGACGCCGTGGCGGCGCGGGTCGTGCAGGCGCTCGCCGACGACGAGCGCGACCTCCCGTCGAGCGGCTTCAGCGGCTCGAGCGACTGACGACGCGTCGCGACCGGTCACCGGGCAGCACGGTCAGCGCGACGACGAGGGCGGCGGCCGCGAGCGTCACGACGCCGGTCACGACCGAGCCCCACCCCCGGCCCGACCACGCGTAGCCGAGGAGCCAGCCGACGAGGGCCGAGCCGCTGTAGTAGAGCACGTTGTAGAGCGCCGTCGCCTGGGCCCGGCCCGTCGAGGTACGAGCGCCGACCCACGCCGAGGCGGTGGCGTGCGCCGCGAAGAACCCAGCCGTCAGCACGAGCAGGCCGACGACGACGAGCGCGAGGCGGCCCGAGAGGGTGAGCAGCGCGCCGGCCACCATCGTCAGCGTGCCGAGCGTGAGCACCCGGCGGCGGCCGAGGCGCGGCACCCACCGACCGGTCAGGCGCGAGCTGACGGTGCCGGCGGCATACGCGGCGAAGATGAGCGAGCCGACCGTGGCGGGCAGGCCGAACTCCGGCCCCTCGAGCCGAAAGGCGAGGTAGTTGTAGACGGCGACGAAGCCGCCCATGAGCAGGGCGCCCTGGGCGTAGAGCGCGAGGAGGGCGGGGTCGCGCAGGCTCGTCCGGATGCCGTCGGCGACGGTGCGCGCCGTGGCCGCGGTGCTCGGTCGGTAGCCGCGGGGGCGCGGCATGAGCCGGAGGAAGACGACGGAGGCGACGGCACAGACCCCCGCCACGGTGAGCAGCGCCGGCCGCCAGCCGACGAGGCCCGCGAGGGGGCCGGCGATGAGCCGCCCGGCTGCCCCGCCGACGGTCGTGCCGGAGATGTAGGCCGCGGCGGCGGCGGCCGTGTGCTCGTCGTGCACCTCGTCGTGCAGGTAGGTGACGGCGAGCGCGGGCAGGCCACCGAGCGCCATGCCCTCGACGAGCCGGAGGGCGAGGAGCACCTCGATGGTCGGCGCGAGGGCGACCAGCACGCCGAGCACGGTCGAGGCGACGATGGCGACCTGCATGGCGCGCAGCCGCCCCACCCGGTCGGCGACCCACGACCACGGCAGCACCGCGACGGCGACCCCGAGGGTGGCGAGCGAGACGGAGAGGGCGGCGTCGGCCGGGCTCACCCCGAGGCCGCGGGCCAGCGTCGGCAGCAGCCCCTGCGGGGAGTAGAGCTGGGCGAAGGTCGCGACGCCGGCGGCGCCGAGCCCGACGAGGATGCGGCGGTACTCACGGCTCGCGGGGAGGTGCCCGGTCCAGGCCACGGCGCTCAGACCGCGGTCGACTCGTCGAGGTCCGGGTGTCCCAGGTGGCCCGGGTGGTCCGGGTGGTCGAGGTGGTCCATCGCGTCGACCCCGGCGTCCGCGTGCAGGCGACGGGCGGCGGTCACCGGGTCGCCGACGAGGCGATCGGCGTGGCACAGCGTGGCGACTTCCGCGGTGGCGCCCGGCGCCGCGAGGTGCACCGAGGTCGTCTCGGCCATCCGCCGCACCACGGGGGCGTGCGCGGCGAAGGCCGTCGCACGACGGGCGGAGAGCACGACGGCGTGGGGCCGCAGCGTGCGGCAGGTGCGGGCGAGCTCGGCGGGCGGTGTGCTCGCACCGAGGTAGCAGGTGCGCCAACCGAGGCGCGAGAGCACGATGCCGGTGGCCATCAGGCCGAACTCGTGCTGCTCCCCGGGCATGCAGGCGAGCACGACGAGGGGGCCGTCGGTGCGCTCGAGCGCACCGAGCAGCACGCCGAGCCGCGAGCGCAGCACGTTGCTCGCGAAGTGCTCCTGGGCGACCCCGATCGAGCCCGCCGCCCAGCGCTCGCCGATCTCGCGCAGGTAGGGCAGCACGACGTGCGCGAGCGCCTCCTCGACGCCGAGCGTCTCGAAGGCACGGCTCAGCACCCTGTGGCCACCGGTCTCGTCGAAGCTCTCGAGCGTCTGCTCGAGCAGGTCGATCGAGGCACGGGCCTCGGCTGGAGCCGACGGCGTCATGAGCGGGCTCCTCCCGTCGCGCCCGGGGTCGGGCGGGTCCCGCGGCCGAGCGCGCGCGTCGTACCCGTTCTCCCCCGATCTCCACCGTGGGTCGCGAACCCGGTTGGCGTCGCGCCCCCGGCGACGCAGGATGAGGTATGCCGCCCGCCGCGCCCGAGCGCCCGACCACCGTCCTCGAGGTGGCGTGCGACGAGTCGGGCTCGGAGGGCGAGAAGCTCGTGCGCGGGAGCACCGACACCTTCGCGCACGCCAGCGTCGACGTGACGACGGTGGCGGCCCTCGAGACGATCGAGCGGGTGCGGGTGGAGGCCCGCTCGCCGGCCACCGAGGTCAAGGCCAGCGTCGTGCTGCGCCCGCAGAACCGGCAGTTGCTCGAGTGGCTGCTCGGGCCCGAGGGCCCGCTGCTCGGCCGGGCTCACGTGCACCTGACCGACAAGGCCCTGCACCTCACGGGCCGCATGCTCGACCTGCTCGAGCCCTCGACGGGCTCGCGCACGCGGCTGGCTCGGCAGGCCCTGCGGCTGCACCGGGGTGCCGCGCGACGGCTCGGGTCGGCCGGGTGGGAGGTGGTGCTCGCCGACTTCAACGATCTCGTGCGCGCCCGGTCGCTCGAGGAGGCGACGGCGAGCGCGCTCGCGCTGCGGCGCGGCCTGCACGAGGTGCGGGACCTGGCGCCCGGGCTCGCGGGGGCGGTGCCCACCGACGCCGACGGGCTGCTCGCGCTCGTGGCGCGGGGCCGCGGGGCGCTCGACCCCATCGTGCCGGCGCTCACCGAGGTGCTGCGGCACTGGGGCGCGAGCGGTCGGCCGCTCTGGGTGGTGCACGACGTGCAGGCGACCCTGACCGACGCGGCCATCCGCACCGCGGTCGGGGCGAGCGCGGACGGCGGTGCCGACCGGCTCGAGGGCATCGCGTTCGTCGACTCCCAGGACGACCCGCGCGTGCAGCTCGCCGACTTCCTGGCCGGCGCGGCGCGGCGGATCGCCTCCCACGTGCTGGCGGGGCAGGCGGACCCGGGACTCGTCGCGCTCATCAGCCCCTACGTCAGCCCGCGGTCGACGTGGCGCGGGGACTGGCCGGTGGGCGACGCGGCCTAGAGGTCGTCCATCATCGCGACGCTGCACGACCCGGCGCGGGTCGGGACGGCGTGGGGTTCAGCGGCGTGGGGTGCAGCGGTGTGGGGTGCGGCGGTGTGGGGCGTGGCGGCCTCCGGCAGGCGGGCGTCGGCGAGCGTGGTCCGGACGGCCGGGACGACCGTCGAGGACGCCCGGGGCGCGGCCGCGGCCGCAGACCCGGCGGCGAGCGTGGAGAGCGCGACGAGCGTGGCACCGGCAGCGGCGACGAGCAGCCGCCGGGTGGTGGTCGGGCGGTGGTGGTCGGTCATCTGCCCAGTGTGCGCGCACCGTGCCGCCGGGTCCATGCTCCCGTGCACCCGAGGTGCGGGACCCGGCGGCACGAGCGGCCTCACACCCGGCCGAGACGGGTGATGGCGAAGGGCGCCGTGGCCGGGTCGGGGATGCCGAAGCGGGCGTTGACGACCCAGAGCGCGCCGAGCGAGGCGGTCGCCGTGGAGGGCACGTCGAGCGTCGGGTCGGTGAGCGTGGCGACGTGGCGACCCCGCACGCGGCCGTCGTCGCAGCGCAGGCGCACGACGCTGACGTCCTGGGGGCCGCTGCCGCGCACGTTGTACGAGGTGTGGCCGACGAGCTCGAGCCCGTCGCCGCTCGTGATGGGCGGTCCGCCGGCGACGGGGATCCGGCGGGCCGTGCCGGTGCGGGCGTCGACCTGCCACAGGCCACCGACACGGCTGTGGTTCAGCAGGATGGGTCCGTGCGGCAGCACGCGGATCCCGTTGGCGTTGAACGAGTTCGGCGGGCTCGACGGCCATTCGCCGCCCAGCGGGACGAAGCGGGGTGCCGTGCGGGCCGGGCGGCCGTGCCGGTCCAGCCGCACGACCGTGAGGCGGTCGACCGACGAGTCGGTGACCCACACCGCGTCGCGGGTGACGACGAGGTCGTTGAGGAAGCCGGCGCCCGGCACGACGACGTCACCGACGACCGCGCCGGTGCGCGCGTGCAGGGCCCAGACGTGCCCCACGGCGCCGACCGAGCCGACGGCCCAGACGAGTCCGGTGCGGCGCACGTGGAAGAGGCCCCGGAGCGACCGGCCGGCGGCCGGGGGCAGCAGGGTGCGCACCGGGCCGCCGCGCAGGCTCCCCGTGACGACGCGACCGTCGGCCACGGAGCCGACGTAGAAGGTGCCGTCGGGGCTCGAGGTGATCCCCTCGGGCTGGGTGCCCGTCGGGAGGTCGATGCGCGCGGGCAGGCGGCCGTGGTGGTGGCCGTGACCGGAGTCGTGGGCGTTGTCGTGGGCGGTGGCGGTGGGTGCGCTGAGGGCGGTGACGGCGACGGCGGCGGCCGAGCCGAGGACGAGGCGACGCGAGGGGGTGCCGGTCGGCACACCGAGGTGAGTGTCCATGGGTCCATGCTGGTCCGGCCCCGGCGCAGAAAGACAGAGGTCGGCGGTGAACCTTGGGCGCGCGCACGACGTTGCGCACCGTGGCGGACGTCGGCGCCCCCGGGCGGTCGGCGGGATCAGGTCCGGGGGTCCTCGCGGGTGACGTCGACGATCTCGACGTCGACCACCGCGTCACGAGAGAGGCCGTCCGGCGGGGGACCGAGCAGGTCGGTGAGGGTCTCGAGGGTGATCGACCGGGCCTGCCCGGCCACGGCGTGGAGGTCGACGTCGAAGGCCGCCACGAGACTCACGTGCGCGCCGCTGCACCGCACGACCCGCGTGCCGTCGGCCGCGGTGTCCTCGTCGAGCAGGAGGTCGACGGCGCTCGGCTGGCACCGCGGGACGGCGGCCAGCGCGCGACGCAGCGCGTCGACGAGGACGAGGTCGCTGATCCGCAGCCGGTCCCCAGAGGGCTCGGCGGGCACGGCGGTGGGGGTGGCGGTCGGTGAGGAGGAGGGCTCGAACGGGTCGACGACCTGCCAGGCCGCGTCGATCTCGACCCCGCGGCGCGTGGCGGAGCGGACGGCCTGGGTCACCCGCGCCGCGACGTCGAACCAGCCCGGCGCGGGGGTGGCTCGCATCTGCTCGGCGCCCAGGCGCACGAGGTCGGCGGCGCGCTGCTGCTCCTCCGCCGTGGCCTGTGGGCCCGCGGGCTCCGGGGTCGACGGGTCGTGCGGCCTGCCGTTCACCGCCATCTCACCATCCTCTCCGTCAGGTTGCGCCGCGCTCGGAAGATCGTGCCCCGGACGGCGTCGGGAGTCATCCCGAGCACCGAGGCCACCTCGGCCTGGCTGAGTCCCTCGACCTCGATGAGCACCCAGCAGGCCCGTTGCCGGTAGGGCAGCTCGTCGAGGGCGCGTTCCAGGGCCTCGACCAGCTCACGTTCGTGCGCCCGCTCGTCGGGCCCGGCCTCCGGGGACGCCATGGGTTCGAGCAGCTCGTCGTCGATCGGGACGGCGCGGCGTCGACGCCCCGAGTCGGCCACCTTACGGGCCGCGATGGCAAAGAGCCACGTCTTGACGCTGGCCCGACCGTCCCACCGGGCCAGGCCACGCCAGGCGGCGACGAACGTCTCCTGCACGACGTCCTCCGCGTCCGCGGCGGTCGAGCACGAGCGGAGGGCGTAGCGGTGCAGGGCCGGGCCGTGGCGCTGGAGCAGCGTCTCGAAGGCGACGCGGTCACCGAGGGCGGCGTCGCGGGCAAGGCTCGCGTCACTGCGGTCGGCACGGTCGGTCACGGAGGGGACGTACCCGCTCGGTCGCCGTGCCGAGTCGCCGCGTCCGGACGCGGCGCCCGGACGGGTATGACGCAGGTCACAGTGATCGGAGCGTGCGGTTCCGCCGGGTCGGCGCGACTACACCTGTGACAGCACGAACACACGAAAGGCAGTGACCATGGCTGACACCAACGCCTCCCAGACCCGCACGGCCCCCTCCGACGCCTCCGGCTCGAACAGCCAGGGCCGCACGATCATCAGCGACACCGTCGTGTCGAAGATCGCCGGCATCGCGACCCGCGAGGTCTCGGGCGTGCACGACCTCGGTGGTGGCGCCGCCCGCGCCGTCGGCGCCCTGCGCGAGCGCATCCCCGGTGGCCGGGTCAACCAGAGCCAGGGCGTCGGCGTCGAGGTCGGCGAGACGCAGGCCGCCATCGACATCGACATCGTCGCGGAGTACGGCATCGCCATCGCCGACCTCGCCACCGACATCCGTCGCAACGTCATCTCCTCCGTCGAGCGGATGACCGGTCTCGACGTCGTCGAGGTCAACGTGACCGTGCACGACGTCTACCTCGACGAGGGCGGCGACGACGCTCCCACCGAGGCCCCCCGGGTGCAGTGACACCCATGGGTGCAGTGCCGGCGGACGGCGGGGTCGGCCCGGACGACCAGGTTGGTCGTCCCGACCCCGCCGGGCTCGTCGACCGCATCGGCGAGGCCGTCCTCGCGGTGCAGGGCGTGACCGGCCTGCACGGGGGCCCGCTCGGGGTGGCCGCCACCTACCTGCCGGGACGCCGTGTCGTCGGCATCCGGCAGCGCGACGACCGCACCGAGGTCCACGTGACCGTCGGCAGCGGCCGGCCCGTGCGGCAGGTGGCCGACGACGTGCGGCGCGCCGTGCGCTCCGTCGTCGACCTGCCCGTCCACGTCACCGTCGAGGACGTCACGCCGGATGCCCCCACGGAGGCCGCTCCGGACGTCAACCCGGACGCCTCCACGGACATCGCGCCGGGCCACACCCCGTGACGCGAACCGCCACGATGCGACCCGCCATCACGGCCCCTGACCACTCGAACTCCTGGAGATGAGACACATGACCACTTCGACCGTCGGCCTCCTCGCCGGCCTCCTGCTCGGAGTCGCCGGCGCCGCAGGCGGATTCACCGGCTTCCTGCTCGCCCTCGTGCTCGGCGGCGTCGGCTTCCTCCTCGGCGGCCAGCGCGACGGCGAGTTCGACCTCGGCCGCCTCCTGGGTGGGCGCGGCCGTGAATGACGCCGAACCCACCGAGCCCACCGAGCCCACCGAGCCCAACGAGCTCGTCGACGCCGGTGCGCGCGGGACGCTCGTCCTGCGTGACCGGGCCGTCGAGCGCATCGTCGAGGCGGCCGTGCTCGAGGTCGACGGCGTGCTGCGGCACGCCGACACCCTGGAGAAGGTGACCGGGCGTTCGCTGCCGCGCGTCGAGGTCGTCGTCGCGGGCAACCGGGCCCGGGCCTCCGTCGAGATCGCCACCCGTTGGCCCAGCTCGCTCGCCGACGTCGCCACCCGCACCAAGGACGGCGTCGCCCGGGCCCTGACCGAGCTGGCCGGCCTCACCGTCGACGCCGTCGACGTGCACGTCGCCCACCTGCCCACCGACATCCCCGAGAGGAGACGGGTCCAGTGACCGCGACACCACCGCAGTCCCCGGCTCGCACGCCCGGGCCGGACCGGGTGCGCACCGGCTCGCCCGTCGGGGCGCCGGCTCCGACCGGAGCGCCCCCGGCCACCGGCTGGGCCGTGCTGCTCGGCCTGCTCGTCACGGCCGTCGGCGTGCTCCTGCTCCGCGACGCCGCCGTGCTCGCGGGCCTTCTCGACGGCACCGCCGTGACGAGCTCGCTCGTGGAGAAGCTGCGGAGCGTGCGACCGCAGGCGTGGTACGTCCCCGCCGGCGTCGTGCTCGCGCTCCTCGGCCTCTGGGTCGTCGTGGTGGCGGTGCGCCCGCGCCCGCGCCGCGACCTCGCCGTGGGCGACCGTTCCCTCGTGTGGCTCACCCCGTCGGCCGTCGCCGGTATCGCGCGCAGCGCGGCGTCGGGTGTCGACGGCGTCGTGGAGGCACGCGCCACCGCGACGCGCCGCGTCGTGCGGGTGCTCGCCCGCACGACGAGCACCGACCCCGGCGTGGCCGCCGGCATCACCGAGGCCGTCGAGCACTCCCTGAGCGGGCTCGCCTCGACGCCCACGGTCCGCGTCACGACCCGAGCGATCGGAGACCACTCATGACCCGCCGCACCGTCGCCGTCGACCGCACCCTCGTGCTGCTCGCCGGGCTGCTCCTGCTCGCCGCCGGCGTGCTCGGGCTGCTGTGGCGGCTGGGCACGCTCTCCGGGATGCCCGACCGCTTCGTGCTCGCCTCCGGCGTGGCCGACGCCCCGAGCCAGGGGTGGTGGGCCTGGGCGCTCGCCGCCGCCGGCCTGCTCCTCGTCGGGCTCGGCCTCTGGTGGCTGCTGGCACACCTCGCGCGGTCGCGCCCGAGCCGGCTCGGACTACCCGGCAGCTCGCCGCAGGGGAGGCTCAGCTACGACGTCGGGGCCGTCGCGGACGCCGCCGCCCGCGCGCTCCGCACCCGGCCGGACGTCACGAGCGTGCGCTCGACGACGGCCTACGCCCAGGGCCGGCCCCTCGTCGACCTCAAGGCCACGACGTCGGCGCGCGCCGACGTGCGCAGCATCGAGCGAGCCGTGGCCGAGGTCGCGGAGCAGCTCGCCCGCGCCACCGACGACCGCGTCGGCCTGCGCGTCCGGGTCGTCGTCGGTCGCCGCGCCCCGGCGCCGAGCCGGGTCGCCTGACCCGCGCGGGGTCGCCCGAACCCCGCGCAACCCCACCAGACCCCGGCCGCCATCGCGGTCGGCACCACGAGAGAAGGAATGCATCATGGGTATCGCTGACAAGGCCAAGAACGCCGCCCAGGACCTCGCCGGCAAGGCCAAGGAGGCCATCGGCGACGCGACCGACAACGAGCGCCTCGCGGCCGAGGGCCAGAAGGACCAGACCGAGGCTTCCGCGCGCAAGGCCGGCGAGAACGTCAAGGACGCCTTCAAGAACTGATCCGTTCGCCGGGTGCGGGGGTGGCATCGGCCACCCCGACCGCGAACGACGTGTGCCGCCGAGCCTCGGTCTCGGCGGCACACGTGCGTCTGCGCCAGGGCGCCGGTCCGGACGGGCCGGCCTCAGGCGGTCAGCTTGGCCCAGGTGCGCGGGCCGACGACGCCGTCGGCCGTCAGGCCACGGGCCCGCTGGAAGGCCTGGGTCTTCGACGTGGTCACGGCCCCGAAGGCACCGTCGGCGGTCAGGGCGTAGCCCCGGTGCGTCAGCAGCTTCTGGGCCGCGACGACGGCCTGGCCCGTGGAGCCGCGCTTGACCGTGACGACGAGCGCCGACCACGTCTTCGGGCCGACGACGCCGTCGGCCGACAGGCCCGTGGACCGCTGGAACGCGACGACCTTGCCCTGCGTCGTGGGGCCGAACGACCCGTCGACGGTCAGGCTCTGGCCCCGGGCGCGCAGCAGGTGCTGGATCGCCGTGACCCGGAAGCCGCTCGCGCCGCGCTTGACGGTCGTCCAGGCGATCGGTGCGGGCGTCGGCGTGCCGCCCCCACTGCCACCGATCCGCTTCGCGAGGGCGGCGAGCCGGGCGTCGCCCGGGCGCACGTTGATCTCGAAGTGCATCTCGTCCTTGCGGCCCGAGTAGTCACCGCCCCAGCGCACGACCCCGTTGCAGGAGGTGAGGATCGCCCGGATGCGCGAGCGCTGCGCGGCCGTGAAGGTGCCCGACTTCCCGAGCGGGTGACGGGGCGCGTTGAGGTCGATCGCCGTGCCGCTCGAGTGGTTCGACAGGGTCGTGCTGCCCGAGATCGGTCGGTAGCTGTGGCCCCAGCACCACCCCTTGACGAGCGCCTCGACCTCACTGTCGAAGCGCCGCGCGACGTAGCCGAGGACGACGTGGACGTCGCCGCGCCGCACGCCGGCCGGGAAGGTCGCGGCACCGACCGAGAGCGTCGCGAGCGGGACCGTGGACGACGAGCCGGCCGGCCAGCCGTTCTGGGACGTGGCGGCCTGGGCGGCGCTCGAGGTGGCGGCGACGAGGCCGCCACCGAGGAGGAGGCCGCCGGCGCCACGGAGGAGCGTGCGGCGCCCGACGGCGGGAGTGGTGGTTTCGTGGAGCTCACACATGACTGACCCCTGGGTGTCGGTGGTGCGGTCGCGGTCGCGGTCCGCAGCACGGACGCTAGGGGCGGTCGCCGGGGTCGTACATGGGGAGGACTACCCAGATCCGGGTCAGCTTCACGAGTTCGGGCCCGAGCCCGAGGCGACGAGGGCGTCGCCGACGGCGGTGCGCCAGTAGAGCACCTCGCGCCCCGACCGCCGGCGCAGCACGAGCCCGGCGGCGAGCAGCACCTGCAGGTGGTCGCCCACCGACCCGACCGCGAGCCCGGTCGTGGCCGCGAGTCCGCTCGTGCTCGACGGGGACCCGATCGCGGTGAGGATCCGCGCGCGGTTGCGGCCGACGAGGCGCGCGAGCCCGTCGGGGGCCCCGGCGTCGACGCGGGCCAGCGCTCCGGCGACGGGGTAGTAGACGGCATACCGCTGCGGGAGGAGCCAGCCCACCCAGCGGGCGCGGTGGTTGACGGGGACGAAGAAGAGGTCGGCGTCGTCGGGCAGCACGCGCGAGGGCAGGTCGTAGTGGTTGATCCGCAGGTGGCCGTCGCCGACCCACTCGCGGTCGCGGCCGAGGTCCTGCAGCACGGCCGCCCACCCCTGCGTGGCGAGCCGCGAGGTGCGGGCGACGACGTCGGCGTGCAGGATCCGCTCGCGCCGCGCCCAGTCGGTGGCGAGGACGTGCGTCCACACCCAGTCGAGCAGCTCGGCGCCGTGCCCTGTCAGCCCGTCGGCGAGCAGCACGTCGGGCAGCTCGCGCGTGGGCGAGCTCTCGGCGAGGCAGTCGCGCATGACGTCGTCGCCGAGGTCGCGCACGTCGTCCAGCTCCTCGGCGAAGGTGCGCCCACCCGTGGCCGGCGGCAGGCAGAGCCAGTCCGAGATCCACTGCGGCCTCCAGCTGTGCTCGAGCACGACCCGCCGCACGGGGTGCTCGTCGAGCATGGCCCGGAACGCCTCGCCGTGGGCGGCGGCGAGCGCCCGCCCCTCGGGGTCGGAGGGGCGCACGAGGTCGTTGAGCGCGCCGACCGTCTCGATGCGCGGGGAGATGACGAAGCGGCTCCGCGCGAGCAGGTCCGCCGAGATCTGCCAGGTCCCCATGTTTCGCCTCCTGCCGAAACGTTAGCGCCCGCGCCCTCGGGTTCGTCAGGGTGAGCCCGTGAAGACCTACCGCCAGCTGTTCGCCGTCCGCGAGTTCCGGGTCCTCTTCCTCGTCCAGTGCATCAACATCGGGGCGTATGCCGTCGCCTCCCTCGCGCTCGGCACCATCACCTTCGCGGCCACCGGGTCGCCGGTGCTCACGGCGCTCGCGATGTTCGGCGCGCCGCTCATGCGGATCGTCGGGCAGACGCTCTTCGGCTCGGGCTCGGACCTCGTGCGCCCGCGGACCGCCCTCGTGCTCGTCTTCACGACGACGATGGTCAGCGACCTGCTCCAGGCGATCCCGGGCCTGCCGTGGGGCTGGCGCTTCGCGCTCCTCGCCGTCGGTCCGCTCATCACGTCGGCCCTCGGCGGCAGCATGATGGCGCTCGTCTCCGACATCCTGCCGCCCGACGGCTTCATCCTCGGCCGGGCGACGATGAACATCGCGGTCGGCGGCATGCAGATCGTCGGCTACGGCGTCGGCGGCCTGCTGCTCATCACCTTCACGACGACGCAGCTCTTCCTCGGCGCCGCCGGTGCCCTCCTCCTCGCCGTCGTGCTGCTGCGCCTCGGCCTGTCGGACCACCCGCCACGGCACGCCGGGGCCTCGGTCGTGCGCCGCACGCGGGAGGTCAACCGTGCCCTGCTCGGCTCGCGCGTCATCCGGCCGCTCTACCTGACGATGTGGGTGCCCAACGGACTCGTCGTCGGGTGCGAGGCGCTCTTCGTGCCCTTCGCGGGCGAGCGCGCGGGCTACCTCTTCGCCGTCACGGCCGCGGGCATGCTGCTCGGCGACGTCGTCGTCGGGCGCTTCCTCCCCGTGGCGGTCCGCGACCGGCTCATCGGCCCGCTGCGCCTCCTCCTCGCCGTGCCCTACCTCGCCTTCTTCCTCGTGCCGTCGCTGCCGTGTGCCGCCGCGCTCGCCTTCGTGGCGTCGATCGGCTACTCGGCGAGCCTGCCCCTGCAGGAGCGGCTCGTGACGCACACCGAGGCGCGCGCCCGCGGTCAGGTCTTCGGCCTGCAGGGCACGGGGCTCATGGTGGGTCAGGCGCTCGGCGCGCTGGTCGGCGGCACGGTGGCGAGCGTCCTCGGGACGGGCCCGGTCGCGGCCGCGCGCGCCATGGGCGTCATGGCCGTCGCGTCGGTCGTCGTCTCGCTCGCGCTGACGCCGGGGCTGCGCCGGTCCCGGCCGGGGGCCGCCGTCCTCGCCGGTGCCAGAACCTGACCCGACTGGCCCGGCTGGTCCGGCTGGTCCGGCTGGCCCGGCTGACCCGACTGGCCCGGCTGGTCCGACTCAGCCCGTGACGAGGCCCCGGCGCCGGGCGATGGCCGCCGCCTCGGTGCGTCCTGACGCGCCGAGCTTGGCCAGCAGGTTGGAGACGTGGACGCTCACGGTCTTCGTGCTGATGTAGAGCTGCTTGCCGATCTGCCCGTTGGAGAGGCCCTGCGCGAGCAGGGCGAGCACCTCGAGCTCGCGCGGCGTGAGGTCGGGGGCGGTCTGGGTCGGGCGCACGTCGTCGAGCTCGGCGAGCAGGGGCTTGGCCTCGAGACGGACCGCGACCTCACGGGCGCGCTCGGCGACGTCGCGTGAGGTCGCGTCGTCGCCGGCGGCTCGCAGCGACTCCGCGAGCCGGGCCTGCGAGCGCGCGGTCTCGAAGACGTGCCCGTAGCGCTCGAAGGCGTGAACGCTCTCGCGCCACGCGCCGACGAGGTCGGCGACGGGCGGCGGGTCGTCCACGCCGGCGACCCGCTGGAGCCGGAGCAGCTCGGCCTCGAGGCGCGCCGTCCACGCCCACGTCTCGCGGCTCGTGTCCTCGAGGGACTCGGGCGCCGAGCGCTCGAACTTCGGCCGGATCGCCGCCTCGACCGCAGGCCGCAGGTCGCTGATCCGGCGGCCCCGCTCGGCGAGCGTCGCTACGAGGGTGAGCGCGCGGGCCCGCAGCGCCGGGTCGGCGTGCGGGACGAGGGTGGCGGCCTGTCCCGCGACGAGCGCGCCGAGCCGCACGAGCGCGTGGTACTCGCCCCAGGCGGCGTCGAGGAAGGTGACGGCGGCCTCGACGACGTCAAGCATCCCGGCGAGGTCACCGGCGTGGCCGAGCACGTCGACCGCCGGCATGACCGTCAGCACGACGCAGAGGCCGTCGACGTGCCACCACTCGCGCATCGTCGCGACGAGGTCGGGGTCGACCGGCTCACCCCGACCGGAGCGCACGAGGAGGGCGGCGCCGGTGAAGATCGTGCGGCCCGGCTGCGGGGCCGGGCGGCCGGCGAGGTCGAGCCGCCGCAGGGCGCCGTCCCAGTCGCCGAGCTCGTACGCGGTGATGCCGCCAAGGAGGCGGCACTCCTGGCCCCACGGTGCCCACTCGCGGTGCATCCGCCGCGCGACGTCCGCGCCGCGGTCGTAGAGCGCGAGCGACCCCGGGAGGTCACCGCGCCGGTGGGCGAGCGAGGCGAGCTGGTGCAGGCCGCGGAGCAGCAGCGGGTCGTCGGGGCCGAGGTCGGCGACGATGGAGCGCAGGTGCGTCTCGACGGCGTCGAGGTCCTCCTGGGCCTCAAGGACGCGCGCGAGGATCGTGCGGACCTCGGCGAGCGCGCCGCCGAGCCCGAGCCGCTCGGCGATCAGCGAGACCTCGTTGCCGACGACCGCGGCCTCGACGAACGAGCCGTGGTCGACGAGCGCCTGCACCCGCGCGACGAGCACGCGGACCCGGCGCTCGTCGGCCTCGTCGCCGATGAGCGCGAGGGCCTCGTCGGTCATCGCGATCGAGTCGACGGGCAGGTCGAGGACCCGTGACCGCACGACGAGCGCCGACAGCAGGTCGGCGCGCGCCCCCGGATCCTGCGCGGCCCCCGGGTGGTCGAGACGGTCGCGCAGCAGGTCCATCGCCCGGAGCGCGTCGCCCGCGACCATGGCCGCGCGTGACGCACGAAGGGTCAGCTCGTCGCGCTGCGGGTCGTCCTCGTCGAGCCAGGCCAGGGCGCGCTCGAGGTGGAGCAGCGCCTCCTGCGGGCCGCCGACGGCCATGGCCGCCTCGGCCGCCGCCCGGCTCGCCGTGACCGCCGTCGGCAGGTCGCCGACCGCCGCGGCGTGGCGGGCGAGCTCGGACGCGGGGGCGAGCCCGGGGTGCTCGGCCAGCACGGCGGCATACGCCCGGTGGAGGCGGAGCCGCTCACCCGGCAGCAGGCCGTCGGCGACGGTCTCGCCGAGGAGGGCGTGGCGGAAGGTGTAGGCCGGCGGCCAGCGGGTCTCGAGGACGTGGTGCTCGACGGCGGCGGCGAGCGCGGCCTCGAGCTCGTCGTCGGGCAGGCCGACGACGCGCGAGAGGAGGTCGTGGCCGATGAACTGGCCGCCCTTGAGGGCCACGGCGCGCACCACCCGCTGCGCCGTGTCGTCGAGCTGGTCGACGCGGGCCCGCAGCACGCGGCTCAGGCCGCCGGTGAGCGACTGGCCCGCGGCGGCGCTCGCGACGAGCTCCTCGGCGAAGAAGGGGTTGCCCTGCGCGCGGCGGGCGATCTCGGCGGCGGTGCCGGGGTCGGTGGGAGCGCCCTCGATGCCGGAGACGAGCTCCCGGACGGCGTCGTCGGGGAGCGGGGCGAGCTCGACGTGCTCGAGCCCCGCGATGCGCGCCCACACGGCGAGCGTCTCGTGGAGGGGGTGGCGGCGGTAGAGGTCGTCGGAGCGGTAGGTCACGACGAGGCCGACCGGGCGGGTGAAGCCACGGGTGAGCAGGAGGGTGATGAGGTCGCGCGACGAGTGGTCGGCCCAGTGGACGTCCTCGACGACGATGAGCGACGGCTGGGCGTCGCCGAGTGCCGACAGCAGGGCGTGGACCGACTCGGCCACCTGTCCGGGGTCGGTGCTGCGGCCGGTGGGGACGTCGGATGTGGCTGGCGCGGTGGGCCTGCCGGGCAGCAGGTGGCCGAGGCTCGGGTGCGTGTCGAGCACGCGCTCGACGACCTCGGGGTGGGTGGCGTCGATGGTGCCGACGAGCTCGACGAAGGGGAGGTAGGCGAGGCTGCTGCCGGCCTGGCCGACGCAGTGGCCGACGGCCGTGAACCAGCCGGCCTCGGTCGCGTCGTCGAGGAGCCGGCTGACGATGCGGGACTTGCCGATGCCGGCGTCGCCGGAGAGCACGACGACGCCACCGGGCCGCGCGCCCGGCGCGGGGCGCAGCCCGATGGCGTCGGCGAGACGGGACAGGTCGGTGTCGCGTCCGATGAGGGGGCCGGTGCGCAGCGGCATACGCGGCATCATCGCGTACTCCGCCGACAGCGGGGGGACGGCCTGCGACACGGGTCGCGTCGCCGTCGTCACTGTCGTCACCGTGCGCGGCCCGGGTTGTTCTCCTGACGGGAGACCCGCGCCATGGTGCGGCGCATGATCTCGAGCGACGAGTCGCGGCGGACGCGACGGCGCTGCGGGTAGCGGGACTCGATCTCGACCTGGACGGTGCGGAAGTCGATGTAGTGCATGGTCATGGTCTTTCCTCTGGTCGTGCCGTTTCTGGACTCCTCCAGATTCGGCCGCTGAGGTAGACCCCCACATCGGGCGAGCTCCCTATCCGTGCCTGCCCGCTACCTCAGATCCCGGGACCTGCTACCTCAGCCGAGGACGAGGGTGGCGGCGATGGCGAACATCACGAGGGCGATGGCGACGTCGAGGACGCGCCACGTCGCCGGCCGGGCGAAGAGGGGCGCGAGGAGCCGGGCGCCGTAGCCGATGGCGGTGAACCACGCGACGCTCGCGACGGCAGCCCCTGCGGCGAACCACCAGCGCCCGTCCGGCCCGTGCTGGTTGGCGAGCGAGCCGACGAGCAGGACCGTGTCGAGGTAGACGTGCGGGTTGAGCCAGGTCAGGGCGAGGACGGTCGCGAGGACGCCGCCGCGCGACGCCGACCCGTGCGTCGCCTCGAGCCCGGAGGGCCGGCGGGCGTTGCGCAGGCAGAGGAGCCCGTAGCCGACGAGGTATGCCGCCCCCACCCACCGCACGACGGTGAGCAGCCCGGGGTGTGCCGTGACCAGACCGCCGACGCCGAGCACTCCGGCGGCGACGAGGACGGCGTCGCTCATGGCGCAGACGGTGACGACGAGCCCGACGTGCCGGCGCGCGAGGCCGGTGCGGAGCACGTAGGCGTTCTGCGCACCGATGGCCACGATGAGCGAGGCCATGGTGAGGAAGCCGGGCAGGATGGACGTCACCCGTCGACCGTAGGGGCCGGACGGCGATCAGTGAAGCGAAAGATCCTCACCCATCATTAGCCTGTCTTCATGCCGATCCATCCCGACCACTTGGCCACGCTGCTCGCCATCGTCGACACCGGCACGTTCGAGGCAGCCGCTCGCCGTTTGCACGTGACGCCGTCGGCGGTCAGCCAGCGCGTCCGGGCGCTCGAGGCCGGGATCGGTCAGGTCGTCGTCGTCCGGTCGACGCCGTGCCGGGCGACGTCGGCAGGGGAAGCGCTCGTCCGGCTCGCGCGCCAGCAGGGCCTGCTCGAGTCCGAGGCGCTCGCCGGGCTGGCGGCCGACGCCCGGGACCGCGTCGACCTGCCGGTCGTCGTCAACGCCGACTCGATGGCGACGTGGTTCGGGTCCGTGCTGACGCATGCCGCGCGCTGGGACGACGCCGTGCTGCGCCTCCGCGTCGAGGACCAGGACCACTCGGCCCGGCTGCTCCGTTCCGGCGAGGTGCTGGCGGCCGTGACGTCGGACCCGTCACCCGTGCAGGGCTGCTCGACCGAGCCGCTCGTGACGATGCGCTACGTGCCCGCCTCGACGCCCGGCCTGCTCGAGCGCCATCGCTCAGGGCGCGGGATCAACTGGGGCGCAATGCCACTCGTGCGCTTCAACGCCAAGGACGACATCCAGCAACACATCCTCGACCGCCACGGGGTCGACGTGGCCCCGCCGACGCACGAGGTGCCCGACGGTGGTGGTTTCGTCGCCGCGGTACGCGCCGGGCTGGGGTGGGGCGCCCTCCTGACGACCCAGCTCGCGCCGTTGCTCGAGTCGGGCGAGCTCGTGCGCCTCGGTGCGCGCGACCACGTCGACGTCGAGCTCTACTGGCAGCGCTGGCGGCTCCCGTCGGCGCACCTCGACCGGCTCACCGAGGCCGTCAGGACGGCGGCGGCGTCCGCGGCACCGGCGGCGCGGCGTCCAGGTGGGCGCGCCACGCGGCATACCCCCCGATGACGTCGGTCGCGCGGTGGATGCCGAGCTCCTGCAGGGCGGCCGCCGCGAGGCTCGAGGTGTAGCCCTCCTGGCAGAGCACGACGACCTCGAGGTCATGGCTCGCGACCGGCAGCGAGGCGTCGCTCGAGGGGTCGAGGCGCCACTCGAGGACGTTGCGCTCGATCGGGGTCGCGAAGGGCAGCTCGCCCTCGGACGCCCTCTGAGCCACGGGCCTGATGTCGACGACGAACGCGCCTCGCGTGCGGGCCGACTCGGCCTCGGCCGGGGTGAGTCGGTGGAGCCCGGAGCGGGCGTCGGCGAGGACCTCGTCGATGGTGCGCGGACGGGGTCGGCTCACCAGTCGACCCCGACCTCGGCCTGCTCCTCGACCTCGAGCACGCCGTCGACGTCCCGGTAGTTCGTCATGGAGGTCAGCTTCGGGGCGTAGACGTGCAGGCTGACGGCCGGGTCGGAGCCGGCGTTCGTCACGCGGTGCAGGTGCCGGGTGCCGAAGCTGCGCTGGTCGCCCGGGGTCAGCAGCACGCCGGGGCCTGTGGCGCGCCGCACGTCGTCGAGGTCGCGCGCCGAGCGGTAGCCCGCGACCTCCTCGGTCAGCACGCCCTGGAGCACGACGAACGAGCCGGCGCTGCCGCCGTGGTCGTGCCACGGTGTGCCCTGCCCGGGCAGCCAGGTGAGCAGCCAGGCCTCGTGGTCGGCGTCGGCGTGCAGCCGCGCGTAGTAGCGGGTGATCGGGTCGAAGTCGACGAGCCCCTGCCAGAGGGAGTGCTGGCGGGCGAGGCGCCGGGCGGTCAGGGCGAGGTCGACGGTGGTGCGCTGGGTGCCGCGGGACATGGTGGGCCTTCCGGGAGGTGCGGTGGTGGTCGGGTCGGTGGCGCTCGGGAGGCGTCAGCGCGTGCCGGCGCTCCCGAGCGGGCGACAGTTCTCACGTGACCCGCGTTCATAACCATGCCTTTGCATGGTCCCAACGCTAACTTATGAGCAGCGCGATCGGCAAGCGGTGCTTGACGGGCGCGTGGTCGTGTCGGTGTCGGCCCCTAGGGTTCTCGCGTGACCGTCCGTCCCAGCGCCCCCGACCCCGGTGCAGCCAGTGCCCCCGACCCCGGCGCCTCGCGCCCGGTGGTCCGCAGGTCGCGTCGCGGCGCGGGGTTCGTCCTCGGCGCGGTCGCCGTCACCCTGCTGCTCTGGGCGTCGGCGTTCGTGGCGATCCGCCACCTCGGCCGCGACGTCCCGCCGGGCGCGCTCTCGCTGGGTCGGCTCCTCGTCGCGTCGGTGGCGCTGGGCGGGCTCGTCTTCCGCCGGCCGCGCACGTGGCCCGCGCGCCGCGACTGGCCGCTCCTGCTGCTCTGCGGCATCGGCTGGTTCGGCGTCTACAACCTCGCGCTCAACGAGGCCGAGCGCCGCATCGACGCCGGCACGTCGGCGCTGCTCGTCCAGATCGGTCCGATCCTCGTGGCCCTGCTGGCCACCGTGTTCCTCGGCGAGCGGATGAGCCGCTGGCTGCTGCTCGGCATGGCGGTCGGCTTCGGCGGGGTGATCGTCATCGCCCAGGGCTTCGCGTCGGGCGAGAAGGGTGACCCGGTGGGCGTGTGGCTGGCCGTGCTCGCCGCCGTCACGTATGCCGTCGGCGTCCTCGCGCAGAAGCCGCTCCTCGGCCGGCTGCCGGGGCCCGAGGTCACGTGGCTCGCGTGCGTCATCGGCGCGGTCGTCTGCCTGCCGTGGTCGGGAGAGCTCGTCGAGGTCGTGCGCACCGCCGACGCCGCGACGCTGGGCTGGATCGCCTACCTCGGCGTCTTCCCGACGGCCATCGCCTTCTCGACGTGGGCCTACGTGCTCGCCCGCAGCGATGCCGGCCGGCTGACCCTGACGACGTTCCTCGTGCCGTTCCTCGCGACGCTCATCGCGTGGGGCCTGCTCGGCGAGGTGCCGCCGCCGCTGACCTTCGTCGGCGGGGCGCTCTGCATCGCGGGCGTGCTGCTGACGCGGCGCCGGGCGGGGTAGCCGGGATCGGCAGCTCGGTGGGCTCAGTGCGCGATCGGGGCGTCGTGCAGCACGCGCTCGAGGTCGCGGTCGACCTCCGCGTCCGCGCCGAACGGCGCCCGGGGGAGCCGGAAGGTCCTGCGGTGGTGCGGCTCGAGGGCCGCGACGACGAGTCCGACGAGGATGAGGAAGAAGAGGATGTCCATGGCAGAAAGTCTGCGCCCATCGTGATGCTGCCACGAGTGGCAGAACCGTCGATGCTCGACAAGATCCTGCCAGTGCTGCGACCCTGATCCCATGTTGCGCACCGTTGCCGTCGTCGCCGAGGAGCCCGTCGCCACCTTCGAGCTCGGCGTGCTCTGCGAGGTCTTCGGCGTCGACCGCACCGACGACGGGGTGCCGCCCTTCGACTTCCGGGTGTGCTCGACCCGGCCGGGCGAGGTGCTGCGCACGACGACCGGCATGGGTGTGGTGGCGCCGCTGCCCCTCGAGTCCGCACGCGGCGCCGACCTCGTCGCGATCCCCGGCGGCGCGGTCGACGGGCCGTACCACCCGGCCGTGCTCGACCTGCTCCGCGACACCGTCGCGTCCGGCGGCCGGGTGCTCTCCGTCTGCTCGGGCGCGTTCCAGCTCGCCGCGGCCGGCCTGCTCGACGGGCGCGAGTGTGCGACGCACTGGCGGCACGCCGCGCAGCTCGCCGCCGAGAATCCCGGGGCGCGCGTCGACCTCGACGTGCTCTACGTCGAGGACGGTCCCGTGCTGACGAGCGCGGGCACTGCCGCCGGCATCGACGCCTGCCTGCACCTCGTGCGCTCCGAGCTCGGCTCGGAGGTGGCCACGCGGATCGCGCGCCGCATGGTCGTGCCGCCGCACCGCTCCGGCGGCCAGCGCCAGTTCGTCGAGACGCCGCTGCCGACCGAGCCGTGCGAGGGGCTGCAGGAGCTCCTCGAGTGGGTCTCCGAGCGCCTGGACGAGGAGCACTCGATCCCGTCGCTCGCCCGGCGGGCCGCCCTCTCGGAACGCACGTTCGCGCGCCGGTTCGCCGCCGAGGTCGGCACGACGCCCCACCGCTGGCTGACGAGCCAGCGGGTGCTCCGCGCCCGCCATCTGCTCGAGTCGACCGACCTCGACGTCGAGCACGTCGCGCACGCGAGCGGCTTCGCGACCGCGGCCGTGCTCCGGCACCACTTCCAGCGCCAGATCGGTGTGCCGCCGGTCGCCTACCGGCGCGCCTTCGCGCACGAGCCCGGCGTCGGTTGAGCGGCCCGGCTCGATGGCGTGCTCTACCCCCGTCTCGGCTCGGCGCTAGAGAGCCGTAGAGGACGTCAGCGACGGGGGTTGCGCCGGGCGATGGCGGCCGAGAGCACGGTCGCGAACCCGCACCACGCCGCATACGGCGAGAGGGCGACGCCCGATCCGCGGCTCACCCGGCCCGCGCGGCGGGCGAGGTCGGCCGAGCTCGCCGTGAGGAGGGCAGCCTCGGCCGCGGCCACCCACGGGCGGCGTGAGCGCCAGAACAGCCAGCTCCACGCGGCGTTGAGCGCGAGGTTGGTGCCGAAGGCCTTGAGGTAGGCCTGGCGGCCCGCGGCGTCGCCGTCCTTGTCGAGTGCGTTGAGCACCGTGGCCGAGCTCGCTGCGATGTCGGTGTAGAGCACGCTCCACACGAGCGGGAACGCGATCGCCGGTGGCTGCCAGTCGGGCAGGTCGAGGGAGCGGTACCAGTTCGAGTCGGGCTTCGTCGCGAGCGAGCCGACGACCACGGTCGCGGCGGTGGCCGCGCCCGCGAGCGCGAGGTTGCGCATCACGGTGTCGGGCCGGGCCGTGCGCATGGCCGAGCGCACCGCGGTGTCGAAGTCGGTGTAGCCACCCGGCACGTCGACGTGGCGCTCGATGTCGCGCTCCTTGGCGACGACCTCGTGCACGAGGCTGCCGACGAGCGGCTTGGCCAGGCCTGCCGAGATCGGCGTGACGAGTCCCACCCAGTGGCTGGCGAGGCGCGGCGTCAGCACGGGCACCGTGACGACCACCGGTCGGCGGCGGCCCGTCGCGTCGGAGAACCGGGCGATCATCTCGCGGTAGGTCATCACCTCGGGCCCGCCGATGTCGAAGGTGCGGTTGACCTCGGCCGGCAGGCTGCCGGCGCCGACGAGCAGCGTCACGACGTCGTCGATCGCGATCGGCTGGATCTGGTTGTCGAGCCACTTCGGCGCGACCATCGCCGGCAGGCGCGTCGTGAGGTAGCGCAGCATGTCGAACGACGCGGAGCCGTCACCGAGCACGACCGCGGCCTGCAGCACGGCGGTCGGCACGCCCGAGTCGAGCAGGATGCGGCCGACCTCGACGCGCGAGGCGAGGTGCGGCGAGAGCACCTCGTCGTCGGGGTGCAGGCCGCCGAGGTAGACGATGCGCGAGACGCCGCCGGCCTTGGCCGCCTCGGAGAAGATCGTCGCGGCCTCGCGGTCGCGCTCGGCGAAGTCGGGCTTGTCATCCATCGAGTGCACGAGGTACCAGGCCGCGTCGGCGCCGTCGAGCGCCCGCCGCATGTCGTCGGCGGACGACACGTCGCCCTCGACCACCTCGACGCGGTCGCGCCACGGCCGGTCGTCCATCGAGCTGCGGTGCCGGGTCAGCACGCGCACGGTCCAGCCCTCGTCGAGCAGGCGCGGCACGACCTGCCCCCCGATGTAGCCGGAGGCGCCGGTCACGAGGGCGGTGCGGGAGGAGGTCATGAGGTCACCTGGTCAGTTGGAGGACGGGGGGCAGGAGCACGAGCATCCCGGTCGACCACACGACGTGCGTGATGATCGGGCCGAGGAAGCCGCCGGTGACCCGGCGCTGGAGCGCCGTGACGAGGCCGATGACGGCGGCGGCGAGGACGAGCAGCGGGATGCCGCTGCCCACGGTCGTCAGGGCGTAGAGCACCGTCGTCAGGGTGACCTGGTGGCGGGGGAGAGCGGCATACAGGGCGCCGCGGAAGTAGATCTCCTCGACGACGCCGTTGACGAAGGTGATGGCGAGCACGGCGGCGAAGGCGCCGAAGCGCGCGTGGTCGAGCAGCTGGTCGACGGGCTCGCGCAGCACCGGGATGCGCGCCACGACGAGCGCGCCGACGAGGAAGAGCAGCAGGAGCAGGCCGCCGAGCACGAGCGACTGCACGATCGGGCGGGCCTGCTCCCCGCGTCGCGTGTGGCCCATCCCGGCGTGGAGGGGTCCGGAGACGAGGGCCCCGACGAGCCAGACCGCGGCGAGGGCGATCGTCGCGACGTAGAAGAGCGGGTCGCCGGGGGTGATCCGCAGCGCCCAGCCGAGCACCGCCGTGCCGACGACGAAGGTGACGGCCACGACGAGCTGCCGCCGGCGGAAGACGGCCGGGCTGTCGCGGTGGTCGCGCTGGACCTTCTCGATGAGCGCCGCGTTGACGAACGCGCGCAGCTCGGCGACGGGGCCCCGCATCTGTGCTCTCCTCCGGTCGCTAGCGTCGGGCCCGCTCGTAGCGCGCCAGGGTCTCCTTGCGCTCGTCGTCGTGGTCGACGATCGGCTGGGGATAGTCCTTCTCGTACCCGTTGTCGTGCTTCCACGGCTCGTGGGCCGACGCGCCGGTCAGGTGGCGCAGCTCGGGGACCCAGCGGCGCACGTACTCGCCGTCGGGGTCGAACTTGCGGCCCTGCGTCACGGGGTTGAAGACGCGGAAGTACGGCGAGGCGTCGGTGCCGGTGCCGGCCACCCACTGCCAGCCGTGGTTGTTGCTGGCGATGTCGCCGTCGACGAGGTGGTCGAGGAAGTGCTGGGCGCCGACGGGCCACCAGACGTGGAGGTCCTTGGTGAGGAAGCTCGCGGTGATCATCCGCACCCGGTTGTGCATCCAGCCCTCCTCGAGCAGCTGGCGCATGCCGGCGTCGACGATCGGGTAGCCGGTGCGGCCCTCGCGCCACGCGTCGACGAGCCGGTCCGTCTCGGCGCCGGAGTCGTAGGGCAGCCTCGCGAGCTCCGGGCGCAGGTCGTGCCACGCCGAGCGGGGGTTGTGGTGCAGCACGTCGGCGTAGAACTCCCGCCACGCGAGCTCGGTGGAGTAGGTGCCGGCGCCCTTCGAGCGGGCGCCGCGTGCCGCGATGTCGGCGAGCATCGTGCGGGGGTGGATCTCGCCGTACTTGAGCGGGGCCGACATCCGGCTCGTCGTGTCGAGGTCGGGCCGGTCGCGCTCGTCGCCGTACGCGTCGAGCCCGTCGTCGAGGAACGTGGCCCACCGCGTGCGCGCGGCGGCCTCGCCGGCCTCGAGCCGGATGCCGTCGGGCAGCTCGGGCAGGTCGTCGGACGCCACCCGTGGGTGGGCCCACGCGATGCGCGCGGGCCGCTCGGCGGGGGCGGGCCAGCCGTGCTGGCGCCACGCCCTGGAGAACGGGGTGAAGACCTTGTAGGGCGCCCCCGAGCCGTTGAGGACGATGCCGGGCCCGACGGCATACGGCGTGCCGGTCGCGACGAGCTCGCGGTCGTCGTCGGCGAGCGCCCGCTCGACGGCCCGGTCACGGGCGGCGCCGAAGGGCGTCGTCTCGCGGGTCACGTGCACCTGGCGGGCGCCGACCTGCCGGGCGAGCCGGGGGATCACGTCGACGGGATCGCCCCGGCGCACGACGAGCGCGTCCCGGGTGTCGGCCGCGAGCGAGCGCACCGACGCCACGAGCCGCTGCGAGCGCGGCACGGCGGTGTCGAGCAGCCGCGGGTCGAGGACGAAGACGGGCAGCACCTCGTCGGCGGACTCCAGCGCGGCGAGCAGCGCCGGGTGGTCGTGCAGGCGCAGGTCGCGCCGGAACCAGAGGATCGCCGTCGTCCGCTCGCTCGCCATGCGTCGCCTCCTAGGCCGGGACCGTGGTGCCCGTCCGCTCGAACCGGATCTGTGCCACATCGAGGTACCCGGTTGCGAAGCCCGCCTCGCAGTAGGCGAGGTAGAACTCCCACTTGCGCCGGAACGTCTCGTCGAAGCCGAGGGCGTGCACCTCCGGCCAGCGGTCGAGGAACGTCTCGCGCCAGCGGCGCAGGGTCTCGGCGTAGTCGGCGCCGAAGGCGTCGACGCCGGTCACCCGCAAGGAGGTCGCGGCGTCGGTCGTGCCGCTGATCGCCTCGAGGCTCGGGATGAGGCCGCCGGGGAAGATGTGCTTCTGGATCCACCCGTAGGAGTGCTTCGTCGCCATGAGCCGCTCGTGCGACATGAGGATCGCCTGGACGGCCGCGATGCCACCGGGGGCCAGGCGCTCGTCGATGGTGCGGAAGTAGGTCTCCCAGTACTCCTCGCCGACGGCCTCGATCATCTCGACGCTGACGACGGCATCGTACTCGCCGTCGACCTCGCGGTAGTCCTGGATGCGGATGTCGACGGTGTCGGTGAACCCGGCGTCGGCCACCCGCTGCCGGGCGAGCGCGGCCTGCTCCTTGGAGAGCGTGACGCTCGTGACGGTGGCGCCCCGGCGGGCCGCCTCGAGGGCGAGCGTGCCCCAGCCGGTGCCGATCTCGAGGACACGGGTGTCCTGGCCGACCTTGGCCATGTCGAGGATGGCGTGCACCTTGCGCAGCTGCGCGTCCTCGAACGACTGCGTGCGCAGCGGCTGGTCCCCGTCGAAGATCGCCGAGCTGTAGCTCATCGTCTCGTCGAGGAAGGTCGCGAAGAGGTCGTTGGACAGGTCGTAGTGCGCCTCGATGTTGCGGCGCGAGCCGAGGAGCGAGTTGTTCTGGATGCTCGGGATGCGGCGGTCGACGAAGCCGCGCAGGCGCAGCCAGCCCTCCGGCACCGCGGTCGTCATCCGCTCGGCGAACGGCATGAGCAGCTCGGCGAGGTCGGTGCCCTCGGCGGCCTTCCAGTCCCCGGCCATGTAGGCCTCGCCGATGCCGATCTTCGGGTGGTGCGCGAGCCGCTCGAAGAGGGCCGTGGGGCGCACGATCGACAGGGCCGGGCGGTCGGGGCGCCGGGTGCCGCCGTCGAGGAGCGAGCCGTCGGGCAGCACGACGTCGACCGGCACGCGCTTGGCGACCTGGGCCAGGATGCTGCGGGCGAGGCGGGCCCGCACGCAGAGCACGCGCAGGCTCGGGCGGCGCAGGCAGATCGGCTGCGCCATCGACAGCGCGGGTGAGACGGGGGACTGGGCGGTCATCGGACGGCCTCCTCAGGGTGGCGGGGGCGGGGCATCACGGGCAGGCGGCGCAGCCACAGACGGATGCCGTGGGCCCGGATCAGGGTCGTCACGCGCTGCGTCATGAGGCCGTGCCGCCGCACGAGTCGGAACAGGGTACGGCTCGTCGCGGGCACGGGCGTGCCGCGGGTGGCGGCGGAGAGGATGCGCTCACCGTCGCGGTCGAGGGCGACGGACACCGCGACGGTGCCCTCGTCGAGGACGAGCCGGACGGCATACTCCCCCCGGGTGTCGTTGAACGGGGAGACGTAGAACGCCTTGCCGACCGTCGCGGTGCCGTCGTCGTGCACGTCGAGCAGGTAGGCGTGGCGCTCGCCGTAGGTGTTGTGCACCTCGAAGACGACGGCGACGAGCGTGTCGTCGGGGCGCAGGCACCAGAACACGCTGAGCGGGTCGAAGGTGTGGCCGAGCACGCGCGCGTTGGCGAGCATGAGCACGCGGTCGTCGGGCGAGAGCGTGACGTCGCGGGCGGCGAGGAAGCGCTCGACGTCACCGCGCAGCCCACCTCCCAGGCTGCCGCCGTCGAGGTGGTCGCGCGCGTCGAAGCGGGCGAGGGCACGGGCGGGCCAGGGCAGCCGGGGCAGGTCGTCGACGTCGACGAGCCACTGGTAGTGGCCGTACGTGAAGCTGTGGTGGAGCGGGGTACGCCGCGCGTGCGCGACCGTCCCGTCGACGAGGGCCGGCACGGGCGGCGGCGTGAGCCGGACGGTCACCAGCGCACCCCGAGCGACTGCGCCGCCTCGACGCCCGAGCGGCAGCCGTCCTCGTGGAAGCCCCAGCCGAGGTGGGCCCCGGCGAAGGCGAGGCGCTCGCCGCCGGCGTCGCGCAGCCGGCCCGCGGCCTCGACGGCCTCCCGTGTGAAGATCGGGTGGTCGTAGGTCATGCGCGCCGTGACGAGGGACTCGTCGACGATCCCCTCGGGGTTGAGGGTGACGACGTGGTCGTCGGCGTCGGTGATGCCGTGCAGCCGGTTCATCCAGTAGCTGACCGTGACGTCGGGGGCCGGGGCGTCGCAGGCCGTCATGCGGTAGTTCCACGAGGCCTTGGCCTGCTGCGGTCGCGGCAGCACCGAGGAGTCGCGGTGCAGCCACGTCGTGTTGCGCGAGTAGCCGATGGCGCCGAGGTCGCGCTTCTCGTCGGGGGTCGCGTCGGCGAGCAGCGCGAGGGCGGAGTCGGCGTGCGTCGCGACGACGGCACGGTCGAAGGTGGCCGTCTGGCCATCGCGGACGAGCACGTCGACGCCGTCGTCATGGCGGCTCACGGCGGTGACGGGGCTGTCGCGGCGGACGTCGGGCAGGCGCTCGACGAGGCGGTCGACGTAGGTGGCCGAGCCGCCCGTCACGGTGCGCCACGTGGGCGAGCCGGTGACGGTGAGCATGCCGTGGTGGTCGAGGAAGCGGAAGAGGTGGCGCGCGGGGTAGACCGACGCGTCGAGGTCGCCGCACGACCACACGCACGCGACGAGCGGGATGGCGAAGTGCCGCACGAAGTACTCGGAGAAACCCTGCGCGGCGAGGAACTCGCCCCACGTCGGGTCCTGCGACCCGTCGAGCAGCAGTGCCTGGGCGGCCTTGTGGAAGCGGGGCACCTCGGTGAGCATCCGGACGAACCGGGGGTCGGCGAGACGGCGCTTCTGGGCGAACATGCCCTTGGCGCCGCGTCCGCCGGCATACGACAGGCCGCAGCCGCCGCACGTGATGCTCATGCTCATCTCGGTGGCCTGGGTGGGCACGTCGAGCTCGCGGAAGAGGCGCAGCAGGTGCGGGTAGGTGCGCTCGTTGTGCACGATGAACCCGCTATCGATGCGCAGCGACCCGTCGCGGCCGACGACGTCGTGGGTGTGCGCGTGGCCACCGAGGCGCGTGTCGGCCTCGAAGAGCGTGACGTCGTGCGTCGTGCTCAGCACGTGCGCGGCGGTGAGGCCGGAGATGCCGGCGCCGATGACGGCTGCCGTGGGGCGCTGAGCCCCCGGGGTGGGTACGGGTCGGTCGGAACGAGTCACCGAGGCCTCCTGCTGTTGGGTCCCGTGTGGTTCGGCGTGGCGCCCCGACCGGATTGGAGCGGGACCGCAACCGGCGCCGCTGCGTTGTCCATCCCTCGGCCACACCGTATGGTGGCTGTCAAAGGTCTGTCAAAGGTTGGAGAAGGCATGGACGTCGAGCGCAGCGTGACGGTGCAGCAGCCCGTGGACCGGGTCTTCGCCTACCTCAGTGACTTCACGAACACGACCGAGTGGGACCCCGGAACCGTACACACCGAACGCGTCGCGGGCGAGGGCGGTGTCGGCACGCGCTACCGCAACACCTCCCGCTTCCTCGGGCGCGAGACCGAGCTCGACTACCTCGTGACCGAGAGCGTGCCCGGCGAGCGCTTCGCCCTCCGCGGCGAGAACGCCACCGTCGTCGCGCACGACACCATGACCTTCGTGCGCACGCTCGAGGGCGGCACCGAGGGCACCACCGTCACCTACCGCGCCGACTTCGAGTTCAAGGGCGTCGCCCGGCTCGTCGCGCCCCTGCTCGCGCCCGCCTTCAAGAAGCTGGGCGACGAGGCGGAGCGGGGCATGCGGCAGGCCCTGAGCAGACTGTCCTAGGGGAGCGCCCGTGTACACGATCAAGCGAGCCGCCGAGCTGACCGGCATCAGCGTCGCCACCCTGCGGGCCTGGGAGCGGCGCTACGGCGTCGTGCACCCGCAGCGCTCCGACGGTGGCTACCGCCTCTACGGCCCCGAGGACGTGCGCGCCCTCGCCATCATGAACTCGCTCGTCGGCAGCGGCTGGTCGGCCCGTGAGGCCGCCGCCGAGACCCTCCGTCGTCTCTCGGGCCGCGACGCCGGTGGCCCGGACGCCGGGCGCGAGCCGGCCAACGGCTCGCGGGGTGTCGGGCGCGCCGACGGTCGTGCTGACGGTCGTGGCGCCGGGCGGGGTGACGGTCGGCGGGGACAGGTGGCGCCGCTGCGCGGCGGCGGCCGCTACCAGTCCGAGGACGCCGAAGCCTTCATCCGGGCCGCCGAGCGCCTCGACTCCGCCTCGGCGACGGCCGTGCTCGACGCCCGGTTCGCCCTGGGCACCTTCGAGCACGTCGTCGACGACTGGCTCATGCCCACGCTGGGCCTCGTCGGCGAGGAGTGGGCGCACGGGCGCCTCACGGTGGCCGGCGAGCACCTCGTGTCGTATGCCGTGCAGCGCCGTCTCGCGGCCGCCTACGAGGCCGCGGCCGGCCGCGCCGACGGCCCCACCCTGCTCATCGGGCTGCCCCCCGGCGCCCGCCACGAGCTCGGCCTGCTCGCCTTCGCCGTCGCCGCGCGGCGGGCGGGCTTCGCGACCGTCTACGTCGGCGCCGACCTGCCCGCCGAGGAGTGGGTGCGCGCCATCGAGGTGCGGCGCGCGGCCGGCATCGTCATGGCCGTGCCCCGCAACATCGACATCACCGCCGCGAGCGACATCGTCGACACCGTCTCGCGCACCCACCCCGAGGTCGTCATCGGCCTCGGTGGCAGCCAGCAGAACGAGATCGAGGGCAGCTGCATCCACCTCGGGCACTCCATCACCGTGGCCGTCGGCGAGATGACCCGCCGCCTGCGGATGTCCGCCTGAGCGTGCGGGTCCTCGTCCTCGGGGGCACCGGCGAGGCCCGGGCGCTCGCCGCGCGCCTCGTCGCGGGCGGGGCCGAGGTCGTGACGAGCCTCGCCGGGCGGGTCAGTGCACCGGCGCTGCCGGTCGGCGGGCTCCGGGTCGGGGGGTTCGGCGGCGTCGACGGGCTCGCCCGGCACCTCGACGAGGAGGGCTACGACGTCGTCGTCGACGCCACCCACCCCTTCGCCGCGACGATCACCGGCAACGCCGTGGCCGCGTGCGCCCGGGCCGGCACACCCGTGCTGCGCCTGCACCGGCCGGGCTGGTCGGAGCACGCGCTCGCCGGCGGCTTCACGTGGGTCGACGACGTCGCGGCCGCGCGGGGAGCCGCCGAGCGCCTCGGCAGCAGGCCGTTCCTCACGACCGGGCGCCAGCAGCTCGAGACCTTCGCAACGTGGCACGACCGCTACGTGCTGGCCCGGGTCGTCGACCCGCCCGGCTGGGCGGTTCCGGCCTCGTGGGAGGTGCTGCAGGCCCGCGGCCCCTACCCGTACGCCGCCGAGCACGCCCTGCTCGCCGACCGCCGCATCGACGTGCTCGTCACCAAGGACTCCGGGGGCGCCCTGACCGAGGCCAAGCTGGCGGCCGCCCACGACCTCGGCGTGCCGGTCGTCGTCGTGCGCCGGCCCCCGCTGCCGCCGGGGGTGCGGGTCGTGACCACGGTCGACGCGGCGGTGCGGGCGGTGCAGGCGGTGCGGGCGGTCGACGGGAAACGGGCCTGACGGCATCCGTCCTCGCGTAGTTTCGTCGCGTGACGGCAGGCGCGCGCGACGGGGCGCCGTGGGAGCGGCTGCTCCCCGGGGTCGCCGTGCTGCGCCGCTACGACCGGGTGTGGCTGCGCGGCGACGTGCTCGGCGGCATCACCGTGACGGCCTACCTCGTGCCGCAGGTGCTCGCCTACGCGGAGGTGGCCGGGCTCCCCGCGGTCACCGGGCTGTGGGCGGTCGGGCCGGGACTGCTCGTCTACGCCCTGCTCGGCTCGTCGCGGCAGCTGTCGGTCGGCCCCGAGTCGACGACGGCGCTCATGACGGCGGCCGGCGTCGGGGCGCTCGTCACGGCCGCCGGCGGCGAGGTGGCGCGCGAGGAGATGGCGGCGCTGCTCGCCGTCGCCGTCGGGGTGCTGTGCCTCGCCGGCTACCTCCTCCGGCTCGGCTTCCTCTCCGAGCTGCTCTCCAAGCCCGTGCTCGTCGGCTACATGGCCGGGATCGCGGCGCTCATGGTGGTGAGCCAGATCGGCAAGGTCATGGGCATCCGCGTCGAGGGCGACTCCTTCGTGCAGGAGCTGAGGTATGCCGTGACGCACCTTCGCGACACCCACCTGCCGACGCTGGTGCTGGCGCTCGCCGTCCTGGCCGTGCTCGTCGTCTTCCACCGCACGGCCCCGACGTGGCCGGGCCCGCTCATCGCCATGCTCGGCGCGACCGTCGTCGTCGCCGTCTTCGGGCTCGCCGACCGCGCGGGGCTGCAGCTCGTCGGTGCCGTGCCCGAGGGGCTGCCCGCGGTGCGGTTGCCCGACGTGCGCGACGCCGACGTCTGGGCGCTGCTGCCCGCCGCCCTCGGCATCGCCGTCGTGGCCTACTCCGACAACGTGCTGACCGGGCGCGCGTTCGGCGCGCGTCACCGCGAGAGCATCGAGAGCAACCAGGAGCTGCTCGCCCTCGGTGGCGCGAACGTCGCGGCCGGGGTGCTCCAGGGCTTCCCGATCAGCTCGAGCGGCAGCCGCACCGTCATCGCCGACGCCATGGGCGCGCGCACCCAGCTGCACTCCCTCGTCTCGCTCGTGCTCGTCGTCGCGACGCTGCTCTGGCTCGGACCGGTCATCGGCGCCTTCCCGACCGCGGCCCTGGGGGCCGTGGTCGTCTTCGCCGCGATCCGGCTCGTCGACGTCGCCGAGCTGCGCCGGATCGCCGCCTTCCGCCGGAGCGAGCTCGTGCTCGCGCTCTCGACGACCGCCGCCGTGCTCCTCTTCGGCGTGCTGCCCGGCATCGGGGCGGCCATCGCGCTGTCGGTGCTCGACCTGCTCCGGCGCATCGTGCACCCGCACGACGGCGTGCTCGGCTACGTGCCCGACGTCGCCGGCATGCACGACATCGACGACCACCCGGACGCCGTGCAGGTGCCCGGCCTCGTCGTCTACCGCTACGACTCACCGCTGTTCTTCGCCAACGCCGACGACTTCGCGAAGCGGGCGCTCGCGGTCGTCGACGCCGCGTCCACGGACGAGCGGGTCGAGTGGTTCCTGCTCAACGCCGAGGCGAACACCGAGGTCGACCTCACCGCCGTCGACGCCCTCGAGACGCTGCGCGGCACGCTCGAGCGCCGCGGGATCGTCGTCGCGATGGCGCGGGTCAAGGAGGACCTCCGGCGCTCGCTCGAGGCCGGCGGGCTCGTCGAGCGCATCGGCGCGGACCGCATCTTCCCGACGCTCCCGACCGCGGTCGCCGCGTATGCCGAGTGGTATCGCGGGCAGCACGGCCACCCGCCGCCCGGGCTGCGCATCCCACCCGTGCCCGCGCAGCCCGAGCCCGACGCCTAGCCTTGGCGGCATGGATCCCGAGCACGCCCCACCGACCGTCGCGTCGATCCACGTCGCCAAGGGGCGCCGGCTGCCGACGCGGTCGGTGCCGAGCGTGGAGGCCGAGGCCGGGGCGGGCCTCGTCGGTGACCGCTACCACGGCAGCCGGCACCGGCACGTGACGATCCAGTCGCTGCCCGACCTCGAGGCGGCCGCCGCCGACCTCGGCCGTCCCGTCGACCCGGGCCTGACCCGGCGCAACCTGACGATCTCGGGCGGTGACGTGCCGACGAAGCCCGGCGCGCGCATCCGGGTCGGCGACGTCGAGCTCGAGGTCGTGCGCATCGCCGCGCCCTGCCGACTGCTCGACGACACCCTCGGCCCGGGCGCCGCACGCGCCCTGCACGCCCGCGCTGGCACGGTCTTCCGGCTGCTGACGTCCGGCACGATCACCGTCGGCGACGACGTGGACCTGCACCCCGACACCGCCCCCGACCCCACCCCCTGATCACCGTCGAGAGGCCAGCTCTCGTGGGTCCTCACCCGTCGAGAGGCCAGCTCTCGTGGGTCCTCACCCGTCGAGAGGCCACCCTTCCTGGGTCGGTGCGTTTCGAGGTGGCGGCGGCGACCGCGGCCGTCGCGACCGAGACGGCGAGCGAGCCGGCCGAGACCCGGTGCGCCAACCGTCGGGCGGGCGCGATGTCCGCGGCAGCGGCCGCCTCGCCCTCGCCCAGCGACCCGCGGTCCTCGACCCGACCCTCGTAGCTGTTGCGGCCCCCGAGCCGCACGCCGAGCACCCCGGCAAAGGCGGCCTCGATGACGCCACCGTTGGGGCTCGGGTGGGCGGGGGCGTCGCGCCGGACCGCGGTCCACCCGGCGCGGGCGCGGGCCGCCGACGGTGCGGACGCGAGCGCGAGGGCGCCGGCGACCCGGGCCGGCACCCAGTTCACGACGTCGTCGAGTCGCGCTGCGGCCCAGCCGAACTCGCGATAGCGCTCACTCCGGTGCCCGATCATCGCATCGAGCGTGTTGACGGCGCGGTAGCCGAGGAGACCCGGTATGCCGAGGAGACCGCCCCACAGCAGTGGCGCCACGACGGCGTCGGAGGTGTTCTCGGCGAGGGACTCGATGCAGGCCCGGGCGACCTCGTCGGCCCCGAGTCGTGACGTGTCCCGCCCGACGAGGTTGCCCACCTGCCGTCGGGCCGCCCCGAGGTCGCCGACGCGCAGGTGGGCGTCGACGGCCGACGCCTCGCGCAGCAGCGACCGTCCGCCGAGCACGGCCCAGGTAGCAGCCGCGGTGGCGAGCGTGTGCGCGGTCGCCCGGCCCCGCGTCGCGCGCTCCGCGGAGAGTCCCGCGAGGGCCGTCGCGGCGACGAGGAGCGTCACGTGGACCGTGCCGCGGGGGCGGCTGACGGCATACGTCCTCTTCTCGAGAAGGGTTGCGGCAGAGCCGAACCCGGCGACAGGATGCCATTGGCGGGGGTCGCCGACGAACTGGTCGACGCACCACCCCAGGGCGAGCCCTGCCGCACGGCTCATGCGAGGACGTCGAGGGCGGCGACGTCGCCGATGACGACGACGGCGGGCGCACCGAGGCCCGCAGCGCGCGCGACGGCGTCGATCTGCGACAGCGGTGCCCGCACGGTGCGCATGCTCGGCAGCCCGGCGTCCGCCACAAAGGCCGCGGGGGTCGACGGTGCGAGCCCCTCGCCGACGAGCGTCGCGGCGACCGCACCCAGCGTCGCCACCCCCATGAGCACGACGACGGTCGTTCGGCTGCGGGCGATGGCGCCCCAGTCGAGGGTGCTCCGTGGGTCGCCCGGCGGGACGTGGGCGCTGACGACGGTGAACCCCTGGACCAGGGTGCGGTGCGTCACGGGGATGCCGGCGAGGGCAGGCGCCGCGATGCTCGACGAGATGCCGGGGATGACGGCGACCGGGATGCCGCGCGCCGTGCACGCCTCGGCCTCCTCGCCACCGCGCCCGAAGACGAAGTTGTCACCGCCCTTGAAGCGCAACACGTTCCGCCCGGCGAGGGCGTGCTCGACGAGCAGCTCGTTGATGCGCTCCTGCGGCGTGAACTCGCCCCGGGGGATCTTGCCGACGTCGACGACCTCGACGTCGTCGCGCGCGTGCCGCAGGGCGCTGAGCGGGGCGAGCCGGTCGTGGACGATGACGTCTGCCACCCGGATCGCCTCGATGCCGGCGACGGTGATCAGCGACGGGTCGCCGAGCCCGCCCCCGAGCAGGGTGACGGACCCGACGGTGCGCGTGCCGGGGGCCTCGGTGCCGGCCGGCGCGGGGCGCGCCGACGGGTCGCCGCGGAGGACCACGTCGAAGGCCGTCGGGTCGGCCTGCGCGTCGAGCGCCACGAGGCCCCGCTCGGCGAGGTCGCGCAGCGACGTGGGCAGGGCCTCCGGTCGAGACGCCACGGTGACGCGGGCGCCGTCGTCGAGGAGGGCGTGCACCGTCGCGACCGTGTGCGGGTGCACCCGCGCGAGGAGGACGGACAGTCCGGCGAAGCTCAGCTCAGGCGACACGGCGCCGTCTCCTCAGGTCGTGGAGGGCCGTCGCGACGGCACGAGAGGTCTCGGGGTCACGGACGGCGAGGCGGATCCAGGTCGGGCCGAGCCCGGGGAAGGTCTCGCCCCGGCGCACGGCGAAGCCGAGGCGGGCGAGGTCCTCCCGCACCGAGGCGGGCCCGAGGGGCACCGTGTCGACGAGCACGAAGGGGGCGGCGGACGGCGCCGCCGTCGCGAGGCCGACGCCGGCGAGCTCCCGCACGAGCACCGCGCGGTGGCGGGCGAACGTCGCGGCAGCCGCGTCGGCCTCGGCGACGGCACGCTCCGAGAGGCAGGCGACCGTCGCGGCGACGGCCGGGCTCGACACCGACCAGGGCGGCTGCACCGAGCGCAGGGCCGCGACGAGCCCCGGATCGCCGACGACGTAGCCCGCCCGCAGCCCGGCGAGGCCCCACGTCTTGGTCAGCGAGCGGACGACGAGCAGGCCCGTGAGGTCGCCGCCGACGAGCGACTCCGGCTCGCCCGGCACGGCGTCCATGAAGGCCTCGTCGACGACGACGACGCGACCCGGGCGGACCAGCGCCCGGAGGTCCGCTGCGGGGTGGAGCACGCCGGTCGGGTTCGTCGGGTTACCGACGACGACGAGGTCGGCGCCGGCGTGGTCACCCGCCGGCGCGAAGGCGGCGGGGTCGAGCCGGAAGCCGTCGCCGGCGTCGAGGACGACGCGGTCGACGGGGCGCCCGGCCGCGCGCAGCGCCGCCTCAGGCTCGGTGAACTGTGGGTGCACGACCGCGGGCCGGTCGCCCGCGACGGCTCGCGCGACGAGGGTGAACGCCTCGGCGCCCCCGGCCGTCGGCAGCACGCACGCCGGGTCGACGCCGTGCCGGGTCGCGATCGAGTCGACCGCCGGCGCGGGGTCGGGGTAGCGGCCGAGGTCGTGCAGCGAGGCCGTGATCGCGTCGGCGACCCACCCGGGCGGGGCGGGCAGCCGGACGTTGACCGCGAGGTCGACGAGCCCGGGGGCCGCGTCGCGGTCACCGTGGTGGTGCAGGTCGACGTGCGGGTGCAGGCGGCCCGGCCCGCCGCTCACGACGCCCTCCGGCGTGCGGGGGACGTGCCGGCATACGCGTGCACGTCCGAGGCGAACCGCGCGGCGAGCCAGGGGTGTCCGGCCCAGTGCGTGTGCAGGTAGGACGCGTGGAGGGTGGCCCGGCCGGTGCCGGCGGGGTCGAGCGCGAAGCCGTCGGGGCGACCGTCGAGGAGCCAGGCGGGGCTGCCGGGGCTGCCGGGGCTGCCGGGCACGGGCGCGTCGACGGTGGTGCGGTGGAACTCGTGCCCGGTGACCCGACTGCCGGCGGGCGCCAGCAGGGAGTCGACCGGTGCGACGGCCGTGCGGTAGCCGAGGGTGAGGCGCGGACCCATCCGCGCCGCCGCCGGCACGGCGCCGACCATGGGGTGGCCGTCGACGGCCTCGGCGAGGTAGAGCAGGCCGGCGCACTCGGCGACCGTCGGCAGGCCGCCGCGGACCGCGCGCAGCACGTCGCGGCGCAGCGGCTCGTTCGCGGCGAGGTCGGCGGCGTGCACCTCGGGGAAGCCGCCGCCGAGGTAGAGGCCGGCCGTGCCCTCGGGGAGGGCACGGTCGCGCACCGGGTCGACGACGACCGGCTCGAGCCCGGCCGCGCGGAGCAGCTCGTCGGTCTCGGCGTAGCGGAAGGTGAAGGCGCGGCCGCCCGCCACGGCGACGACCGGCGCGCCGACGCGTGGACCGGGCGTCGCCGGCAGGCCGGGCACGCCCTCGAGGGCGAGCACCGGGTCCCAGGCGACCCCCGGCAGGTCGGGCGCCGTGCGGGCGATCGCGAGCACCGCGTCGAGGTCGACGTGCTCGGTGACGCGTGCCGCCAGCCGCTCGAGGGTGGCCGCGGCCTCCTCGCGCTCGGCTGCGGGCACGAGGCCGAGGTGACGCGACGGGGTCTCGATGCCGGCATCGCGCGGGAGCACCCCGAGCACCGGCACCCCGGTGGCCTCGAGCGCCGAGCGCACCTCACGCGTGTGCCTCGGCGAGGCCGCCTTGTTGAGCACGACCCCGGCGACCCGGACGCCCGGCTCGAACGTCGCCAGGCCGTGCACGATCGCGGCCGCCGTGCGCGTCGTGTGGCTGACGTCGACGGTGAGCACGACGGGCGACCGCGTCAGCGTTGCGACATGGGCCGTCGAGGCGTCGCCGTCCCCGCCGACCCGACCGTCGAAGAGGCCCATGACGCCCTCGACGACGGTGACGTCGGTGTGGCCGTGGGCGGCCGCGCCGTGCAGGAGCAGGGGCACGACGCGGTCGGCCCCGCAGAGGAAGGGGTCGAGGTTGCGCCCGGGGCGCCCCGTCGCGAGCGAGTGGTAGCCGGGGTCGATGTAGTCAGGCCCCACCTTGGCGCCCGCGACGGCCAGCCCGCGCGCCCGCAGCGCGGCCATCAGGCCCGTCGCGACCGTCGTCTTGCCGTGGCCCGAGCCCGGGGCCGCGACGACGAGGCGCGGCAGGGCGGTCACCACTCGATCCCCCGCTGGCCCTTCTGGCCGGCGTCGAAGGGGTGCTTGACCTTGCGCATCTCGGTGACGAGGTCGGCGAGCTCGAGCAGCGGCTCGGGGCAGCGCCGCCCGGTGATGACGACGTGCTGGTGGCCGGGACGCCTCCGGAGCGTCTCGACGACGTCGTCCACGTCGACCCACCCCCAGGCCATCGGGTAGGTGAACTCGTCGAGCACGTAGACGCCGTGCGTCTCCGCGGCGAGCCGGCGCTTGATCTCCGCCCAGCCCTCGCGTGCCGCGAGGGCGTGGTCGTCGTCGGTGCCCTCCTTGCGGCTCCACGACCAGCCGGCGCCCATCTTGTGCCACTCCATCGGGCCGCCCCGCCCCGTCTCGCGGTGCAGCTCGCCCAGGGTCTCGACGGCCGTCTGCTCGCCGATGCGCCACTTGGCGCTCTTGACGAACTGGAACACGCCGACCGACCAGCCCTGGTTCCAGCCGCGCAGCGCCAGCCCGAAGGCGGCGGTCGACTTCCCCTTGCCGTCTCCGGTGTGCACGACGAGCAGCGGGCGGTTGCGCCGCTGGCGCGTGGTGAGGCCGTCGTCGGGCACGGCTCCCGGCTGGCCGCGCATCAGGCGGCCCGTCCCGTCGCCGCGCGGGTGGCGCCGACGATCGCCGAGGCCGCGAGCTCGTCGACCGGGAGGTGCTCGGCCCCGAGCTGCTCGGCGAGCCGCGCGGCCAGCCCCATCCGGAAGCGGCCCGACTCGCAGTCGAGCACGACGGACTCGACGCCCTCGTGCCGCAGGTGGCTGGCCGCGCGCGCCGCGCGGCCGAGCGCGTCGGGCCCGCTCGTGGCCCGCCCGTCCGTCACGACGACGAGGAGGGCGCGCCGGCTGGGGTCGCGCAGGCGCTCGATCCGCACGGTCTCGTATGCCGTCACGAGCCCCTCCGCGAGCGGCGTGCGTCCGCCGTGGGGCAGTCCCTGCAGCCGTCGCACGGCGACCTCGACCGACCCGGTCGGCGGCAGCGCCAGCTCGGCGCCCGAGCCGCGGAAGGTGACGAGCCCGACCTTGTCGCGGCGGCGGTAGGCGTCGAGCAGCAGCGACAGCACGGCGGCCGTCACCGCCTCGAGGCGCTTGCGGGCGGCCATCGACCCCGAGGCGTCGACGCAGAGCAGCACGAGGTTCGCCTCGCGGCCCTGAAGCACCGAGCGGCGCAGGTCGCCGGCGGTCACGCGCAGCCGTCCGGATGCGCCGGCCGTCCGGTCGTGGACGCCCCGCGAGGCGGCCGCCCGGATCGTGGCCGGCAGGTGCACCGGGCCGGTGCGCGCACTCGTCGAGCCGACCCGGCGGCCGGTCGTCGTCAGGGCTGCCGACCGCCGGCCCGCCTCACCGTGTCCGATTCCCTTGGCGCGCAACAGGCGCGCCGCGTAGGGCTGGGTCGCGGGGGCCGCGATGCCGTCGCTGCCGGCCCCGTTCCCGGCAGCGGGGCCGGCCGTGGAAGGCGCGTCCGCGGGGTCCGTGTCGACGGAGGAGCGCGTGGGCGTCTCCGGGGCGGCTGCTCCGGAGGGTCCCGAGGTGCCGTCGACCCGCCCCGCAGGCTGCGGCTCGCGTGAGTGCTCGGTGTCGGTCCGCTGCCCGGTCGTCCCGCCGTCGGTGGGTGCGGCGTCCGACTCGCCGTCGCCGCCCGTGCCCTGCTCCGGGCCCCGGCCACCGGGGTCGGTGCCGGGGTCGGGGTCGGTGCCCGGATCGGGCTCGTCGTCGCCGAGCAGCTCGTCGAGGAGGGCCTCGTCGAGGCCGGGGGAGTCGAAGGGGTTGCGCCGCCGGCGGTGCGGCAGCGCGAGCCGCGCGGCCGCGCGCACGTCGGCGAGCGTCACGTGCGTGCGCCCGGCCCACGCGGCGTGGGCGACGGCCGCCCGGGCGGTGACGATGTCGGCGCGCAGGCCGTCGACCTCGAAGCCCGCGCAGACCGTGGCCACGCGGGTGAGCACGGCGTCGGTGAGGCGCACCTGCCGGACGCGGGCCCGGGCCTCGTCGATGCGTGCCCGCAGGGCCTGCTGGTCGTCGTCGAACCGGGCCGCGAACGCGGCGGGGTCGGCGTCGAAGGCGAGCCGACGGCGTACGACCTCGGCACGGGGGCAGGGATCGCGCGGGGCGGCGACCTCGACGGTGAGGCCGAAACGGTCGAGCAGCTGCGGACGCAGCTCTCCCTCCTCGGGATTCATCGTGCCGACGAGCACGACCCGCGCCGGGTGCGCGACGGAGACCCCGTCGCGCTCGACCGTGTTGCGGCCCATGGCTGCGGCGTCGAGGAGGAGGTCGACGAGGTGGTCGTGCAGCAGGTTGACCTCGTCGACGTAGAGGATGCCCCGGTTCGCGGCGGCGAGCAGCCCCGGCTGGTAGGCGGTTTCGCCCCGTGCGAGGGCGCGTTCGAGGTCGAGCGAGCCGACGACGCGGTCCTCGGTCGCGCCGATGGGCAGCTCGACGAGTCGCGCCGGCCGGGTGTGCGCCGGCGCGTCGGTGTCGTGGGGGCCGTCCGGGCAGGCGGCCGTGTCGCCCGGCGCGCAGCCGAAGCGGCACGCCGTGACCACGGACTGGTGGGGGAGCACGGCCGCGAGCCCACGCACCATCGTCGACTTCGCGGTGCCCTTCTCGCCGCGCACGAGCACGCCGCCCACCTCGGGCGACACCGCGGTCAGCACCAGGGCGAGGGCCAGGTCGTCGGCGCCGACGACGGCCGTGAAGGGGAAGTGGTCGCTCGACCCGGTCGGAGCCGGGATCGAGGGTGCGTTCGAACCGTCGCGCATGGCGAGCCTCCTGCGGGTGCCTCGCCCGCGTCGGTGGACCGGCCGCGCCCGGCGGGCACGACCAGCGACGGGAGATGTCCTGGCTTCCCCCGACCGGCTGGTCGGGGGTTCACAGTGGCGGGACCGCTCCGGATTCGCACCGGATTCCTCTCCGCGTCGCCAGCGGCAGTCTGCCACGTCGCAGCGTGTCGCAGGAGCGGTGGGTCAGCCACCCGTCGCCACGACGGTCGCGAGGTCGCGTCGCAGCTCGGTCGACGTGGTCGGCGTGAGGCGCACGTCGCGCTCGACCGCCTCGGCCCGGAGCAGGCCGGCCCCGGTGTCGAGCCAGGCGAGGTGCTGCGCGAGCGTCTGCTCCCCGGTGGCGAGGGCGACGTCGACGGTCGCCAGTCGCCAGCCGCCCGAGTGCACGCCGTCCCGCGCGGCGGGCCACGGACCCAGCGCGTCGGCGAGCGCCTGGGCCGCAGCACGGCGCAGGCCGCGGCGGTGCGATGCGAGCTCCTCGAGCAGCACGTCGGGCACGGCGACCGTGGCGGCCGCGAGCTCCGGTCCCGCGGCGAGGGAGGCCCACGCGGCAAGCATCCCGGGCAGCTGCGTCGTGTGTGACGGGCCGAGGTCGAAGGTGCCGTCACCACGGTCGGAGAGCACCGCCACCGCGGTCGCGCCCAGCCAGGCATGGTGCAGGCGCACCCCTTCGTCGTCACCGACGACGACCTGCACCGAGCCCCGCGACGCCGTCACGCCGACGAGGGTCTCACGCAGCCGGGGGTGCGGACGGCCGTCGACGAGGACCCCGCCGGCGACGAGCCGCGCGAGCGCGTCGCCCGGCGTCGAGCGCCCACCGGCGGGCGGTCGCGTGGGCTGCTGGGCGGGCCGCTCGGCGTGCTCGACGAGCACGTCGAAGGCCTCGGCGTCGAGGCGCAGGTGCCCGGTCACCGGGTCGAACGTCACACTCATGTCGGTCTTCCTCCCCTGGAGCCCGGACATGCGTCACCGTCGTCCCCCGACGTCGGGCGATGCCCATGATGGAGGGCATCACGGCCAAATGGATTAAAACGGGCAAATCGAACAGCCAGCCGGGGCCGCGCTAGGGTCGCCGCTGTGATCGAGGTGGTGGGCGTTGGCGCATCCGGGCTCGACTCCCTGGCCCCCGAGGCCCGCCGGGTGCTCGAGTCGGCCGACGTCGTCGTCGGTGGCGAGCGGCACCTCCGCATGCTCGACGCGCGCCCCGGTCGCCGCCTCGTGCCGTGGCCGTCGCCGCTCCTGCCGGGGCTGCGTCGCACCCTCGAGGACGCCGGCCCGGGCCGGGTCGTCGTGCTGGCGAGCGGTGACCCGCTCGTGTCGGGCATCGGCGCCACGCTCGTGCGGGAACTCGGTGAAGAGGCCGTCCACATCCACCCCGGAGTTTCGTCGGTCGCACTCGCGCGAGCCCGGATGCGTTGGGCTGCAGAGGATTCCGAGGTCGTGACGCTCGTCGGCCGCGACGTCGACCTGCTGCGACGTCATCTCGCCCCGCGGGCCCGGCTCGTCGTGCTCACCTCCGGTGCGGACGCCCCGGCCCGCGTCGCCGCCGTGCTCGTCGAGGAGGGGTATGCCGGCAGCCACCTCACCGTGCTCGGTGACCTCGGCTCGGCGGACGAGACCCGCACCGACGGCGTCGCGGCGTCGTGGGACGGTCGTCCCGCCACGCGGCTCCACCTCGTCTGCGTGCGCTGCGACGACCAGCCGTCGCGGCCGGGGAGGTCGCTCGTGCCGGGCCTGCCCGAGTCGGCGTTCGAGCACGACGGCCAGCTGACGAAGCGCATCGTGCGGGCGGCCGCGCTCGCCCACCTCGCGCCACAGCCGGGCGACGTGATGTGGGACCTCGGCGCCGGCGCCGGGTCGGTCGGGATCGAGTTCGCCCGGGCGCACCCACGCAACGAGGTGCACGCCGTCGAGCGTGACCGGGGTCGCGCCGAGCGCATCCGGCGCAACGCGCGGCGGCTCGGAGTGCCCGGCCTGCACGTCGTCGAGGCGGCATCGGCCGACGCCGTGGCGGCGCTGCCCCGGCCGGACGCCGTCTTCGTTGGCGGGGGCGCGACGCGCGAGGTGCTCGACGCGTGCTGGAGCGCCCTGGCGCCCGGTGGCCGCCTCGTCGTGCACGGCGTGACCGTCGAGACCGAGCTGCTGCTGCACGACGCGCGGACGCGGTTCGGCGGCTCGCTGAGCCGGATCGGTGTCGAGGAGCTCGAGCCGATCGGTCGCCTCCACGGCTGGAAGCCGGCCCGGCCGATCGTCCAGTGGAGCGTCGAGCGCTCCGTCCCCCCAACAGATCCGGAGGTCGTCCCGTGACGGTCCACTTCATCGGCGCCGGCCCGGGCGCGGCCGACCTGCTCACCGTGCGCGCCGTCCGGCTCATCGCGGCCGCGCCCGTGTGCCTCTACGCCGGCACCTACATCGGGGACGAGGTGCTCGCGCACTGCCCCGAGGGGGCCGAGCTCGTCGACACGCAGCGGCTCGACCTCGACGCGATCACGGCCCACTGCCTGCGCGCCCACGAGGCCGGCCGCGACGTGGCGCGTCTCTGCTCCGGCGACCCCTCGCTCTACTCCGCCGTGGCCGAGCAGACGCGGCGGCTCGACCGGGTGGGGGTGCCGTGGGACGTCACGCCGGGCGTGCCCGCCTACGCGGCGGCGGCGGCCCTCGTCGGCCGCGAGCTCACCGTGCCCGAGGTCGCCCAGTCCGTGGTGCTGACCCGGGCGCACCGCGACTCCACGGCGATGCCGGCCACGGAGTCGCTCGCGCACTTCGCGCGGTCGCGGGCCACCCTCGTGCTGCACCTCGCGATCCGCCACACCCGGTCGCTCGCGGCGTCGCTCGTCGACGACTACGGAGCCGACTGCCCCGTCGTCGTCGTGGCCGACGCGGAGCAGCCGAGCCAGCTCGTCCTGCGCGGCACGCTGACCGACATCGCCGACCAGGTCGAGGCCGCGGACCTGCGGCAGGCGGCCGTCATCCTCGTCGGGAAGGCGCTCGGGGCCCGCGACCACGACGACTTCGCGGATTCGCACCTCTACGGCACGCGCATCTCAGGCGGACGCGAAAGCGACTGAGCCGCATACGAACTCGCTCTCGCGCCGAGGTCCCCATGGCGCGCGGCGAGCCGTTGTGTCAGGATGCGGGTGCCGCAGTGCACGGGAAGTCGGTGTGATTCCGACGTGGTCCTCGCCACTGTGACCAGGGAGCAAGTCCCCGACACCGCCACTGGCGACCTCGGGCCGGCACACGTCGGCGCACGGTCGCTGGGAAGGCTGGGGAGGCGTGACGATCTGGAAGCCAGGAGACCGGCTGCGGCGCGATCTGTCCACGAGGCATGGAAAGAAAGGGTCACTCTGCCATGACCACTGCTGCATCCGTCGTCCCCTCCAGCCGGTCCGGCGCATCCATCCAGGTCCCCGTGTGGGCCTGGCTGCTGCTCGCCGTCGCCGTCTTCGCCGTCCACGTCGTCACGCAGGAGAACGGCGCGCTGCTCAGCGCTCCCGCTGCGGAGATGCTCCACGAGCTGACGCACGACGCGCGTCACGCTCTCGGCGTCCCCTGCCACTGAGGTGGGGCTGAGCTTCGGCTCCGTGCTGCGGCGCGGAGTCTGTGCCGGCGTGCTCGCCGGCCTCGCGGCCGCCGTCACGATCTGGCTCGTCGTCGAGCCCGTCATCCGTCGGGCCCTCGTCGTCGAGGACCTGCGCTCGGTGCACGGCGGCTCGTCCGCACCGGCGCACGGCGGGGGTGAGCCGCTCGTCTCGCGCACGGCGCAGGTCGTGGGCGGCGCCGCCACGTCGGTGCTCGTCGGCCTCGCCGTCGGGGTCGTCTTCGCCGTGGTCTTCGCGCGGGTGAGGGGCCGGCTCCCCGGCGGCAACGACGTCGGCCGCTCCCTCGTCCTCGCCGCCGTCGGCTTCGCCTCGGTGAGCCTCCTGCCCGCCCTCAAGATCCCGGCGAACCCGCCTGCCGTCGGCGACCCGCAGACCGTCGGCCGGCGCACGCTGCTCTATGCCGTCGTGCTCCTGCTGGGCGTCGCGATCGCCCTCGTCGTGCCGGCACTGGACCGGGCCCTGGCCCGGCGAGGGACGTCGCGACCGACGCGCTCCGCGCTCGACGTCGTGGCCGTGGTGGCCCTCGTCGTAGTCGTCCTCGTCGCGGTGCCGAGCTCGCCGGACGCCGTGCCGGCCGACGTTCCGGCCGCCCTGCTCTGGGACTTCCGCGTCGCCTCGCTCGCTCAGCTCGCGACCCTGTGGCTGACGCTCGGCCTCGTCTTCGGGCTCCTCGTCGAGCGGCTCGACCGGAGGGGGAGGGTGCCCGAGCGCGTCGGCGTCGTCGCCGCCGGGTCGGCGTGACGGCACACGTCGGCGGGGCCGGGTCGGGCCGGTGCCTCGTGCGGGTCTGCCGGGACTGCTGCTGCGGCACGGAGGCCAAGCACCCGGGCGTCGACCACGACGGGCTGCTCGCCCGGCTGGAGGCTGCGGTCGCCGGCCACGCCCGGGTGATGCGCAGCGGCTGCCTGCTCGCCTGCGACGAGTCCAACGTCGTCGTCGTGACGCCGTCGCCCTCCGGTCGCCGGGCCGGTGGACGGCCGGTGTGGGTGCGGGGTGTGCTCGACGACGCCATCGTCGACGCCGTCGCCGCGTGGGTCGTGCGCGGAGGACCGGGCATCGCCGAAACCCCTGGCGCCGTGGTCGAGTCGACCTTCGCGCCGAGCGGGCTCGCCACGTCGTGGGCCACCGTCTGACCGGGGGCGTGGAAGGTCGGCCCCCGCCCAGGGGTACCGACCTTCCACGGCGGGGCTGCTCGGGACGGCGGCCCGTGCCGGCGATGGGCGGATTAGTACCTTCGTCCGGGTTTCGACTAGTACCCCGGTTCCGCTTGGCTCGTCGTGACGCACCCGACCGGTGCCTCACGACGAACCCATGAAAGGGAACACGCATGCGCACCACGACTCGGGGACTGCGGCGCGGAGGCGCCGCCCTCGCCGCCGGCACCCTGCTCGGCCTCAGCCTCACCGGCACCGCCGTCGCCAAGGGCGGCGAGCCAGGCGACGACGGCGGCTCCGCGGCCACGGGCGGCACCGGCAACTACTCCGTCACCGTCAACGGGACGACGTACGACCCGGCCCCCGGCAAGGACGCGAAGGTGTCGGGCGCGCGGGTGCAGGGCGTCGTCACGGTCCGGGGCGTGCACACGACCTTCACCATCGACCCGGCCACCCTCGGCGTCTACGACTACACCCTGACCGGTGCGCCGTCCGCGGAGCGGATGGTGACGAGCCCGACGGTCGTCTTCGCGAGCAAGGTGCCGACCCTCTCCCCGGCGCAGCGCGCCACGCCGGTGCTCGACCTCCAGGTGCGCGACGACGCCCTCGTCGCCACGTTCCGCACGGCCGGCGGCAAGCTCAAGGTGCAGGCCAAGGACGCGCCCCAGGGCGGCATCTTCCAGATGGAGCCCGAGTACGGCACGCCGGTCACCCTGACGCACCGGCTCGGCCCGACGCTCTTCTACTTCGTCAACCCGTTCACCGGCAAGGTCAACTTCGGCAACGGGATCGACGCCGTGTCGTCGGCGCAGAGCCCGACGGGCGCGCACGAGATGCTGCTCGGCAAGGACAGCCCGCAGGTGGCGACGAAGACCTCGCAGACCGGCACGGCCACGACGTGGACGGTGACCTCCGGCGGCCGGATGGGCGGCGTGCTCGGCGAGGACGCCGTCGAGCTGAGCCAGGGCGCCACGAACTGCACGAAGGACTGCCAGGCCCAGAACCAGGTCCGCGGCTCGCTGCCCGTGCCCCCGGACCCGACGAACCCGACGCCGATCGGCGGCTGACCGCGGAGGGGCGAGGGGGAGGATGGGGCTGCGGCGCGCGTCAGCGCCGCAGCTCCATCCGGTGCTCCACCAGCTCGTCGTCGGGCCAGTCGTCGGGCACGCCCCGGTCGACGAAGCCGGCGCGCGCATAGGCCGCGCGGGCCCGGTCGTTGTCGCGCCGGACCATGAGGCAGGTGCCCCGGCCCTGCTCCTCGGCCCAGGCGGCGACCGCGTCGATGAGCAGGCGGGCGACGCCCGTGCCGCGCGCCTCCGGCGCCACCCACATCGAGATGAGCTCGACCCAGTCGTCGCCGTCGGGGGAGCCGCTCGCGACGCCGACGACGGCCTCCCCGTCGGTCGCGACGAGCGTGAGCGGCACGTCGGTGAGGCGGGCCCGCCAGCGCTCCTCGGCCGCGTCGACCCAGTCCTCGTACCGCGAGCCGAAGGCGGCGGGCGAGTCCGACAGCGACCGGAGCCGCACCTCGCGGAACGTCTCCCAGTGCTCCGGCCCGATCCGTGTCAGCTGCATCGGGCGAACCTAGCAACCCGCCCCTGACCGGTGGCGAGGGCGGCGCACCCTCAGCGGACGAACCTCGGCGTCCAGACCTGCCCGGCCTCAGTGACCCGGGTGCCGGAGGCGCACACCATGACGAGGCACGACATGTCGATCGTCGTGGGGTCCAGGTCGCGCAGCGTCGTCACGAGCAGCGACTCCCCGGCCCGGCCGACGTCACGGCCCACGACGACCACGGTGTCGGGGTCGCGCTCCTCGAGGAGGACCTCACGCGCCCGGGCGACCTGCCCGGTGCGGCTGCGCGAGGCCGGGTTGTAGAGCGCGACGACGAGGTCGGCGGCCGCTGCCGCGCGCAGCCGGCGCTCGACGACCTCCCACGGCTTGAGCCGGTCCGAGAGCGACAGGATCGCGAAGTCGCCACCGAGCGGGGCGCCGGCCCGGGCCGCGACGGCCTGGGCGGCGGTCAGTCCGGGCAGGACGCGCACGGCCACGTCGCCGTAGCCGTGGGTCTCCGCGGCCTCGAACACGGCGGAGGCCATGCCGAAGACGCCGGCGTCACCACCGGACACGACGGCGACCCGCTCACCCGCGCGCGCCAGCTCGAGCGCGTCGCGGGCCCGGTCGACCTCGACGGTGTTGCCCGACGCATGACGGGTCAGGCCCTCGCGCTGCGGCACGCGGTTGACGTAGGGCGCGTAGCCGACGACGTGCGAGACGTCAGCCAGCGCGGCGGAGGCCTCCGGCGTCAGCCACCGGTCGGGTCCCGGGCCGAGGCCGACGACGACCACCTCGCCGGACGGCATACGTGCTGGGTCCGTATGCAGCACAGCCGCTTCCGCTTCGGGCGACGCGAGCGCGCGGCCGGCTGCATCCGCCCTGAGGTCCTTGCCGGGCACGACGACCATCGACATGTAGGGCACGGTCGCAGCGTCGACGTCGGCGACCGGGAGCACGCGCTCCGCGTCGGAGCTGGCGCGCTCGACGTACCGCGCCTCGTCGAGGCGGCCCGCCTGGCGTAGGGCCTCGCGCACGTTCTCGAAGGTGCGGCCGAGCTTCATCACGACCGCGGCCTCGGTGTCGGCGAGGCGCCGGGCGAGCTCGGGCACGGGGAGGGTGCCGGGCAGGATCGTCAGCACGTCCTCGTGCCGGCAGAGGCCGGTGGCGACGGCGGCGGCCGACCCGCTCACGGAGGTCACCCCGGGCACGACGGCGGTGTCGTAGCGGTGGGCGAGCCGGTCGTGGAGGTACATGAACGTGCCGTAGAAGAGCGGGTCGCCCTCGGCGAGCACGACGACGTCGCGACCCGCGTCGAGGTGGGCCGCGAGCCGTTCGGCCGACGCGTCGTAGAAGTCGGCCATGAGGCCGTGGTAGCCGAGTGGGTGGTCGGTCGACCCGGTCGTCACGGGGTAGGCGAGCAGCTCCTCGACGACGCCGTCGCGGACGTAGTCGGCGGCGATCCGGCGGGCGATCGAGTCGCCCCGCGGCCCGCTGTGGAAGGCCACGACGTCGGCCGAGCCGATGAGCCGGGCCGCCTTGACGGTGACGAGCTCGGGGTCGCCCGGGCCGACGCCCACCCCACGCAGCGTGCCGGTCACAGCTCCTCCTCGCGGGCCAGGGCGTTGACGGCCGAGGCGGCGAGGGCCGACCCACCACGGCGTCCGTGCACGACGAGCCACGGGATGTCGAAGGGGTTGTCGGCGAGCGCGACCTTCGACTCGGCCGACCCGATGAACCCGACGGGGATGCCGACGATCGCGGCCGGCCGAGGACCGCCGTCGGCGATCGACTCGAGCAGGTGGAAGAGCGCCGTCGGGGCGTTGCCGATGGCGACGACGGCACCCTCGGTGCGATCCCCCCAGAGCGAGACGGCAGCCGCGGATCGCGTTGTCCCCCAACGCCGCGCGAGCTCCGGCACGCGCTCATCGCGCAGGGTGCAGACGACCTCGTTGTCTCGGGGCAGTCGCGCTCGGGTGATGCCCGAGGCGATCATGTGCGCGTCGGTGAGGATCGGCGCGCCGGACCGGAGGGCGGTGCGGGCGGCGGTGACGAGCCGCGGGTGGACGGCGATCTGCCCGGTGAGGTCGACGTCGCCGCTCGCGTGCACCATGCGCACGGCGACGACGCGGGCGTCCTCGGGCAGGTGGTCGAGCCGCGCCTCGGCCCGGATCGTCGCGAACGACCGGCGGTAGATCTCCGCCCCGTCGGTGACGTAGTCGTAGCGGCGCGTCGGCGGCAGTGCCGCCTCGGTCGTCGTCCTCAGGTCCATCACCCGTCCACCCTCCGAGATCCGTCCTCCGCCGGCTGGGCGGCGATCTGGTGCAGCGCGTCGTCGAGCGACGTGGGCTCGAGGACGTCGACGTATGCCGTCTCCGGCGTCCCGCATCGCCGCTCGCACCCGCTGACGTGCACGGGCAGGCGACCGTCGGGCAGCACCGGAGCGAGCTCGCGGGCCAGGGCGCGCGTGTCGAGCGCCGAGCGCGCGCAGCCCGGGAGCCCGGTGCAGGCGTGCATCCTCGCCCACGGCGAGTGCGCGTGCGTCACGAGCCCCGCCGCCTCGAGGTGCGGCAGCGCGGAGGCGGCTCCCTCGACGACGAGGGAGCGCCACGGGGTGACCCGGACGCTCTCGGCGTGGCGGCCGAGGGCGGCCACGTGGTCGGGGCGCAGGAGGCCGAGCGGCACCGCCACGACGGCATGGTCGCCGACCGCTCCGAGGGGCTGCGACGGAGCGGGGAGGGCCGGCAGCCGTGCAGTGGCACTCCCGCCCAGAGGATCGTCGAGATCGTCGACGTGCCAGATGGATTCGTCACCGGCAGCGCGGCCCACGAACTCCCTTGCCAAACCCACGATCGTGGGCACGGCCGAGTCGATCGACACATCCCAGCCGTGGTCGGCCCGGCCGGCCCGGACGATGCCGCGACCCGGGCCGGTCGCGACGAACGAGAGGTCGGCCGCCGTGTTGATGACGTCGCCACGGCCGTCGTCGAGGACGAAGAGGAACCGTCCCCCGAGCGCGGCGAGCTCGGCGTCGGCGCGAACCGCCACGTCCAGGGAGCGCGTCAGGGGCCGGAGGTCGGCGACCCCGCGCGAGTCGAGGCCGGAGAGCGGCGACACGACGACGTTGCGGACGAGCTCGTGCGTCGCCGACGGGACGAGGCCGCTGCTGCGGATGCCGTCCACGACCGACGCCGGCAGCGGGTCGGCAAGACCGCGCAGCTGCAGCGCCGCTCGAGACGTCAGCTGGAGCGACGGATCCGCTTGTGCTGCAACGACATCGAGCAGGGCGACGAGTGCCTGCACCCGCACGGGGAGGCCCGCCGGGCGGAGCCGGACGATGGAGCCGTCGGCCGCCGGGAAGGGTCGGCGCAGGCCCGGGCAGGCATCGCCTGCCCGGCGGGCTCGGCTCGTCGGGGCGGTCACGCGGCACAGGATAGGCCCGGACCTCGCGTCGTCAAGGCGCCCGTCTCGGGCTATGGTGGGCCCAGCGTCGTCGACCCAGGAACCCGGTGAGAATCCGGGACGGTCCCGCCACTGTGAGCCGCCACCCCACCGGGTGGAGGTGAGTCAGGAACTGCCGGCAGCGCTTCGTTTCCTTTCGACCGCGGGGCGTGGACACCCCGCCGAGGAGTTCCTGTGACGCGCATCGCGCTGCTCTCGACGTCTGACACCGACCTGCTCTGCGCCCGGGGCAGCGGTGCCGACTACCTGCTCGCCAACCCCTCTCGGCCCGGCCACACCTCGATGGCCGAGGCGATCGAGGCCGCCGACGTCGTCGTGGCGCGCATCCTCGGCGGCCCGCAGGACCTGTGCGAGGGGTTCCGCCGGATCCGCTCGACGGGCAAGCCCTTCGTCGTGCTCGGCGGCGAGCAGACCCCGCACGCCGCCCTGATGGAGCTCTCGACCGTCGCCCCGGGCGTCGTCGCCGAGGCCCACCGTTACCTCGCCGAGGGTGGTGCCGCGAACCTGCGTGAGCTGCACGCCTTCCTCGGCGACACGCTCCTCATGACCGGGGAGGGCTTCGAGCCGCCCGTCGCGCTGCCGACGTGGGGCGTGCTCGACCGCCCCGCGCCCCAGCCGGCCGCCGACGACGCGCCCCGCCCCCGTGTCGGGATCCTCTTCTACCGGGCGCAGTTCGCCGCCGAGAACACCGCCTACGTCCACGCCCTCGCCGACGCCGTCGACGCGGCCGGCGGGATCGGCGTGCCGGTGCACGTGTCGTCGCTCCGCGACGCGCCGACCGACCTGCTCGAGCACCTCACGGCCTACGACGTGCTCGTGACGACCGTGCTGGCAGCGGGCGGGACCAAGCCCGGCACCGCCAGCGCCGGTGAGGACGACGAGGCCTGGGACGTGCAGGCCCTCGCCGCACTCGACGTGCCGATCATCCAGGGTCTGTGCCTGACGTGGGGCCGCAGCCAGTGGGAGGCGAGCGACGACGGGATGAGCCCCCTCGACGTGGCGACGCAGGTCGCGGTGCCGGAGTTCGACGGTCGCATCATCGGCACCGCGTTCTCCTTCAAGGAGACCGACGCCGACGGCCTGCCGCACTACGTCGCCGACGCCGAGCGCTGCGCCCGCCTCGCCCGGCTCGCCGTCAACCACGCACTCCTCCGCAGCACCCCGCCGGCCGAGCGCCGCATCGCGATCGTGCTGTCGGCGTACCCGTCGAAGCACTCGCGCATCGGCAACGCCGTCGGCCTCGACACCCCGGTCTCGATCGTCCGGCTGCTCCGCGCCATGCGCGACGCCGGCTACGACGTCGGCGCCCCGGGTGAGATCCCCGGCACCGGCCCGCTCGAGCCCGTCGACGGCGAGACCGCCGACACGACCGCCGGCAACGCCCTCATCCACGCCCTCATCGCGGCCGGCGGCCAGGACGAGGACTGGCTCACGCAGGAGCAGCTGACCGGCCAGCCGGTCCGCATCCCGTCCGCCCGCTACCGCGAGCACTTCGACACGCTCCCGGCGGCGCTGCGCGAGGCCGTGTCGACCCACTGGGGCGAGGCCCCCGGCGAGGTCTTCGTCGACCGGCACACCGATGCCGACGGCGAGCTCGTCGCCGCGAGCCTGCGCGCCGGCAACGTGGTAGTGCTCGTCCAACCACCCCGCGGCTTCGGCGAGAACCCCATCGCGATCTACCACGACCCCGACCTGCCGCCGACGCACCACTACCTCGCCGTCTACGACTGGCTCGCAAGGGAGTTCGGCGCGCACGCGATCGTCCACATGGGCAAGCACGGCAACCTCGAGTGGCTCCCGGGCAAGACCCTCGCGCTGTCCGCCGCCTGCGGGCCGGACGCGACGATCGGCTCCATCCCGCTCGTCTACCCCTTCCTCGTCAACGACCCCGGGGAGGGCAGCCAGGCCAAGCGGCGGGCGCACGCGACGATCGTCGACCACCTCGTGCCGCCGATGGCCCGCGCCGAGTCCTACGGCGACATCGCCCGGCTCGAGCAGCTGCTCGACGAGTACGGCAACGTCTCGGTCATGGACCCTGCCAAGGCGCCGGCCCTGCGGGCCGAGATCTGGACCCTCATCCAGGCCGCGCAGATGCACCACGACCTCGGCCTCACCGACCGCCCCGACGACGACGCGTTCGACGAGTTCGTCATGCACGTCGACGGCTGGCTCTGCGAGGTCAAGGACGTCCAGATCCGCGACGGCCTCCACATCCTTGGCGAGGCCCCCACGGGGGAGGGCCTCGTCAACCTCGTGCTCGCGATCCTGCGGGCCAACCAGGTCTTCGCCGGTGCCGTCGGCGCGGTGCCTGGTCTGCGGACGGCGCTCGGTCTGGGTGAGGGGCACACCGAGCGCACGTCCGTGGACGCCGCCGAGGAGCGCGCGTCCGCACTCGTCGCCGCCCTCGCCGACGCCGGCTGGGACGAGGCCGCCGTGCCCGGCATCGTGCGCGAGCAGCTCGGCGACGGGGCCGCCGTCGGCACTCGCGTCGGCACTCGCGTCGACACTCGCGTCGACACCGAGGGCGTATGCCGCTCGCTGGCCTTCGCGTGCCGCGAGGTGGTCCCGCGCCTGCGGGCCACGACGGGCGAGATCGATGCCGTGCTCCACGCGCTCGACGGCGGCTACGTGCCAGCCGGGCCGTCGGGCTCGCCGCTGCGCGGCCTCGTCAACGTGCTGCCGACCGGCCGCAACTTCTACTCCGTCGACCCCAAGGCGATCCCGAGCCGGCTCGCCTGGGAGACGGGCCAGCGGCTCGCCGACGACCTGCTCGCGCGGCACCGCGCCGACACCGGCGAGTGGCCGCGCTCGGTCGGCCTGTCGGTCTGGGGCACGTCGGCCATGCGCACCTCCGGCGACGACATCGCCGAGGTGCTCTCGCTGCTCGGCGTGCGCCCCCGGTGGGACGAGATGTCGCGCCGCGTCGTCGGCCTCGACGCCGTGCCGCTCGCCGAGCTCGGCCGTCCGCGCGTCGACGTCACGGTCCGCATCTCCGGCTTCTTCCGCGACGCCTTCCCGCACGTCATCGCGATGCTCGACGACGCGGTGCGCCTCGTCGCCGACCTCGACGAGTCACCCGAGGACAACTACCTCCGGGCCCACGTCGCGGGCGACCTCGCCGAGCACGGCGACGCGCGACGGGCCACGACCCGGATCTTCGGCAGCAAGCCCGGCTCCTACGGCGCCGGCATCCTCCCCCTCATCGAGTCGGGCAGCTGGCGCTCGGACGAGGACCTCGCGGAGGTCTACGCGACGTGGGGCGGCTTCGCCTACGGGCGCGAGCTCGACGGCATACCTGCTCGGGCCGACATGGAGCGCACGTACGCGCGGATGGACGTGGCCGCCAAGAACATCGACACCCGCGAGCACGACATCGCCGACAGCGACGACTACTTCCAGTACCACGGCGGCATGGTCGCGACGGTGCGCGCGCTGACGGGTCGCGAGCCCAGGGCCTACGTCGGCGACTCGACGACGCCGGATGCCGTGCGCACCCGGACGCTGACGGAGGAGACGGCGCGCGTCTTCCGGGCCCGCGTCGTCAACCCCCGGTGGATCGCGGCGATGCGGCGGCACGGGTACAAGGGAGCCTTCGAGCTCGCCGCGACGGTCGACTACCTCTTCGGGTTCGACGCCACCGCGGGCGTCGTCACCGACTGGATGTACGAGCAGCTCGCGCAGACCTACGTGCTCGACAAGGAGAACCGCGACTTCCTCCAGCACGCCAACCCGTGGGCGCTGCACGGGATGGTCGAGCGGCTGCACGAGGCCGTCGACCGCGGCCTGTGGGCGGAGCCCGACCCGCAGCTGCTCGCCGACCTCCAGCAGGTCTACCTCGACGTCGAGGGCGACCTCGAGGACTAGGTCGCCCTGCGTCGACGCGGTCACCCGGCCGGGACGACGACGACCTTGCCGCTCAGCGCACCCTCGGCGGCGCGGGCGTGCACGGACGGCAGGTCCTCGAGGGCCACCCGCTCGGCCACGTCGACGACGAGCTCGCCGCGGTCGACCCGCGCGACGAGCCCGGCGAGCTGCGTCGCGTCGCTGCGGACGTAGAGGTCGATGCCGCGGACGCCGCGCGCCTCGTCGGTGGGCGCGGGCATCCACACCGTCGTGTTGACGACGACCCCGCCGTCGCCGACCCGGCCGGCCAGCGCGGCGAGCTGCTCGGGGGTGACGGGAGCGAGGTTGAGCAGGACGTCGACGGGATCGGTGACGGCCGCGGCGACGTCCGCCGCGGTGTGGTCGACGACCTCGTCGGCACCGAGGGCTCGCAGGTGGTCCGCGGCGTCGGGACCGCCCGTCGCCACGACGTGGGCACCGGCTGCCCGGGCCAGCTGGACGGCGTAGCCGCCGACCGCCCCGCTCGCGCCGTTGACGAGGATCCGCTGACCGGCGCGGAGCCCGGCGTGCTCGAAGAGCGCCTGCCAGGCGGTGAGCCCGACGAGGGGCAGGGCGGCAGCGTCGGCGAGCGGGATCGACTCCGGTGCGATCGCGAGGCCCGCGGCGTCGGTGACGACGTACTCCGCCGACGCGCCGTCGACGGTGAAGGGGAGGAAGCCGACGACGTGGTCGCCCACCCGGAGCCCGTCGACGTCGTCGCCCACCGCGTCGACGGTGCCCGCGACGTCGAGGCCGGGGACGTGCGGGAGGTGCAGGGGCATCGGGCCCTGCATGCGGCCGGCGCGGATGTTGCCGTCGACGCCGTTGAACGACGTGGCGGCGACGTGGACGCGCACCTCGCCGGGGCCGGGGGTCGGGGTCGGGACGTCCTCGTAGCGCAGGACGTCGGCGTCGCCGTACTCGTGGAATCGGATGGCCTTCATGGCGGAGCCTCTCTCTGCTGTCGTCAGGTGCTCCGAATTCGAAGCATGTGGGGACCGTAGCAGTGCTTCACATTCAAAGCAAGACCTTCGAATGTGAAGCACCTGTAGGCTGGCGTCATGTCGTCCAGGCCTGCCCCCCTCGACCCCGTCCAGCTCGGCGCGTACTTCGCCCTCATGGAGGTCGCCGGCCTGCTGCGGCACGCGGTCGAGCAGCAGCTGCGCGACGACGGCGACCTCAGCTACGTGCAGTTCCAGCTGCTCGCGCGTCTGGCCCTGGACTCGCCGACGGGCAGCGCGCGGATGACCGACCTCGCCGACACCGTGGTCTACAGCCGGAGCGCGCTGACCTACCAGGCGGGGCTGCTCGAGAAGGCCGGTCTCGTCTCGCGCGCGCCGTCGCCGGACGACGAGCGCAGCACCACGGTCACGGTCACCGATGCCGGCCGCGCCGTCATCGAGCGGGTAATGCCGGGGCACGTCGAGGTGCTGCAGCAGCAGCTGTTCGCGCCGCTGTCGCCGGACGACGTGGTGGCGCTCGGTGACCTCCTGTCACCGGTGCGGGACCACATGCGGGCCGCGCCGCCGCGCTCGGCGGCGCCCCGCCGCCGTCGCTGACGGGCAGACGGGCGCAGGGCCGGGCTCAGGGCCCGAACGGCGTGAGGCAGAACGGGTGCCCCGCCGGGTCGAGGACGACCCGCCAGCGGGGGTCGGGTTGCGGGTCGGCGAGGCGGGCCCCGAGGCCGACGGCGCGCGCGGCCTGGGCGTCGAGGTCGTCGGCGTCGACCGTGACGTCGAGGTGCACGATCGAGGCGCCCGGCCACGTCGGCTCGCGGTGGTCCGCGACCTGCTGCGTCACGAGGACCAGGCCGCCCACGTCGACAGCCGACGCGTGTCTGTGCGACCAGAGGAGCGTGCCGTCGAAGAGTTCCGCGTAGAAGGCCGCGAGCCCCGCGTGGTCGGCACAGTCGAGAGAGACGGCACTGACGCGAAAGGCATGCGGGTCGGTCACGGTGTCTCCTCGGCGGCGGGGCCTGCCTCGGGCAGGACCGGCTGGTCGGTGGGGTAGAGGCCGACGGCGAGGCCGTAGACGGTGTCGCCCGAGCGCGGGAGGGCGGTGAACTCGCGCACGAGCTCCTCGACGCGCCCCCAGAACTGCGAGGCGCTCTCCCGCGGGATGCGCACGTGCCGGAGCGTCGAGTAGAGCGTGTCGTCCTCGTGCGCCGGCACCGACTCCGCAGCCGCGACCGACAGTCCGTTGACGCAGACGGGAACCGTCGGGTCGCCGGGGTGGCGCGCGACGCCGATGGTGATGGTGCGGCCGGTGCGGCCGTAGAAGCGCTCGTCGATGGCGCGCACGCGTCGGGTCCGCACGACGCGGAGCATCCCGGCGTCGACGAGCACGCCGACGTGGTGGGCGACGGTGCTCTTCGGTCGGCCGACCGCCGTCGCGAGCTCGGCCACCGTGGCCGCGCGCTCGAGCACGAGGTCGAGCAGCGACGAGCGGAGCGGGTCGGCGATGGCCCGCAGCTGGGCAGGGGTCGTCAGCTCCACCGTGTCGGGGAGCTCGTAGTCGGGTAGCTGCGGGCTATTGATCGACATTGTTGGATCAGTCTAGATTGTCGGATCAACAGCAGGGAAACCATCGAGCACAGGAGCAAGCATGGCCGACGTCCTCCTCCTCCACCACGCCCAGGGCCAGACCCCGGGGTTCCTCGCCTTCGCCGACGCCCTGCGCGGGGCCGGGCACACCGTGCACGCCCCCGATTTCTACGGCGGTGAGAGCTTCGCGACGCTCGACGAGGGGATGGCCAAGGCCCGCTCGATCGGTTTCGCCGCGCTGCAGGAGCAGGGGGTCGCCGCGGCCGACGGGCTGCCCGCGGCGACGGTGTATGCCGGCTTCTCCCTCGGCGTCATGGCCGCCCAGCGCCTCGCGCAGACGCGTCCGGGCGCCGCCGGGGCCGTGCTGCTCGACGCCGCGATCCCGCTGGGCGAGTTCGCCGCCGACTGGCCGGCGGGCGTCCCGCTCCAGGTGCACGGCGGCGAGGCCGACGAGTTCTTCATGGACGAGGGAGATGTCGAGGCCGCGCGGGAGATCGTGGCGGCGGCCGGTGACGGCGAGCTGTTCACCTATGCCGACTGCGGCCACCTCTTCGCCGACGCCAGCTCGCAGGCCCACGACGCGGACGCCGCCACGCTCGTGCAGCAGCGCGTCATCGCCTTCCTCGACCGGATCCAGGGCGGCTGACCGATCGGCCGGGCCTCACGACGTCGGCTCGCCCCGCACGAGTGAGTAGTAGATCTCGTCGGAGCGGGTGCCGTCGGGGTTGGGCAGCCTCCCGCTGAGCCGGCCCTCGGCGCGGAAGCCGGCCCTCGCCGCCGCCCGCCCGGATGCCTCGTTGCCGACCTTGTGCCCGAGCTCCAGCCGCGCGAGTCCTGCCTCGTCGAAGGCCCACCGGGACACGAGTCGCAGGGCGCGCGTCGTGAAGCCGCGTCCGCGGAAGTCCGGCAGCACGCCGTAGCCGACGAGCCCGGTGCCCGGCGGCCCCACCCGCATGACACCGATCGTCCCGGCGGGTCGCCCCGTCGCCGCGTCGACCATGACGAAGCGAGCCACCCGCCCCAGCCTCCACCCGCGGACCGAGAGTGCCGTCCGCCGCCGGGCCTCGGCGTCGTTCACCGGTCGTCCCTCGAAGTCCCAGCGCAGCGACTCCTCGTTGTTGTGCTCGTCGCGCAGGACCTCCCAGTCGGCGACGGTGAACGGCCGCACCGTGAGGACGCCGTCGCCGAGCGGGCCGGTCGGGGGGAAGGCCGGCGGGCCCGCAGCAGCTGCGTCGGCCGTCGGTCGCAGCAGGTAGGTGTCCATGACCCAGCCGTGGCGCTCCCGGGCATCGGCCCGCACCCGCTGCACCTCACCGACGACGTCTCCGAGGCGCCCGCGCACGAGCAGCTCGTCGGGGGTGCCGAGGTAGGCACCCCAGAAGAGCTCGAGGTCGGGGAACGCGTCGGCCAGCTCGGCGCAGGCGAGGCGTCCGTCGAGCATGACCACGACGTCGCCGAGCGCCGGGTCGTACTCGTCGACGAGGCGGCGGCCGGTCGTGACGTGGATCGGCGCGCCGATGCGGTTGAGCGGGATGCGGTGCCGTGCCGCGAGCAGCTGCGGCGCGCTGATGCCCGCGACGACGTCGTGCTCGACCGCGAGTCCTCTTGCCGCCCAGTGCTCCACGAGGGCGTCGACGATCCGGATCGTCGAGTCGTAGAACGCCGGGTCGCCCCACACGAGGAAGCCGACCGTCGACTCGCCAGCAGGCAGCGCCTCGATGACCTCCGCGTAGGCCGCCACCCGGGCCGCGTGCCAGTCGCGCACCCCGCGGCCGTATGCCGTGTCGTCGCGTTCGGCGTCCGGCCCCCGTCGGGGATCGGCGACCTCGACGAGCCGGTAGGCGTGGTCGGCCGGGATGAGGGCGTCGCAGACGGCCTGCCGGGCCGCGACGAGGTCGGCCGTGGCCTCGCCCTTGTCGGCGACGAGGAAGACGTCGACGGTGGCGAGCGCTCGGGCGGCCTCGCCCGTGACGTGGGCGGGGTCGCCCATCCCGATGCCGATGACGCGGATGCTGCGGATCATGACGGGCCTCCCATCCGGGTCAGGCCGAGGAGCGCATCGAGGTCGACGTGCTGCTCCAGCGCGTCGGCCAGCGTGTCGAGCATCCGCTCGCGGCGCTCGGCGAAACCCGTGGCGCGGGGACGAGGCCGCCACTCGGACCCAGCGGCCAGTGCGACCTCGCTGAGCCAGGCGCGACGGAAGTCGTCGCTCTCCAGGGCGCCGTGCCACATGGTTCCCCAGACTGCGCCAGCCTGCCACCCGTCGAGGAATGGTTGCGCCACAGGGGAATCCGCATCGCCCTCGACGTGACTGGCAATGCCGTGGTGGATCTCGTAGGCGGTGTCGACGACGTGCCCCGCCCAGGCGCCCTCGGGGCGGGCGAGCACCTTGGCCTCGCCGAACTCGACCCGGACGGGCAGGTGGCCGAGCCCCGGCACGCGGCCGACCCGGCCCTCGACGTCGTCCTCGATCTCGCGCCCGAGCATCTGGTAGCCGCCGCAGACGCCGAGCACCGGGCGACCTGCCGCGACGCGAGCGGCGACGACGTCGGCGAGGCCACGCTCGCGGAGCCACTCGAGATCACCTGCGGTGGAACGGGATCCGGGCAGCACGAGCAGGTCGGCCGACTCGGCGACCGCGGGGTCGACGGTGACGAGCAGGTCGACCCCGGGCTCGGCCGCCAGGGCGTCGACGTCCGTCGCGTTCGAGATGCGAGGCAGCCGGACGACCGCGACCTTGAGCCGGTCGCGCGAGGTGGCCGAGAGGGCGGTCGAGGCGCGCCAGTGCCCCACCTCGAGCGTGTCCTCGCTGTCGAGCCACACGTCGAGCAGCCAGGGGATGACGCCGTGGAAGGGCACGCCCGTCCGCTCGGTGATCGTGTCGAGCCCCGGCTCCAGCACGGCCACGTCACCGCGGAACTTGTTGATGACGAAGGACTTCAACAACGCACGGTCGTCCTCGTCGAGCAGCGCCCACGTGCCGTAGAGGGCGGCGAGGATGCCGCCCCGGTCGATGTCGCCCACCACGACGACGGGGAGCCCGAACTCGCGCGCGAGGCCCATGTTGACGTAGTCGCCCGCGCGCAGGTTGACCTCGGCGGGCGAGCCGGCGCCCTCGCAGACGACGAGGTCGTAGGCGTCGTCGAGCTCGCGGTAGGCCGCGAAGGCCGCGTCGCGCAGGTGGCCGCGCCCGGCGGCATACTGCCCCGCCTCGAGCGTGCCGGCGGGCTCGCCGCGCACGACGATGAACGACCGCCGGTCGGTGCCCGGCTTGAGCAGCACCGGGTTCATCGCGGTCGTGGGCTCGACACGGGCGGCGACGGCCTGCAGCCACTGGGCGCGCCCGATCTCGCCGCCGTCGAGGCAGACCATCGAGTTGTTCGACATGTTCTGGGCCTTGAACGGCGCGACGCGCAGGCCCCGGCGCACGAACGCGCGGCAGAGGCCCGCCACGACGACCGACTTGCCGGCGTCGGACGACGTGCCCGCGACGAGGAGGCCCGATGGTCCGCTGCGGCCGGTCTGGTTCACCACCTCATCCTGCCCGATGAGGTGGTGACGCTGTGCGGCCAGTCTGCACCCCGAGCGCGACTGACGCGCTCGGGGTGCAGGGCGGATCCACCCGGCCGGTCTACTCGGGGTCGCCGTCGGCGAGCAGGCGGTAGAGCTTGCGCCGGGTCTCGGTCAGCACCTCCGCCGCCTCGGCCCGCTGCTGGGAGGTGCCCGTCGTGACGATCTGCCACATGCCGCCCATGACCTGGCCGACGAGCGGCATGAGGTCGTCGCCGCGGGAGTTCCGCGGCGCCGCCTCCTCGTCGGTCGCCTCCTCGAACGGGCGCCAGGTGGCCGCCATCTCCTCGGCGTTCTCCTCGACGTACGCGCGCCCGGCGTCGGTGAGGCGCAGCAGCCGCCGGCCCTCGACGTCGCGTCCCTCGACGAGCCCTTCGTCCTCGAGCTGCTGCACGGTCGGGTAGACCGAGCCGGGGCTCGGCTTCCATGCCCCGCCGGTGCGCTCGGAGATCTGCTGGATGAGCTGGTAGCCGTTCATCTCGTCGCCCGCGAGGACGTCGAGGATGGCCGACCGCACGTCGCCGCGGCGGGCGCGGGGCCCCCGGCGCGGACCGAACTCCGGGCCGAGGCCCGGTCCGCCGAAGTGGCGCACGAGGTCGGCCACCCACGGCGGCGGGCCAGGGCGTCCGCGGCCGTGGGGGCCGCGGCCCGGGCCGCCCGGCCAGGCGCCGAACCCGGGGCCATCGCCACGGCCCGGACCCCAGCCGCCGCCCCAACCGCCGTCCCAGCCCGACTCCCGCCTGGTGCTGTGGTGTGTGTGCATCGTGGTCTCCTTCCCGAGACGACTCGAACAGTCGCGATATGTCGACGATATGTCGCGAGCGGTCGTTCGGCAAGACCTCGACGGATGGGTACGTGGAGGGTGCACAGGTCGGGCGCCGTCGGTCGACCTCGTCTCTACGGATGGGGCTAGAGGGTCGTAGAGCGCATCAGACCGGCGGGTCGTGACCGGATCGCGACGCGGGCGGCGTTGAGGTGGCGCCCAGGTTTGGCTAGCGTGCCCCGAACGGGGGGACGACGGCCCATGAGGAGGCCCAGGCATGGCGAGCAGTCAGGGGAGCGGGTCCGAGGTCGGTGCCGCGCGCAGCGCGGCAGCGACGACGGGGTCCGCGACGCGAGTCACACGCGGCGACACCGGGGGCGGTCCACCCACGCCACCGGCGGGGGAGAAGCGCACCGTCCGCATCCAATGGGCGCCCGCGGCTGCGCCGCGGATCCGCAAGGCGCTCGTCGAGGATTTGCTGGCGCGTGAGCTGCCGGCCGAGGTGGTCGACGAGGCCGAGATCGTCGTGAGCGAGCTCGTGGCCAACGCCATCCGGCACGCCAAGCCGCTCTCGGACGGTGCCATCCGCATCCACTGGAAGGTCAAGAACAACGTCGTCGAGGTCGAGGTCTCCGACGGGGGCGGCCCGACCGTGCCGCGCCCCGCACCCCCGACCACGTGGGCCCCGGGTGGTCGCGGCCTGCGCATCGTCCGCTCGCTCGCGCACGAGTGGGGCGTCATCGAGGAGTCCCACGGGCGCACGGTGTGGGCCTCGCTCGGCGGGCCCTCCCGCCGGCGCTCGCACTGACCCGAGCGCCGTGGTCCCCGAGGCGCCGACCCCCGAGCCGGAGCCCCGTGGCCCTCAGCTCCCCGACCCGGCGCTCCGCGACCCGGCGCTCCCAGACCCGGCGCTCGTCGTCCTCGTCGGGGCGTCCGGCTCGGGCAAGTCGACGTGGGCCGCTTCGCGGTTCCGTGCCGCCGAGGTCGTCTCGTCCGACACCCTGCGGGGGCTGGTCGGCAGCGGCCCGCACGACCTCGACGCTTCGACCGACGCCTTCGCGCTGCTCGAGCACATCGTGCAGGCGCGGCTCGGGCGCACCCTGACGACCGTCGTCGACACGCTCGGCTCCGATGCCGCGCGGAGGCGTCGCTGGCTCGACCTGGCCCGCCGCGCAGGCCTGCCGGCCGTCGTCGTCGTGCTCGACACCCCTGCATCGGTGTGCCGTTCGCGCAACGCCGCGCGCGAACGGGCCGTCCCCGCGCGCGTGCTCACGAGCCAGCTGGCGTCCGTCACCGGCACCGTCGCAGCCCTCGCCGACGAGGGCTGGGACGCCGTGCACCACGTCCGCCCCGCCGCCGACGCCACCCCGCCACCCGCCCCGGCCCGCACCTCTCCACCCGCTCCTCCACGAGCCGAGTCGACCCCGTGGGCCGACGCCCCGGCCCCGCGCGGGTTGCGCGGCGTCGTGCTGCAGCTCTCCCGCTTCCCGGCCGACGACGACCTGCTCCCGTGGGTGACGCGGATGGCCGGCGCCGCCGAGGCGGCCGGCCTCGCCGGCCTCGCGCTCATGGACCACCTCGTGCAGATCCCGCAGGTGGGCCGGGCGTGGGACCCGATCCCCGAGCCGTGGGTGACGCTGGGGGCGCTCGCCGCCGTGACCACCCGGCTGCAGCTCGGCACGCTCGTCACGCCGGTCACCTTCCGTGCCCCGGGCATCACGGCGAAGGCCGCCGCCACGCTCTCGGCCCTCTCCGGCGGCCGCTGCTTCGTCGGGGTCGGCGCGGGCTGGTGGGACCGCGAGCACGCGGCATACGGCCTCGGTTTCCCGGGCGCCCGCGAGCGGCTCGACGCGCTCGAGGCCGGCATCGAGACGATGCGGGCGCTCTGGGCGCCCGGCACGAAGCCGTATGCCGGACGCCTCGTCTCGCTGCCCGAGACGACCTGCTACCCCCGCCCGGTCGGGTCGATGCCGGTGCTCGTCGGGGGCTCGGGGGAGCGGACGCTGCGGATCGCCGCGACGCTCGGGGACGGCTGCAACGTGCCCTCCGGCGAAGGCGGCCTCGCGCGGCTCGACCGCTACCTCGAGCTCGTGCGGGAGCACGGTCGCGACCCCGGCGAGGTGCACGCGACGGTGCTCGACCTGCCGGTCGTCGGGCGCGACCGCGACGACGCGTGGGCGCGCGTGGAGCGCCACCGCGGACGCACCCCGGCTGCGGCCTTCGCCGCGCGCCACCACGCCGGCACCCCGGCCGAGCACCGCGAGCGCCTCGCCCGCCTGGTCGGGCGCGGCGTCACGACGGCCTTCGTGGCGCCCGTGGGGCTCGCGACCCCCGAGGACGTGCTGGCCCTCGCCCCGCTCGCGACCGCGTTCGGCTGACCCGCGGCGCGGCACTAGGGTGGCGCGCATGGGTAAGGCATCACGTCGTCCGCGCAGCGAGCGCGCTGACCGTTCCGCACGTCCGCTCCCGGCCCCGTTCGTGGCCCGGCCCTTCGAGGGCCTGCCGAACGAGACCGACTGGGTCGCGATGCGCGAGATCGTGCCGGCCGCCACCGCGACGGTGCGCCTCGCCGCCGACCGCGCCCCCGAGGGCGCCCCCGCCGAGGTGACGATCGCGACCGTGCTGCCCCTCGCCTGGCCGGGCCTGCACCGCGAGACCGGCGAGGTGCTCGTCGGCATCCAGTCCGGCAACGCGAGCGGCGACACGAGCCGCGACATCGCCTCCGCCATCGCCCTCGCCGCCGCGGCCGAGCCCGGCTCGCCCGTCACGGTCCTCCCGGTCGCCACCGCCGACAGCCCGCGCCTGCAGGACGTGCTCGACCCCGACGCCCCCTTCGAGATGCAGCTGCACGAGGGCTTCGACTTCTGGGTCGCCGACGCCGACCTCGACGCCGAGGGCAAGGAGTCGCTCGACCGCGCGAACGAGTCGGCCATCCCGACCGTCAAGCTCGACGCCGCGCCGTCGGTGTTCTGGTGCCGCATCGGCGAGCGGACCTACGTGCGCTGGGTGCTGCCCTTCGACGAGGACGCGGCCACGAACGCGCTCGCGCGCCTGCACGCCGCCGGCGAGAGCCACCTCGGCGGCGACGGCCGGCTGCTCGGCTGCTTCCGCTCGAGCGGCCTGCTCATCCCCGTCTGGGAGGTCGACCCGCAGGCCGGGGCCGCCGACTTCGAGGAGGCGGTCGCGGCGATGCGCACGAAGATCGACGCGGCGGCCGCTGCGACCGAGCCGCTCACCGCGGCCGAGCGGGGTGCCCGGGCCGGGCTCACCAACCGCCAGGTCACGCTGCGCTGACCCGCTGCCCGCCATGACGACGCCATCGCCCGCCGTTGCCGTCGTCATCCCTGCCAAGGACGAGGCGTCCCGGATCGCCGCGACGATCCGCGGCGTCCGCACCATCCCCGGGGTGGCGACCGTCGTCGTCGTCGACGACGGGTCGAGCGACGGCACCGCGACGGTCGCCGCCCGCGAGGGCGCGGAGGTCGTGCGGCTCGCGCGCAACCACGGCAAGGCCGACGCCATGATGAGCGGCCTCGGCCGGGTCACCGGCCTGCAGCGCGTCGGGCGCCTCGCGCGCGACGCCGCGGTGCTCTTCGCCGACGCCGACCTCGAGTCGTCGGCCGGCGCGGTCGGGGCGCTCGTCGGCCCGGTCCACCGGGGCGAGGCCGACCTCACCATCGCGATCCTGCCCACGCAGCGCGGCACCGCCGGCGGCCACGGCCTCGTCGTCGGCCTCGCCCGCACCGGCATCGAGGAGCTCACCGGCTGGACGCCGACCCAGCCGCTGTCGGGCATGCGGTGCCTCTCGCCGGCCGCCGTCGAGGCCGCGACGCCGTTCGCCCGCGGGTGGGGCGTCGAGGTCGGCATGACGGTCGACGTGCTCGACGCGGGCCTGACGATCCTCGAGGTTCCCTGCGACCTGCACCACCGGGTGACCGGCAGCGACTGGCGCTCGCAGGTGCACCGGGCCGCGCAGTACCGCGACGTGGCGCTGGCGCTCGGCGTGCGCCGCCTGCGCCGCCGCCTCGGCCCCGGCTGACCCACCCCACCCCCACCCCACCCCCACGCAACACACCGAGGAAGACGCAACGCACCGGCATCCGATCCCGGTGGTTTGCCTCTTCCTCGGTGTGTTGCCGGGGAAGAGGCCGGGAGCCTTCAGAGGTGGTGGCGGTCGCGGCGGCGGCGCACCGGCGCGCGGCGGGCCTCGATGGCGAGGAAGTGCATGACGGCCGATGTCACGAGCGGCACGGTGAAGAGCGCGGCCACGGGCGGGATGGCGGCGCCCGAGTCGTTCGTCAGGAAGCCGAGGACGGCCATCAGGATGACGGCGAGCAGGCCGCGGTGCAGCAGCGGCGCCTCCTCGAGCAGGCGGCGCAGCGGCTCGGTGCCGAGCCGGCCCGGCCGAGCGACGACGATGCCGACGACGACCATGAGGCCGACGACGACCACGAGCAGCACGGGCAGGTGGACCGCGAGCACGACGTTGGCCCAGAGCTTGCGCGAGACGACGTCCCACGCGCCGCCGTCGATGACCGTCTGGAGGAAGCGACCGGGGTGCGAGCGCTCGGCCTCGGGTCGGCGCCAGTCGAGGTAGCAGACGAGCCCGACGACGAGCCCGGCCGCGAGCGCGATGACCCCGACGTTGCGCACGGAGGTGCGCCACCCCATGACGCCCATGAGCAGGAAGCCGAGCGCGGGCACGAGGGCGATGGGGCCGCCGAAGTCGGCACCCCAGGCGGGCAGGACGTCGACGGCGAGCGCCGCGCCGCCCACGACGACGACCGCGGTGACGGCGAGCCGTGGGGCGTCGCGGCGCACCAGGGCGTGCGCGAGGGCCGCGCAGAGCAGCAGCACGGCGGCGGCGTACACGGCGAAGGCGACGTTGCCCATGCCGTAGAAGCGGCCGCCCACGAGCGGCTGCAGGCCGAAGATCGACGAGATCTGCAGCGCCGAGCCGGTGACGACGTCGATGCCGATGACGCCCGCCGTGACGGCCGACATGGCGGCGAGCGGGCCGAGCGCCGAGGTGTCCCACGGGCCCTGCAGGCAGACCACCGTCAGCACGGCGCTGATGGCGAGCACGAGGGCGAGCAGCAGCAGGACGAGCACCGGCGTCGTGGTCGAGGCCCGCCACCACGGCACGAGGTTCGCGAGGAACGTCGCGGCGGGCATGGCCGCCGAGCCCATCCCGACGAGCCGGACGAGGCGCAGCACCCGGGCGCGCGTCATCCGGTGGTCCCACGGCCGCGCGCGCCGCAGCACGAGCCAGAGGCCGCCCATGGCGAGCAGGGTGGCGCCGAGCCAGACGACGAGGAAGGGCGCGACGATGCGGTGCATCGCGTCGGCGAGCGTGTCGACGTCGGTGAGCGAGGTCAGCTTGGCGGCGGCCGTCGACTCGCTGTTGTTGGCGGCCGGCACGACGCTGAGGGCGCGCCCGCCGATGGCCGCGACGGGGGCGACGCCGCCGCGCTGGAGGATCGTCGCGGTGACGTCGGAGAGCTGGGCGACGCCGACGAGGCGCGTCGAGGCCGACGCGAGCATCCCCGGGGCGTAGTGCGGCCCGGTCGCGGCGAGCAGTCGCAGCCGCTCCTGGCGGTCGCGGTCGGCGAGGCCGACGACGAGCAGGTCGGCGCCGTTGGGCATCGCGTCGAGCACGATGTCGAGGCGGCGCTCGATGCCGGCGACCCGCTCGCGGTGGCGCACCGGGTCGGGGTCGGTCGTCTCGATGCCGCCGACGTCGACGATGCTGACCGGGCACTGGGCGAGGTCGGAGGTCAGGGTCGTGGCCTGGAACGGCGCGTACCTCGCCACCGTGCCGTCGGACGTCGATGCCGCGAGGGCACCGCCGGGGCCGACGGCCTGCAGGCAGCCCGGCCCCGCGGCGAAGCTGTCGCCGAGCAGGCCCAGGCGGGCCCGGAACTCGGCGTCGCGCGACGCGGTCGCGAGGGCGTCGAAGCCGTCGACGGTGAAGCCCGACGTCGCGTCGCCGAGCACGGAGGGCAGCGGCGCGCACTCCGGCCGCGCCTCGCCCGACTCGGGCCCGGCCGCCTCGCCGGCGGAGACGGTGGCCCAGCCGTCGGTGGGGCAGGTCGTGAGCCGCAGGCCCTTGACCGACACCGACGCGGCGGCGCCGTCGCGGAGCAGGCCCCACAGCGTGGGCGTGTCCTTCGCCGACACGTCGTCCCACGAGAGGCCGCCGAGGCCGACGACGACGAGCGACTCGCCCGGCCTCGGCTCGGCGGTCGGCGGCACCGGAACGGTCGTGCGGTTGGCGTAGGCGAGCGTGAGTCCGGCCACGAGCGCGACGAGCAGGACGACGAGCGTCTTGACGGGGTGGTGGCGGATCACGCATGAAGCGTACAAACCGGGTCTGTCCGTGGGGTTGCCGGCCACGGGCTGGAACCGGGCGGTGGTGGCCCCCGCCCGCGGCTAGGGTGGGCGACCGTGGACGACTCGACGCTGACGACCGTGGCCATCGCCGCCGTCGTCGTCGCGCTGCTCGCACTCGCGGTCGCGGTCGGCGCGCAGCTCCGCCTGGCCCGGGTGCGCCGTGACTTCGCCGTGCTCGGCGACGACGGCGTGACCGACATCGCCCGGGTCGCCGCCTCGCAGAACCACCGGATCGACCGGCTCGCCGCCGAGCTCGCGCGGTTGCGGGCGAGCCTCGAGAGCACCGAGGAGGACGTGCGCCAGAGCCTGCGCAACGTCGCCGTCGTGCGGTACGACGCCTTCGGCGACATGGGTGGTCGGCTGTCCTTCTCCGCGGCCGTCGTCGACGACCTCGGCGACGGCATCGTGCTCAGCTCGATCCACGCCCGCGGGGAGTCGCGCACCTATGCCAAGGGTGTCGTCGGCGGCCGCTCGAGCATCACGCTGACGCCCGAGGAGCAGCAGGCGCTCGTCTCGGCCACCAAGGGCGAGAGCGGCACGGCCCCGGCGGACCGCGGGGGCGCCTCGCCCGAGCGGGCCAGGGACGCGTCGTGACCCCGCCCCGCACCCCCGACGAGCTGCAGCGCTTCGGCTACCTCGGCCCGCGCGGCACCTTCACCCAGATGGCCCTCGACGCCTGGGACGGGGCACAGGGGCGTGAGCACCTGCCCTACGGGTCGGTCGACGCCGCGCTCGCTGCACTGCGGGCCGGCGCGATCGACGCGGCCATGGTGCCCATCGAGAACTCCGTCGAGGGCGGCGTGTCCGCGACGCTCGACTCCCTCGCGACCGGCGACCCGCTCGTCGTGCTCGGCGAGGTGCTCGTGCCGATCACCTTCGTGCTCTGCGCGCGCCCCGGGGTCGCCCTCGAGCAGGTCCGCAGCGTCGGCACCCACTCGCACGCGTGGGCGCAGGTGCGCGGCTGGATGGGCGAGCACCTGCCGGATGCCGTCTACGTGCCGACGCTCTCGACCGCCGCGAGCGCGGCCGCGCTCGGCGCACCCGGTGACGTCATGTTCGACGCCGGGGTGTGCGCGCCGGTCGCGGCACGCAACGAGGGCCTCGACGTGCTCGCCGAGGGGATCGGCGACAACGCCTCCGCGGTGACGCGCTTCGTCCTCGTCTCGCGGCCGGGCACGCTGCCCGAGCCCACCGGCGCCGACAAGACCACGGTCGTGCTCTTCCAGAAGGACGACCACGCCGGTGGCCTGCTCGAGCTGCTCGAGCAGTTCGCCGTGCGCGGGGTCAACCTGACCCGGCTCGAGTCCCGGCCCACCGGTGAGGCGATGGGGTCCTACTGCTTCTCGATCGACGTCGAGGGCCACGTGCTCGACGCGCGCGTCGGCGAGACCCTGATGGGCCTGCGCCGCGTGTGCGCCGAGGTGCGCTTCCTCGGCTCCTACCCGCGCGCGGACAAGGCCCGCCCCACGGTGCGACCGGGCACGGCCGACGCGGACTTCGACACCGCCCGGGCCTGGCTCGAGCAGCTGCGCGCCTGAGCCGGCGCCGGCCGCGCGGGCGGTCCGGGCCCGGGCCCGGAATGGGCGGAAAGGGCCGTCAGCCGATCGTCGCGCCCATCTTGAGCAGGAAGAGCGTCTCCTCGCCGACGACGCCGTCCGCCCCGATGCGGTTGGCGTCCTGCAGCCGCTGCACGGCGCGCTTCGTCGCGGCCCCGAAGACCCCGTCGACGGTGACGGTCGCCCCGGCGGCGCGCAGCGCGCGCTGCAGGGTGGTCACGTCCGGGCCCTTGGCGCCCTGCTCCAGGGTCGCGGTGCCGAGCGACCGGGCGATGAGCAGGACCCACGTGCCGGAGTCGATGCGGCCGGGCTGGGGCGCCGGGCCCTCGTAGGTCGCCTCGACCCGCTTGACGGCCGCCCGCGTCTGCGCGCCGTAGACGCCGTCGACGGCGACCGGCCCGTAGTCCGCGTCGTTGAGGAAGCACTGGAGCGCGCGCACCGCTGGTCCGCTCGCCCCCGGCGCGAGGACGGGGTAGGCCGTCAGCGTCCGCTCGCACGAACCGGCCACCGAGCCGGGGTCCGCCGTCGCGGTGGTCGCTGCGGGTGTGGGGGGCGTGGGGGCCGGGGTGGGCGACACGGTGGCGGGGGTGCTCGGCGGGGGCGTGGTGGCGCTCGGCGTGGGGCGGGTCGGGGTCAGCGGGTCGGCCGACTCGGTCGGCACGGGCAGGGGGTCGTTCGGAGCCGTCGTCTCCGGGCCGACTGCGGAGGCGGTCACGGACGGCGTCGCAGCGGCGGGCGTGCTCGGGGTCGAGCTGCTGCAGGCGCCGAGGGTCAGGGCGGCCGTCAGCGCGACCACCACTCCGGCGCCGGCGTGCCCGGTCCTCGTGCCCCGTGCGCCGTCCGTCGTGCGTGCGCGTGCTGTCCGTCGTGCCGGCCGTGCCATGGAGCTCCCCGTCGTCGTGTCGCCCGCCCCCGTGGGCGTTTCGAGAAGTATGCGGCCCCGCGACCGGGTGAGGCGAGCGCGACGCGGCGTGCCGGCATACCGGCTCGGCAACGATCGTGACGAGGCGGCGGTGGGGCGGGGACGGGGGCGCCGGTGCCTCCCGCACCGACGCCCCACGCACCGGCGGTGGCCCCCCGCCACCCACCGGTCTCCCTGCACGGTCCTCGGGCCGGCTGCCCCTCCACAGCCCCCTGCTGCAGCCCGACGACCACGTCCCCCTGCGAGAGAGAGTCGTGAGCGGGCAGCCTGATACATCCCGGATCGAGGTGTTTCGGGCGGGTCGATGTATCAGGAAAACGAGTACGCGCACTCAGTCCGGTGACAGGGTCTTTTCACACGGGGTCGACCGCCCCGGAGTCCGTCGCTGAAGGAGGAACGTCGATGTCAGAGTCGGGTCCCGACACCCCCGGCCGCCCCGAGCGGCCGCCGGTCCGCGCGCTCGACCCCGCCACGGCGCTGCGGCTGACCGACGGCGCGACGCCGCTGCCGGCGCTCTACCTGTCCGACCGGCTGCTGCTGCGGACGGTCCGTGGACGGCCGCGCGGGCTCGGCGACCTCCGCGAGGCGCTCGGCCGGCTGGAGCTCGACTTCGACGTGACGCCGCGCGCCGACGGCAGCCCGCGCGACCCCGACGCGCCCTCGTGGGGCACGAGCATCACGCTGCGGTCGACGCGCTCGCCCATCGACCCCGTCGACGCCTGGAGCGTGCTGCAGCGGCTCCGGGAGGCGGGCGACCCGGTCGCGGAGGCGCTCAGCCTCGAGCACGTGCTCCGACCGGCCGACGGCTACTGGGGCGGCGTGGGCGGCTACTGGGGCGGGGTCGGCGGCTACTGGGGCGGGGTAGGCGGCTACTGGGGTGGCGTGGGTGGCTCGGCGCTGCAGGAGTACGCCGTGCCCGGCCGCGGCGGACGGATGCCGGTCGCGCTGGCCCTTCCCGACCCCGCGCTGCGCGCCCGGCCCCTCGACCGCCACCCCGTCGTCGTCGTGCCCGACACGGCGGTCGCCGACCACCCGTGGTTCGGACCCACCTCTCGGGTCGTGCGGATGGAGCTGCGCGAGGGGCGGCTCGTGCCGCTGCTCACGACCGGGGGGCCCGGTTCGACGGGGTCGACGGGGGCGGGCTCGAGCCCGGCTCCGAGCGAGCCGGTGGGCCTGCTCCAGGGCCACGCGACGTTCATCGCCGGGCTCGTGCGGCAGGTCTGCCCCGAGGCGACCATCCTGTCGATCCGGGTCATGGGTGACGACGGCGTCGTCGACGAGAGCTACCTGCTCGACGTCCTGCAGGCCCTCCTCGACCGGCACGTGCACGGCCAGGAGCACGACCCCTCCGAGGTCGTCGACGTGCTCAACCTCTCGCTCGGCTACTACGCCGAGGACCGCACCTACACCTCCGGTCCCGTCGCCGACCTGCTCGACCGCTTCGCCGAGCGCGGGGTGCTCGTCGCGGCCGGCGTCGGCAACGACGGCACGAGCGCGCCGTTCGTGCCCGCGGCGCTCGCGGCCGAGCCGCCCAAGCGGGTCACTGCGAGGTCGGTGCCGCCGCTGGCGAGCGTCGGGGCGACCAACCCGGACGGCGCCAGCGTGGCGCTCTTCTCCAACACCCTCCCGCTCGTCAGCGCGGTGCGGGCCGGCGCGTCCGTCGTCAGCACCCTGCCGCTGACGAACGGGATGGGCCAGCCGTCGTCGCAGGTCACCACCGACGGCGCCGTGCGGTGCACCGTCGACCCCGACGACTACACCGGCGGCTTCGGGGTGTGGAGCGGCACGTCGTTCTCGACCCCCGTCTTCGCCGCGGAGCTCGCCGCGACCCTCGTCGACGAGGGCGACCTCACCGACGTCTCGGCCCCCGCCATGCGCAAGCGGGCGATCCGGGCCCTGCGCACCTGCATCGGAAGGACGAAGCCATGACACCGACCCCCACCGCCTCCGACGGCCTGGGCACTCTCGCGGGCCGCGCCTTCGCGGCCTACCGGGAGGGCGAGCGCGAGCGACTCTCCGAGCTCGTCGACCTCGTGACCCCCGTGCTGTGGAACGCGGCCCGATCGCAGGGCGGCTCGCCCGCCTCGTGCGAGGACGCCATCCAGACGGCGTTCCTCCAGCTCGTCGACCGCGCCGACTCGATCCACGAGCCGGCCGCGGTGCTCGGCTGGCTCGTCGTCGTCGTCAAGCGCGAGGTGTGGCGCATCGGCCGCGGCGCGCGCCGCGAGATCGGCGTCGAGGAGGTGCCCGAGGCACCGGCCCAGCAGCTCGGCCCGGAGGCCCAGGCGGTCCTCACCGAGCGCCAGCGCGTGCTGTGGAAGCACGTGTCGAGCCTGTCACCGCGGTGCCAGGAGCTGCTCCGCGTCATCGCGTTCGCCGACCGGCCCGACTACGCCGCGATCGCGCAGGCGCTCGGCATGCCGGTCGGCAGCATCGGCCCGACCCGCGGCCGGTGCCTCCAGAAGCTGAGGACGACCCTCGGCTCCGACCCCGGATGGGCGGCCTGACATGTCATCTCACACCGACGCCCTCGACGACCGCGACCTCGCCAACCTGGCGCACGTGCGGGATCTCTTCGCGCACGCCGACCCCGTGCCCGGCGAGCTCGCGGAGCGGGTGAAGTTCGAGATCACGGTGCGGGCGCTGCACGCCGAGGTCGCCGAGCTGATGGACTCCGCCCTCCTCACGACGCGCGGGGCGGAGGCCGGTGTCGGGGCGGGGGTGGAGCCGACGCCGACCGACTCGGTGACCTTCACGGCCGCGTCGGTCAGCCTCATGGTCTCGGCCGGTCCCAGCGAGGCCGCCGACGGCGACCTCGTGCGGGTCGACGGCTGGGTGACGACCCCGGGTGCGCAGATCGAGGCGGTGACCTCCGAGGGGAGCTCTGTCGTGATTTCGGATGCGCACGGCCGGTTCGTTCTGGATGATCTACCCCATGGGCCGGTGCACTTCGTCGTGACCGACCCCGACGACAAGGACGTGCGTCCGGTCATCACCCCGACGATCCAGATCTGAGACCCGGGCCTGGGCTTCGTGCGGGAGCGGGTGGCCGGCGCCTGAGGGAAGGCCGGCGGGACCATCGATCTGCTCGAGAGCGCCCGCACCCTGCGCGAGCAGGGCGCCGCAGCCAACGTCGCGGGACGCCCGGCCGAGGCGGCCCGGCAGCTCGCGGCCGCCCTCGACCAGATCGACCGCGCGGGGGGCGCGCGGCCCACGGTCGCGGCGCTCGAGCTGCGCTGCAAGACCCTCATCACGCTGGCGCTGACCGAGTTCATGCTCGAGGGCCTCGAGCCCGCCCGGCTGCGCCTCGCCGAGGCGGAGGAGGTCGTCGACGCGCTCGGCGACGACGCCCTGCGGGCCCGGCTCGACTACCAGCGGGCCAACCTGCACGGCCGGGTCGGTGATCTCGCGTCGGCATGGGCCGGCCTCGAGGGCGCGGTGCGCCGGCTCGACGCCTTCACCGAGCAGGAGCAGTGCTCGGTGCACCTGAGCCGCGGCATGCTCGCCTTCGAGCTGCTGCGCCCGCAGGAGGCGCTCGACTCCTTCAGCGAGGCCGCCCGGCTCGCGCGCGACCTCGGTGCGCGCGAGCAGGAGTTCATGGCGCGGCACAACGAGGGGTATGCCGCCTACCTGCTCGGCGACGTGCCGCGCTCGCTCGCCGACATGGCCGACGCGGAGGAGGTCGAGGCCGACGTCTGGAAGGGCCCGGCGCGCCTCGACCGGGCGCGCGTGCTCCTCGAGGCGGGGCTCGTCAAGGAGGCGGCCGAGGCCCTCGACGCCGGCCTCGCGTCGCTGACGGGCGAGGGGCACGACCAGATCCGCGCCGAGTTCGACCTCGAGCTCGCGAGGGCCAACCGGCTGCTCGGCCGCCTCGACCTCGCGGCGGCTGCGGCAGCGGCGGCGCGCCAGGCCTACGCCCGCCTCGGGGCGACGGCCTGGGAGGCCAAGGCGGTGCTCGTCGGGCTGCTCGTCGACCTCGACCGGGAGCGCCGGGCGAACCGGGACCCCGAGGGAGCGGTTCCGCCGGCGCTCGCGGCCCCCACGGCCGCGACGACGGCAGCAGCGACGGCAGCGGCGACGGCCGACGCGCTCGTCGAGTCGGCGACCGAGCTCGGCGACCCCGAGCTCGCCGACGCCGCGCGCGTCGTCGCCGCCCAGGCCCTCCTGCTCGCCGGTGACGCGCCCGCCGCCAACACCCGCCTGCTCAGCCTCGAACGCGTCTCGACCGGGTCGCTCTCCGACGAGCTCGACGCAGCCGCGGTCACGGCGATGACCCTCGTCGCGACCGGTGAGGCGGCACCCGCGCGGCGCATCCTCGCGCGCGCGTCGCGTCGGCTCGCGGCCGGCCAGGAGGGCAGCGCGAGCCTCGACCTGCGCACGGCGAGGGCGGTGCACGGCGCCCGCCTCGCCGAGCTCGACCTCGAGCTGGCCGTGCCGCGGGGGAGCGCGGCGGTGCTCGAGGCGCTCGAGCGCTGGCGCAGCGCCACCGACCGGCTGCCCTCGCTCGGCCGACCCGACGACGAGCGCCTCGCCCGGCTGACCGAGGCGTTGCGCGCGGTGCGGGCCCAGGCGCGTGGCGAGGCCGACCCGGCCCAGCTGCGCGAGCTCGACGAGCACGCCGCTCGCCTCGAGCGCCAGATCCGCGACCGCGACTGGGCGCTCAGCCGCAGCGGTGCGGCCTCGCGAGCGGTGCCGGTGCGTGTGCGCGAGGCACGCGACCACCTGCTCCGGCTCGACCGCGACCTCGTCTGGTTCTTCCGCCACCGCGGACGGATCGGCGCCGTCGGGGTGGTCGGAGGCCGGGCGCACCTGCGCGACCTCATGCCCGCCGACCGGGCGGCCGAGCTCGCGCACCGCGTGCGGGCCGACCTGCGGGCAGCCGCCACGCACCACCTCGGTCCGCTGGCCGGCGCCGTGTGGTCGTCGTTGCGCAGCAGCGCGACCGAGCTCGACGACGCGCTGCTGCGGCCGTGGCGCACCGACCGCGGGCTCGTGCTCGTGGCCTCGCCCGAGCTGACGGCCCTGCCGTGGGCGCTGCTGCCCTCGATGGGCGGGCGGCCCTTCACGAGCGCCTTGTCGCTGACGTCGTTCGCCCGCCGGGCCGCGGGGCGCGACGCCGCGGCGCACGCGCTCCTGGACGTGCCGGCGGACGTGCACGTCAGCGTGGGCCCGTCGGTGCCCCGCGCCGCCGCGGAGGGGCGCGCCATCGTCCGCACGTGGGGGGCGACGGCGCGGCTCGCCGAGCCCTCCCGCCGGGGCGAGCTCGTGGCCGCCCTGGCCCGTCCCGGCATCGTCCACGTCGCCGCGCACGGCACCCACCAGCCCGAGTCGCCGCTCTTCTCCTCGCTCCAGCTGCACGACGGCCCCGTCTTCGCGCACGAGCTGCAGCCGACCGGTGTGCGCGCCGACCACGTCGTGCTCTCGGCCTGCGACGTCGGCCTCGCGTCGGCCCGGCCCGGCCACGAGTCGCTCGGCCTCGCCCTCTCGCTGCTCTCGCTCGGCGCGCGCTCGGTGGTCGCGGCCGTGGCGCCGGTGCCCGACGACGTCGCCGCGGCCGCGATGACGCGCCACCACGCGCTGCTCGCGACCGGCGTGCCGAGCGACGAGGCGCTCGCGCGGGCGGTCGCCGAGACGGAGGGTGTGGCGGCCGCCTTCCTCGGCCTCGGCGGCCGGCACCAGCCCTGAGCCCCGGGCGTCAGGGGGTGGCGGCGCGGAGCTGCCGGATCTCCTCGCGCTTGCGCAGGGCCATCGCCAGGGCGATCCGTCGGGCGTCGATCGAGATCTCGCGCAGCATGCCGGAGATCGGGTTCGTGTAGCCGACGTACCAGAGGCCCCGGGCCCCGCGTGCCGTGCGACCGCCGCTCTCGACCGGCCGGCCGCGCTCGTCGAGCACGCCCAGGTGCCCGACGAGCGGCTCGAGCCCCTGGCCGTAGCCGGTGGCGAGCACGACGAGGTCGGGCGTGATCCGCGACCCGTCGGCCAGCACGACGGCGTCGCCGTCGAACGCTCGGAGGGCCGCGACGGGCTCGACCGCACCGCGGCGGATCGCGTCGACGATCCCGACGTCCTGCACGGGGATCGCGTTGTCGCGCTCGACCCGGGTGAGCAGACCGGTGTCGGGCCGCGGCAGGCCCCGGGCCGAGAGGTCGGGCACCTGCAGCCGTTCCACGACCGCCGCCGCGCGGTCGACGAAGGCGGCGGGCAGCCGTCGCACGGCGATCCCGGTGTACTGCGCGGCATACGGCCCGGTGTTGCGGCGCAGGATGTGCGGCACGGTGCGCACGGCGAGCCGCACCCGGCCCGCGCCGTGCTCGACGAGGTCGACCGCGAGCTCGGTGCCGGTGTTGCCGGTGCCGACGACGAGCACGTCGCGCCCGGCGTGCGCGGCGCCGTTGCGGTAGTGCCGGGCGAGCGCGACCTCGCCCGTGTAGTCCGCCAGCCCGGGCACGTCGGGCTCGCGCGGGGTGTGGTTGAAGCCCGTGGCCACGACGGCGTAGGGCGCCGTGAGGCCCGTGCCGTCCTCCAGGGTCACCGTCCACGACCGCCCGTCGGGCGTCGGGTCGACCCGGCTGACGCCGGTGCGCAGCCGCACGTCGAGGTCGTGGTGGTCGGCGTAGAGCTCGAGGTAGCGCACGACGTCGTCGCGGGCCACCCACCGGCCCATCTCGCGCGGGATCGCCAGCCCCGGCAGCCCCGACAGCTCACGGGGCGTGTGCAGGTGCAGCCGGTCGTAGTGCGCCCGCCACGAGCTGCCGACGCCGTCGCTGCGCTCGAGCACGACGGCATGGAGACCGCGCTGCCGCAGGGCGGCCGCCGTCGCGAGCCCGGCGGGGCCGGCCCCGATGATGTGGGCGTCGACAGGTCGGTTCGCTCGGGTCACGCCGCGAATCTAGTCCGCCGGCGTCGGGGTCGGCGGCGCTTCGAGCACGTCGACCCCGTGGTGCAGCACCCGGATCGGGCGCAGCAGCGCCTCGACGTCCTCGTCGACGCGGCCCCGCACGACGAGCACGTCGGCCGGGGCGCCCGGCCGCAGCCGACCCGCGCGGCCGGCGATCCCCAGGGCGTCGGCGGCCAGCCCGGTCACCATGGCGAGCGCACGTTCGGGTGCCACGTCGAGCTGGATGACGACCTGGGTGACCCCCTGCACGAGCACGTCGTGCGGCTTCGGTGGCCCGATCCCGGCGTCGGTGGAGAAGAAGCACCGGGCGCCGCTCGCGAGCAGGCCCCGCACGTGGTCGAGGATGGCCGGCATCCGCGCGGCGATGGCCGGCGGCAGCGGACCGGGCGCGGCCCCGCCGGTCAGCGACACCGGGGTGCCCGAGCGGACGAGGCGCTCGACGAGCGCCGGGTCCCGGGCGACGCCCTCGGCCGTCATGAAGGTCGCGTGCTCGATGGTGTCGACGCCCGCCTCCAGCGCGGCGGCGACCCCGTCGGTGCCGTGGGCGTGGGCGGCGACGGGCAGCCCCAGCTCGTGGGCCGTGCGCACCACCGACCGCACCGCTACCGCGCCGAACTGCGACTCGTGCGGCAGCGACCCCGGCGTCACGTTGCCCCCGGTCACCATCACCTTGACGACGTCGGCGCCCGCCGCGGCCAGCCGGGTCACCGCGGACCGGAGCTCGGTCACGTCGGAGCACTCGCCGCCGAGGAACCAGCAGTGCCCGCCGGGGGTCGTGAGGGCCGGCCCTGCCGCGAGCACTCCCGGCCCGGCCGCGGGGGCGCGGGCCAGCTCGTCGCGCAGGGCGAGGGTCACGAGGCCCCGGCCGCCGAGGTCGCGCACCGTCGTGACGCCGGCCGCGAGCGCCCGCCGCGCGTTCGCGCGGCCGCGCGCGAGGAGGGCGTCGTCGTCCGCGGCCTCGTGCCAGGCCAGGGGTGCGGGCGAGCAGTCCCACGTCAGGTGCTGGTGGCCGTCCACGAGCCCCGGCAGGATCGTCGCGTCGCCGAGGTCGTCCACCCGCACGTCGACCGAATGCTCCCGGAGCGGCCCGACCTCGACGATGCGCGGCCCGTCGACGACGACGTCGGCGCCGCGCCCGTGGTCGGGGACGAACCGCTCGCCGTCGAACACCCGTCGCGCCCGCAGCACGTGCATGGCCGACCCCCTTCCCCACCCGTCGCTCCGATGGTCTCGCCGTGCGCCGGGCCGTGGGGGGTTTCCGTCGGATCGGGGCCTGGTGCTCAGTCGGTGCCGAGGTGCTCGCTGACCCACTCGTGGAGCGGGCGCACCGTGCGCCAGGTGTCACGCACCCGGTCCAGCGCCTCGGTCGTGGCGAGCCAGTCCGGCGCGCCGTGGTCGCGCACGACCATGAGCTCCTTGTGGCGCAGCGTCTCGATGCGCGGGTGGTCGGCGGCATACCCCCGCGGGGTGGTGCGCACCCGCTCGCCGAGCTGCTCGAAGCCCTCGGCGTCGAGGGCCGCGAGCACGCGTTCGAGCGCCGTGCCGCTCGCCGGCGCGTCGACGGCGGCCCGGAAGCGCCGGGTCGTCGCGGGACTCGCGGCCCGGAAGCCGCCCCCGGCCCGCAGCCCGTCGGCGCTGACCTGCACGTAATAGCCGAGCACCGAGCCCGACCCGACGAGCGCGCCCTGGTGGGTCTTGTAGGGCGACGTGTCGGCGCTGAAGCGCACGTCGCGGTTGGGCCGGAAGAGCTTCGCCGGACCGAACTCGTCCTCGAGCGCGTCGAGCAGGGCGAGCATCGGCTCGCGGACGTCGCGCTCGTAGGCCGCCTTGTGGGTGAGCCACCAGTCGCGCGAGTTGCGCTCCTCCAGCTCGGCGTAGAAGGACAGGGCGCCGGGCGGGAAGCCGGCGAAGGGGGTCGGCGGGCTCATGTGGCGACTCTGACACCGGGACCGGGTTGTTAGGCAAGCCTTGCCTGTGCTTTCCTGAATTCCGTCACGTCGCTGTGGCGTAATTGCTGGGAACATCCTGAGAGAGAGGGCACGCCGTGCTCGCGAGCAACGCGCTCATCGGACTCCGCGAGGGACTCGAGGCCGCCCTGGTGGTCGTCATCCTCGTCGCCTTCCTCGTCAAGTCCGACCGCCGCTGGGCGCTGCGCCACGTGTGGACCGGCGTCGGGGTCGCCGTGGCCCTCTCGGTCGCGCTCGGCGCGCTGCTCACCTACGGCACGAAGCAGCTGTCCTTCGAGGCGCAGGAGCTCATCGGCGGCAGCGCCTCGATCCTCGCCGTCGGCTTCGTCACGGTGATGGTCTTCTGGATGAAGTCCGCGTCGCGCACCATCTCGGGCGAGCTCAAGGGCAAGCTCGACCGCGCCCTCGACCTCGGCCCCTTCGCGATCGCCCTCGTCGCCTTCCTCGGCGTCGGGCGCGAGGGCCTCGAGACCGCGATCTTCTTCTACGCGACGACCGAGGCAGCCGGCGCGGGCAACAACCAGCCGCTCATCGGCTGGGTCGTCGGGCTCGCCGGCGCCGTGGTGCTCGGGTGGCTCATCTACCGCGGCGCGGTGAGGATCAACCTCGCCGTCTTCTTCCGCTGGACCGGCATCCTGCTCGTCGTCGTCGCGGCCGGCATCCTCGCCTACGGCATCCACGACCTGCAGGAGGCGCGTTTCCTGCCCGGTCTCACCACCCTGGCCTTCGACGTCAGCGCCACCGTCGACCCGGGCAGCTGGTACGCCACCCTGCTCAAGGGCATCTTCAACTTCACACCCGCCACGACGCTGCTCCAGGCGGTCGCGTGGGTGCTCTACGTCGCCGTCGTGCTGACGCTCTTCCTGCGCCCGGCCCGCCCCACCCCGGCGACGCCCGCCGCCGCGTGCCCGGCCGGCTCGCGCCCCACCGTCGCCGCCTGACGCGGCCCCCCTTCTCGCACCGAAGCACCACAGGAGACCTCGCCATGCCCCGCCCCACCCTGCCCCGCACCGCCCTGCCACTCGCCCTCACGCTCGTCGCCGGCCTCGGGCTCGGCGCGTGCACCGACAAGCCCGCCGCGACGGCGGGCTCGACCGCCGCCGGCGGCGCGGGCGGGCCGATCACCGTCGAGGCCACCGACACCGCCTGCACGCTGAGCGCCACGACGGCCAAGGCCGGGACCGTCACCTTCCAGGTGAACAACACCGGCACCAAGGTCAACGAGTTCTACCTCTACGCCGAGGGCGACCGCATCGTCTCCGAGGTCGAGAACATCACCCCGGGCCTGACGCGCGAGCTCAAGGTCGAGATCACCGAGCCCGGCACCCTGACGACCGCGTGCAAGCCGGGGATGGTCGGCGACGGCATCCGGGCACCGTTCACCGTGACCGGCACGGCCGTCAAGGGCAGCGCCGACGCCACGGTCGCCACGGCGATCACCGACTACCGGGCCTACGTCGCGTCGGAGGCGGACGAGCTCGTCGAGAACACCGAGGGCTTCGTCGCGGCCGTCAAGGCCGGCGACGTCGCGAAGGCCAAGTCGCTCTACGCGAAGGCGCGCCACCCGTGGGAGGCCATCGAGCCCGTCGCCGAGAGCTTCGGCGACCTCGACCCCAGGATCGACGGCCGCGAGGACGTCATCGCCGACGGCATGGAGTTCACCGGCTACCACCGCCTCGAGAAGGACCTCTGGAAGGACGGCCTGCAGAAGGACTCCGGCGCCATCGCCGACCGCCTGCTCGCCGACGTCACCGAGATCGCGGGCAAGAGCAAGACCGTCGAGCCCACCGCCCTGTCGATCGCGAACGGCGCCAAGGCCCTGCTCGACGAGGTCGCCACCGGCAAGGTCACGGGCGAGGAGGAGCGCTACTCGCACACCGACCTCTGGGACTTCGACGGCAACCTCGAGGGCTCGCGCCAGGCGCTCGCCGTGCTGCGCCCGGTCGTCGCCGAGCGCGACCCCGCGCTGCAGAAGGCCCTCGACGCCCGCTTCACCGAGCTGTCGAGCCTGCTGGCGAAGCACCACGACGGTGCCGACTACGTCAGCTACACGGCCCTCACCGACGCCGACATCAAGGCCCTCACGGTCTCGCTCGACGCGCTCTCCGAGCAGGTGTCGAAGGTGCCCGGAGTCCTGGAGGCCAGGTGACCGACGGGGGCCTCAGCCGTCGCCGGCTCCTCGGCGTCTCCGGGACGGCCGCAGTCGCGGTCGCCGGTGCCGGGACGGCGTATGCCGTCTCGCGCGGTGACGACGCCGGCGCGGCAGGCGCCCCGTCGCCCACCGCAGCGCCTGCGCTGGCGCTCGACGCGGCCGTCCCGTTCCGCGGCGAGCACCAGGCCGGCATCGTCACGCCCGCGCAGGACCGCCTGCACTTCGTCGCGCTCGACGTGGTGACGACGGACCGGGAGCAGCTGCGAGCGCTCCTCGAGCAGTGGACGCGGGCGGCCGAGCGGATGACGGCCGGCGCCGAGGCCGCCCCCGGCGGCCTCGTCGGCGGCGGACCCAACCGGGCACCCGAGGACACGGGCGAGGCCTACGGGTTGCCGGCATCCGGCCTCACGATCACCATCGGCTACGGCCCGTCGCTCTTCGACGACCGCTTCGGCCTCGCGCCGAGGCGGCCCGCCGCGCTGCGGGAGCTGCCCGCCTTCACCGGCGACCAGCTCGACCCGCGCCGCACCGGTGGCGACCTCTGCATCCAGGCCTGCGCGAACGACCCGCAGGTCGCGGTGCACGCCGTGCGCAACCTCGTGCGGCTCGGCTTCGGCGTCGTGGCCGTGCGGTGGTCGCAGCTCGGCTTCGGTCGCACGTCGTCGACCTCGACCGCGCAGGCCACGCCGCGGAACATGTTCGGCTTCAAGGACGGCACCAACAACCTCAAGGCCGAGGAGCCCGAGGGCCTCGCGCAGCACGTGTGGGTGGGGCCCGACGACGAGACCGGTGGCGGAGCCTGGATGGCCGGCGGCTCCTACCTCGTCGCCCGTCGCATCCGCATGCACGTCGAGGTGTGGGACCGGACGAGCCTGCAGGAGCAGGAGGACGTCATCGGTCGCGACAAGAAGGAGGGCGCCCCTCTGGGCCAGACCAAGGAGTTCGACGCCCCCGACTTCGCCAGGAAGAGCCCCGACGGCACGCCGGCGATCCCGATGAACGCCCACGTGCGCCTCGCCCACGAGAGCCACCTCCGCGGCATCCGGCTGCTGCGCCGCGGCTACAACTTCACCGACGGTTCCGACGGCGTCGGGCACCTCGACGCCGGCCTCTTCTTCCTCGCCTACATGCGCGACCCCGGTCGGCAGTTCGTGCCGATGCAGCGCGCGCTCGCCAAGGCCGACGGGCTGAACGAGTACATCGAACACAATGGCTCGGCCGTCTTCGCGTGCCCGCCCGGCCTGGCGGACGGGGAGCACTGGGGGCAGGCGCTGTTCGCCTGACCCTCAGCCGGTGCCGATGCGCCCGGCGATGATGCTCGTGACGACGACCGACGTGATGGTCACGGTCGCGAAGCCGGCGATGATCATCTTCGGCAGGATCGCGTGCTCGATGGCCGCGACCTCCTCGGGCGTCTCGCCGGCGGCCTTGGCGGCCTCCTGCGACAGGATCATCGTGCCGGGGAAGCCGAAGAGCGACGTGAGCCCGATGGAGACCGACATCGGCACGCTGTAGCCGAGCAGCCTGCCCACGAGCGCCGAGGCCCCGGCGATGCCGGCCACCCCGAACACGAAGGCGAGCAGGAGCGGCAGGGCGAGGGCGCCGACGTCCGCCGGCTGCACGGTGGCGAGGGGGCCGAAGACGAGGATCATGATCGCGAGCATCATGAGGCCGAACGCGTCGATGCCCGAGAGCATCGCGGGCTTGAAGATGCCGGCCGTGCGCAGCCCGATGCCGAAGAGCAGGGCCACGACGAACGTGTTGAGGATGCCGTCGGTGAGGTTGTTGATGCCGAGGCTGGCGAGCACGACGAGGCCGACGACGAAGAGGGTGCCCGGCGTCGTGCGCAGGGCGGCGGGCAGCCTCGAGGTCTCGGTCGCCGTCGCGGACTCCTCGACCTCCACGGGCGCGAGGTTGCCCGCCCGGAACTCGCCCCTGAGGCGGGTCGCCTCACGCCGCAGCAGGATCGAGGTGAGCGGGAAGCCGACGAGGCCCTGGAGCGCCGCGATGAGCACGGGGAAGACGGCGATGCTCGTCAGGCCCACGCCGAGGGCCGCCTCTTGGACGATGAGGACCGAGATGGTGCCGCCGCTCAGGGCGCCGGTGCCCGCGACGACGAAGTCGAGCGCCTGGGCGTAGCCGTCCTCGGCCGCGCCGCTGATCCGGTCGCCGAAGAGCAGTCCGGCGACGAGGAGCATGACCCCGATGCCCACGACGGTGGCGACGCCGATGACGAAGGTCTTCCACTGCGCCTTGAACTCGTCGAGGCTGATCATCGTGCCGAGGTGCACGATGATGAAGCCCACCACGACCCCCGCGAGGCCGAGCAGCGACGAGCTCGCGAGGAGGTCCTCGGGGAAGACGTCGGTGAGGAAGCCGACGAGGAAGATGATCGAGGCGACGAAGAGCGACGACAGCAGCGACTTCGTCCTCTTCGCGACGAAGTCGCTGATCGTCCAGACGAGCATGACGATGACGAACGCCAGAACCGGGTTCATGTCGCCCAGCCTCGCGCAGCCCCCGGGGCGGCGCGTCATCCGCACAGGGTGACTCGGCGGGCCCCGGTCAGGTGATGCTGACGCGCACCGTGAGGCTGCCCGGGCGCACGCGGGCGCTCACCTCGGAGGCCTCGCCGATGACGTCGCCGTCGATCTGCACCGGCACCGGGCGGTCGGTGCGCACGCGGATCTCCTTGCACACCTTGTGGTCGAGCGTCGGGTGGCCCTTGCGCTGCCGCGTGGCGACCCGGGTCGCCACCGGGACCCAGCCGACGACGCCGCGCGGCGAGGCGATGACGGCGTCGAGCTGCCCGTCGTCGACGCGCGCGTTCGGCATGAGCACGAGCCCGCCGAGGAGGCGTCCGCAGTTGCCGATGACGACCATGCGGGCGCGGCGGCGGAACTCGAGGTCGTCGTCGACCTTGACGCCGATGCGGAACTCGGGCGACACGAGGTGCTTGAGCCCCGAGACCATGTAGGCGGGCCAGCCGACCTTGGCCTTGAGGTTCTCGTTCGTGCCCGCCATGATCTGCGCGTCCATGCCGATGCCGCTCATGACGAGGAAGTGGTGCGTCTCCGGCACGTCGTCGCCGTCGTCCGGCGCGTCTACGGCCGGCACCGCGCCGACGACCAGCTCGCCGACGTCGATGCGCCGGTTGCGACCCGTCAGCGCGACCGCGACGGCCGACTCGAGGGCGACCGGCAGGTCGAGGTTGCGGGCGAGCAGGTTGCCGGTGCCGGCCGGCAGGATGCCGAGCGGGGTCTCGGTGCCGACGAGGGCACTCGCGACGTTGCGCACCGTGCCGTCGCCGCCGAGCGTGCAGACGACGTCGACGCCGTCCCGCACCGCCTGCGCGGCCTGGCCCTGGCCCGGGTCCTCGACCGTCGTCTCGTAGAACAGCGGCTCGCCCCACCCGTTCGCGACGCACGTCCCCGTGATCCGGGCCCGCACGGTGGGCAGGTCGGCGAACTTCGTCGGGTTGATGACGACGCCGGCGCGCTTGACCGGCGCCGGCATCTCGTCGTCGCCGTTGCGGAAGTGGGCCCGTGGCGGGCGCGGGCGGCGGCGCAGCGTCGCCGCCGACTCCGGCGCGACGCGGGTCAGGACCACCCCTCCGACGACCAGCGCCAGCACGACGAGGCCGGCGATGATCCACGGCAGGTAGTCCTTGAGCACGAAGACATACGGTATCCCCCGCGCGCGGCCTGCCCGAACCCGCGCCGTCCGGCCGGCCCACCCGCCCTACGCTGGGCGCATGACCGAGCCCACCGACCCCGGGCCCTCGACCCCCGACACCGCCGACTGGACGTGGGTGCTGCGGCGGCCCTGCCCCGACTGCGGCTTCGACGCCGACTTGCTCCCGGTGGAGGAGGTGCCGGCGTTCCTGCGCGATGCCGGGCAGAGGTATGCCGTCCGGCTCGGCCGCGACGACGCGCGCACCCGCCCGGCGCCCGGCGTGTGGTCACCGCTCGAGTACGCCTGCCACGTGCGCGACGTCTGCGACGTCATGCGGGGCCGGCTCGGGCAGGTGCTCGCCGGGGGCGGCGACACCGTGCACTTCGCCGACTGGGACCAGGACGCGACGGCCCGCGAGCGGCAGTACTGGCGGGCCGACCCCGACGTCGTGGCGCGCGAGGTCACGACGGCGTGCGACGCGGCGGCGACGGCATACGCCCTGCCGGAGGGTACGCAGTGGGCGTGGCCCGCCCGGCGCAGCAACGGCTCGGCGTTCACGGCCCGCACGCTCGCCCTCTACTTCGCCCACGACATCCGCCACCACCTCCGGGACGTGACCGCATGACCCTGCCCATCGACGTGCTGCTCCGGCTGCCCGACGCCCGCACCCCCGACCCGCACGACGCACCCCCGATCCGGTGGGGCGTGCTCGCGCCCGGCGGGATCGCGCGCACCTTCGCCGACGCGGTCGCGGTCGGCACCGCGTCGTCGGTCGTCGCGGTCGGGTCGCGCAGCCGCGAGCGGGCCCAGGACTTCGCCGACGAGTTCGCCATCCCGCGCGCGCACGGCTCCTACGAGGACCTCGTCGCCGACGACGAGGTCGACGCCGTCTACGTCGCCTCGCCGCACTCCGAGCACCGTGACCACGCGCTGCTCGCGATCGGCGCCGGCAAGCCGGTGCTCGTCGAGAAGGCCTTCACCCGCAACGCCGCCGAGGCGCGCGAGGTGCTCACCGCGGCCTCGGCGCAGGGCCTGCTCGCCGTCGAGGCGATGTGGAGCCGCTTCCTGCCGCACTACGACGTCGTGCGCCACGTCGTCGAGACCGGCCTCATCGGCGAGCTCGTCGCGGTGTTCGCCGACCACGGGCAGCACCTCTTCCCGGACGGCCCGGCGCGCCTCTCTCAGCCCGAGCTCGCCGGGGGCGCGCTGCTCGACCTCGGCGTCTACCCCGTGTCGTTCGCCGACCTCGTGCTCGGCGCGCCGGCCTCGGTCTCGGCCACCGGCACCCTCACCGACCTCGGCGTCGACGCGACGTCGACGGTCACGGTCACCGGCGCCCAGGGTGCGCACGGCGTGCTGTCGTGCACGATGTCGGCCGCCACGCCCTGCACGGCCGTCGTCGCCGGCACCGAGGCGCGGCTCGAGCTCTCCGGCTCCTTCTACGGCGCCGGCTCGACGATCCGGCTCGTCGACCGCTCGAACGCCGTCGTCGACGAGCGGGTCGGCGGGCTGCCGGAGAACGTGCGGGGCTTCTCCTACGAGGCCGCCGAGTTCGCCCGCTGCCTCGTCGCCGGCGAGACGGAGTCGCCGCTCGTGCCGCACGCCACGACGGTGCGCGTCATGGAGACCATGGATGCCGTCCGCCGCCAGGTGGGGGTCGTCTACCCCGGCGAGTGACGGTCGCAGGCGCCCGACGGGCTGCCCCTCTCGGGCGTCGGTGCAACCGATCGGGCGGGTCGGGCGGTCATACTGCTGCCACCACCACCGCTCGACCCCAGGGGCCCGCATGATCAGCGACGAGTTCGTGCCGTTCGACCAGCTGTCGTCGGGTCCGCCGACGATCTTCATCGTCTTCTTCGCCCTCATCGCGACGACCGTCGTGGCCGTCTTCGCCTTCACGATCGTCAAGGGCGTCGCGCAGTGGCGCTCGAACCAGGCGGCCCCGCTGCGCAGTACCGAGGCGCTCGTCGTGTCGCGCCGCACCGACGTGACCCGACGCAGCCACGAGGGCGCGTCGAGCTCGTCGAGCACGTCGTACTTCGTCACCTTCGAGGAGCCGTCCGGCGAGCGGCGCGAGCTGCGGGTCTCGGGCCCCGACTACGGCCTGTTCGCCGAGGGCGACCGCGGCCACCTCATGCACCAGGGCACCCGCTACAAGGGCTTCACCCGTCAGGGCGCGGTCAGCGACGGTCGCTGAGCAGCGGCGGCCCACTCGAAGAGCGGGTCGGTGAACTCCCGCAGCCGGGAGTAGACGCGATCGATCGACGCGTACCGCCCGACCGCGTCGGGCCGCGGGGCGAAGGCCGCCCCCGGCGTGACCATGGCGGCGACGGCGGTGTCCCAGTCGGGGTGCAGGCCGACCCCGACCGCCGCGCAGATCGCCGCGCCGAGCCCGGCGGCGTCCGGCATGGCGGTGCGGTGGGCGGGGCGGTCGAAGGTGTCGGCGACGAGCTGCATCATGAGGTCCGACCGTGAGCCACCGCCGGCCACGACGACGGACGTGAAGCGCCGGCCCAGGGCGGCCTCCATCCGGGCGACGTGGCCGCGCATCGTCAGGGCGATGCCCTCGAGGATGGCGCGGTGCACGTGCGCGCGGCCCTGGGAGCCGTCGAAGCCGAGCAGGGCGCCGCGCCGCCAGGGGGCGTCGGTCGGCGGGAGCCAGTCGAGCAGGGCCATCAGGCCACCGGCACCGGGCGGGACGGCGGCGGCCTCGGCGTCGAGCTCCGCCTCGAGCGAGGCGTCGCCCGGGACCGGGGCCCCGCCGTGCACGAGGTCGCGGAACCAGCTGACCGTCCACATGCCGCGTCGGATGCCGTGGCTCTCGTAGAGGTACGTGCCGGGCGTCGAGCCGAAGTTGACCCAGTAGTCGTCGGCCCCCTCCGCCGTGGCCCCGGTCGCCATGGCGGCGATGTAGGTGCCGAGGCTGAGCAGCACCGTGTCGTCGTCGCGCAGACCGCAGCCGAGGGCCTCGACCGCCTTGTCGTTGGCCGTCGCGAAGACGGGCAGCCCGGCGGGGATCGCCGTGGCCGTGGCCGCCTCCGGGGTGACGTGCCCCAGCAGGTCGCCCGGCGAGACGAGGTCGAGCAGGAGCGAGCGGGGCATCCCGGTCGCCGCGTAGGCGGCGGGGTCGGTGGACCACTCCGCCGTGGCCTGGTCGATGGGCCACAGCCCCTGGTAGTTCGCGCGCGTGTCGACGAAGCGGCCGGTGAGGCGGTGCGTCACGTAGCCCGACGAGGTCGTGACGTGGGCCACCCGCCGGTCGGCGGGGTCGTGCGGCCGTGAGACCCGCACGTCCATCCAGCTGAGCACCGGCTCGACGAGGTGACCGTCGGTGTCGAGCAGGGCCCGGCAGAAGCGGATCGTGCACAGGCCCACGGCCACGATGTCGCCCGGGTCACCCGCGAAGCGCCCGAGCGCCTGGCTGCAGGCCGCCACGACGGAGTCCCAGATGTCGTCGTCGGGGTGCACGACGTGGCCGTCGGCGGTCGTCGCGTAGGGCCTCAGTCGGCAGCGGCCCGTGGCGTGCACGCGACCATGGGCGTCGACGACGCTGACCTTCGTGCTCTGCGACCCGTTGTCGATCGCGAGGACGTATGCCGTCACACCCGCACCTCGTCGGTCAGCGGGTAGAGCGTGCCCGCGTTCATGACCCCGGCGGGGTCGAAGGCACGCTTGAGGCCCTCGAGGAGGTACCACGCGCTGCCGTGCTCCTCCCGGACCCAGGGGGTCCGGTACTTGCCGACGCCGTGGTGGTGCACCATCGAGCCGCCGACGCGCAGCGCCTCCTCGACGATGATCGCGTTGAGGGGCACGTGGTACTCGTCGATCTCGTCCCGGGGCGCGCAGTTGATCCGGTAGTCGTAGACGAAGTAGAGGTTGGTGCCGGTCTGGTAGCTGTGCGAGGAGTGCGCCCCGAGCATCGTCAGGTCCTCGGCGTGCGGGAACTCGGTGCGGACGCGGTGCATGACGCGGTCGAAGAGCTCTCGCACGCGCGACCAGTCGACCGACACCTCCGTCGTGTAGCCGAGGTGCGCCTCCTCCAGCATCGTGCGCTTCTCGGCGTCGATCTTGTCCTGGCCCCAGTTGAGGCCGTCGAACCACTCCTCGACGAGCCGCGCCTCGACGCGCTCGTGGGGCCGGTGCGCGAAGGTCGCCTCGATGGCCTCTGCCGTGGCGTCGGCCAGCGGGCGCGGCCCCTCGGCCACGAGGACGACGACGTTCTTGTCGTGGGCGAAGTGCGCGAAGTGCTGGCGGGCGTCCTCGACGGAGTAGGCCCGGCACACGGACGGCCGGTAGCCCGCGGTGACGAGCTCGCGCAGGGCGTCGACGCCGTCGGCGAAGTCGTCGACGAGGAAGCCGAAGAAGCGGTTGTTCTCGGGCTGGTGACGGAAGACCTTGAGGGTCACCTCGGTGATGAAGCAGAGGGCGCCCTCGTTGCCGATGACGACGTGTCGGATGTCGGGCCCGGCTGCGCGGCGCGGCACGTTCTTGATGCGGGTGACGACCCCGCCGGGGAAGACCGCCTCGAGTCCCACGACCATGTCCTCGATCCCCCCGTAGAGGGTGGAGAACTGGCCGATGGAACGCGTCGCCACGAGCCCGCCGAGCTGGGCGATCGGCTTGCTCTGGGGGGAGTGCCCGGTCGTCAGGCCCTGCTCGCGCAACCGGTCCTCGAGCACCTGCAGGGGCACGCCGCACTGCGCGGTGACCATCATGTCGACGTCGTTGATCTCGAGGACGGCGTCCATGGCCGAGCCGTCGAGCACGATCGTGTCGTCGACGACCGTCTCGAGCCCGCCCTCGGTGGCCGTGCCGCCGGTGCGCGGCACGACGTTGACGAGGTGCTCCTGCGCGAGCTCGAGCACGGCGGCGACCTGGGCGGTCGAGCGCGGGCGCACGATGGCCGCCGGGATCGGCCCGTCGTAGATGCCGTGGACGGCGCTGTACTTCCTGAAGCGGTCGACGCTGGCCTCGCGGAGGGCCTGCTCGTCGGTGATGACGTCGCCGGCGGCGAGGATCTGGGTCAGCCGCTCGACGAGGGCGTCGCGGCTCAGGGTGGAGCGTGAGGCAACCATGGGGACCGGTGCTTTCTGTGGGGCGTGCGGGCGTACGGGGTGGGGCGGCCGGCGCGTCAGCGCACGAGGTAGCCGCCGTCGACGGTGAGGACGTGGCCGTTGACGTAGTCGGCGGCCCGGCTGGCGAGGAAGACGGTGGCGCCCATGAGGTCGCTGACGTCGCCCCACCGGGCGGCCGGGATGTGCTCGACGATGCGGCGGTCGGCCTCCTCGTCGGAGCGGGTGGCGGCCGTGATGGCCGTCGAGAAGTAGCCGGGGGCGATCGCGTTGACCTGGATGTTGTGCTCGGCGAGCTCGTCGCAGTAGGCCTTCGTGAACCCGACGATCCCGGCCTTCGTGGCGGCGTAGGCCGGGGACTGCCGCCCGCCGAGGAAGGAGAAGAGGGACGCGATGTTGATGATCTTGCCGGAGCCCTGGGCGATCATCAGCCGGCTGGCCTCGTGGGCCAGCTCGAACGCGGCCGTGAGGTTGACCGAGACCATCGGGTCCCACTTGCTGCGGTCGAAGTCCTCGACGTCGTCGAGCAGGCAGATGCCGGCGGAGTTGACGAGGATGTCGACCGACCCCAACGTCTCGGCGCAGCGCCGCACGACCTCGGCGGGGGCGCCCGGCTCGGTGAGGTCGGTGCGGGCGTAGGCCATTCGCCGCCCCTCCGCCTCGATGAGCCGCGCCGTGGAGCCGTCGTCCTCGTCGAGCCCCGCGACGAACACGTCGGCCCCGGCCTTGGCGAGGGCGACCGAGAAGGCCTGCCCGAGGCCGGTGTTGCCGCCGGTGACGATGGCGTTGCGGCCCTCGAGCGAGAAGAGGTGCATGCCGAACTCCGAGATGCTCATCGCGCCTCCTGCCCGGCGGCGGTGGTGTGGGCGAACGGGTCGGCGATGCCCACGTAGCAGGTCTCGAGGTACTCCTCGATGCCCTCGCGGCCACCCTCGCGCCCCAGACCGGACTGCTTGACCCCGCCGAACGGGGCTGCCGGGTTGGACACGACACCGGTGTTGAGGCCGAGCATCCCGGTCTCGAGCCGCTCGGCCATCCGCAGGCCGCGATCGAAATCGCGGGTGTAGACGAAGCAGACGAGCCCGAAGGGGGTGTCGTTCGCGAGGCGGACCGCCTCGTCCTCGGTGTCGAAGGTGATGACCGGGGCGACCGGGCCGAAGACCTCCTCGTCGAGGATCGCGGCGCCCGGCGGCACGTCCGTGACCACCGTCGGGGCGTAGAAGTAGCCCGGGCCCTCGACCGGCCGGCCGCCCAGGGCGATCCGCGCCCCGTCGGCGACGGCGCCGTCCACGAGACGGCGCACCTTCGCCACCGCGGCCTCGTTGATGAGCGGGCCGAGGCGGGTCCCGGGCTCGGTCCCGCGGCCGACGGTGTAGCCGCCCATCCGCTCGGCGAGGCGCTCGCCGAACTCGACCGCGAGGCTGCGGTGGACGAGGAACCGGTTCGCCGCCACGCAGGCCTCGCCGCCGTTGCGCAGCTTGGCCGTGACGGCACCCTCCACGGCCGCCTCGAGGTCGGCGTCCTCGAAGACGACGAAGGGCGCGTTGCCGCCGAGCTCCATCGAGACGCGGAGCACCTGGTCGGCGGAGTCGGCGATGAGACGCCGACCGACCGGGGTGGACCCGGTGAAGGAGAGCTTGCGCAGCCGGTCGTCGCGCAGCAGCGGGCCGGTCACGCCGCCGGGATCGGTCGTGGGGACGACGTTGAGCACGCCGTCCGGCAGCCCGGCCTCGGCCATCACCTCGGCGAGGAGCAGCGCCGTCAGCGGCGTCAGCTCCGCCGGCTTGAGCACCATGGTGCAGCCGGCGGCCACGGCCGGGGCGATCTTGCGCGTCGCCATCGCGAGGGGGAAGTTCCACGGTGTGATGAAGAGGCACGGACCGACGGGCCGCTTCGTGACGAGCAGCCGGTTGCGACCGTCGGGGGCCGTCGCGTAGCTGCCCGACACCCGGGGGGCCTCCTCCGAGAACCACCGGAGGAACTCGGCGCCGTAGGCGACCTCGCCGTGGGACTCCGCGAGCGGCTTGCCCATCTCGAGCGTCATGAGCAGGGCGAAGTCGTCGGCGCGTGCGGTGACGAGCTCGAAGGCGCGCCGCAGGATCTCGGCGCGCTCGCGCGCCGGGGTGCGGCCCCACGACGCCTGCGCGGCGTGGGCGGCGGTGAGCGCCCGGTGGCCGTCCGCGGGCCGGGCGTCGGCGACGGTGGCCAGCACCGTGCCGCGCGAGGGGTCGACGACGTCGAAGCGGGTGCCGTCCTCGGCCTCGCGCCAGCGTCCGCCGACGAGCAGACCGGTCGGGGTGCGGGCGAGGAGCGCGTCCTCGGCGTCGGGGGTGACGAGAGTGGTCATGGTGGTCCTTGGGAGTCGGGGAGGAGACGGCGACGGGGTCGTCAGAGGCGCAGCTCGTGCCCGATGAGGTCCTCGTAGAGCTTGACGGGCGTCATCTCGCCGGCGCGGTCGCCGTAGCTCGCGCGCGCCCGGCGGTAGATCTGCTCGACGACGGCCGACAGCTCCGTGGGCACGCCGACCGCGCGGGCGAGGTCGATGGACAGGCCGAGGTCCTTGCAGGCCAGGGCGATCGCGAAGCCCTCGTCGTAGTCGCCGTCGCGCAGGATGCCGGTGACGTCCTTCTCGAGGAAGTTGCTGTTGGCCGGGCTGGCGACGAGCGCGTCTCGCAGCACGCCGAGGTCGACGCCGGCGCGGACACCGACGGAGAGCACCTCGGCGGTGGCCACGAGGTGCGAGAACCAGAGCTGGTTGATCATCAGCTTGACCGCGTAGCCGGCGCCGTGCCCGCCGACGTGGAGGATCCGCTCGGGGTCGCCCATCGCCTCGAGGACGGGCCGCACGCGGGCGACGTCGTCGGCGTCCCCGCCGACGAAGATCTGCAGCATGCCGGTGGCGGCGCCCACCGACATCCCGCTCACGGGTGCGTCGAGCACGTGCAGCCCGCGGTGGGCGTGGGCGAGGCGCACCTGGTCGGCCACCTCCGGCACGGACGTCGACATGTCGATCCACGTGCCGCCGTCGTGGATGCCGACGAGGATGCCGTCCGGCCCGTTGACGACGTCGGCGACGTGGCGGGGGGTGGGCAGCATCGTGATGACGAGGTCGCTCCGGGCGGCGACCTCCGCCGCGGTGTCGGCCCAGGCGGCGCCGGCGGCGACGAGGGCGTCGGCGGCCTCCGTCCGCACGTCGGTGACGACGAGCGGGAAGCCGGCCTCCTGGAGGTTGCGGGTCATCCCGGAGCCCATGCTGCCGAGGCCGATGAAGCCGACGGTCGGCGCGGGTGAGGGGGTGGACATCGTGGGGGTCTCCTCGTCGGGGACGGGCGGCCCGGCGGGTGCCGGGTGCGAGGTGGCGGGTGGGGTGGTCACGGGCGTGGACGACCCGACGGGTCGTAGAACGGGTTCCAGACGTCGTCGCGCGCGTCGAGCACCGCGTCGAGCCCGGGCAGGCCGGCCGCGCCGTTGCGCAGGGCGTTTCGGGTCGCCTCCCGGTTGTTGCGGTAGACCGCCTCGGCGTCGTCGGCGCCGGGGTTGACCCAGACGGCGGCGAGCAGGACGTGCGAGTCCGTGTGCTCGGCGGGGATGACGCCCTCGGCGACGGCGTCCGCGACGCCACCGGCCACGCCCGCCTGGGCGGGACCCCAGATGTGCGTGCCGTGCTCGTCGGTGGCCGGGGCGGCCTTGGACACGAAGAGGGTGAGCGGCTTGACCGGGAGCGAGGGGCGCAGCACGGCGACGAAGGGCACGTGGCCGGCGCTCGGCGAGCCGAGGGCGGTGGCCCAGGCGGTGCCGGCGGGCCCGGTGCGGTCGCCGAGCACCGTGTTGATGTGCGCGGCGTTGACGCCGTCGCCGACGAAGCTCTCGCCCACCTGGTAGGGCGCGGACGAGGTCACTTGACGAGCCCCTGCGCCTCGAGCCACTCGGTGGCGACGTCCTGCGGGTCCTCGCCGTCGACGTCGACCTTGGCGTTGAGCTTCTGCATCTCCTCGGTCGTCAGCTTCGGCGTCATGAGCGCCATGACGTCGGCGATCTTCGGGTACTTTTTGAGCACGTCGGCCTGCAGGGTGAAGCCACCCTGGTAGACGGGGAAGAACTCCTTGTCGTCGGCGAGCACGGTCAGGCCGAGGGCCGGGATGCGTCCGTCGGTCTGGAACACCTCGCCGAAGTTGCAGTCGGCGCCCTTCTGCGTCGCCGTGTAGATGACGCCCGTGTCGAGCATCTTGACGTTGCCGTCGGGGACGTTGATGCCGTAGGCCTTCTTGAGCCCGGGCCAGCCGTCGTCGCGGGTCGAGAACTCGCTCTCGATGCAGAAGGTCTTCTCCGACTCCGGGAGGGCCGCGAGGTCGCTGAGCTTGCTGACGCCGAGCTTGGTGGCCGCGTCGTTGCGCACGGCGAACGCATACGTGTTGTTGAGGGGCGCGGGGTCGAGCCATGCGATGCCCTTGGCGGCGTCGGCCTTCTTGACGGCCTCGAACTGCGCCTCGGCACCCTTCACCGGGGTCGTGTTCTTGTTGTAGGTGATCCACGACGTGCCCGTGTACTCCCAGTACCCGAGGAACTGCTTGTTCTCCAGGGCCTGGCGGACGTTGGCCGACCCCACGAGCTTGGTGTTGGCCTCGAGCTCGGCGCCGTGCGCGTTGAGCAGGTCGGTCGTGAGGTAGGCGAGGATGTACTGCTCGGAGAAGTCCTTCGACCCGATGGTGCCCTGGAGCCCCTCGAGCTCGGAGCCACCGGCCGCCGAGCCTCCGGCGGTCGAGGCTCCGCCCGGTGCGGGATCGCTGCCGCCGCAGCCGGCGAGGGCCAGGGTGAGCGCGACCGCTGTGGTCGCGACGATCTGCTTCTTCATGTGGGTCTCCTTCTCGGGGTGACGGATCCGCCGAACGGCGGAGGGGTCGAGCGCATGCCGCGCCGGCGCGGCGCGGGGCGGAGCGGGTCGAGCGTGAGCGGGGTGTGGGTGGGGGCGGTGCGGGCCGGGTCGGGGTCGGGTCGGCCTCAGAGACCCTTGGGGCGCACCTTCTCCTCGACGAGGCCGGCGGCCCAGTCGATGAGCATCGCGATGCAGGCGACGAGGACGGCGCCGACGACGAGCACCGGGAACCGTTGCAGCTTCAGGCCGTTGATGATCATGTCGCCGAGGCCGCCGGCGTTGATGAACGTCGCGATGGTCGCGACGCCGACGCAGAAGACGAGCGAGGTGCGCAGCCCGGCCAGGATGACCGGTGAGGCGAGGGGCAGCTCGATGCGGCGCAGCACCTGGTTGGGGGTCATCCCCATGCCCCGGGCCGACTCGCGGATGCTCGCGTCGACCTGTTCGAGGCCGGTCAGGGTGTTCCTCAGGACCGGGAGGAAGGAGTACGCGACGAGCGCCACGAGGGCGGTCGTGAAGCCGGTCTTCCACACGATGGCGAGGAGGATGACGACGCCGACGGCCGGGGTGGCCTGGCCGATGTTGGCGAGGCCGAGCACGACGGCGCGGAACGGTGCCCACGTCAGGCGGTGGACGAGGATGCCCACGGGGATGGCGATGAGGGCGACGAGGGCCGACGCGGTGACGGTGAGCAACAGGTGCTCGCCGACCCGTGCGCCGATGTACTCCGCGTTGAGGGTGCGCCGCTCGATCGAGTCGAGGGTCGTCGTCGCGACGTAGACCATGGTCGCGCCGAAGATGACGGCCACGGCGATCGGGGCGGCGGTGTGGCGCAGGAGGGTGCCGAGCCGGCTCGTCGACGTGGTGACGTCGCGGATCTCCGCGGTCGAGGTGATGGCCATCGGTCAGCCCACCGGCCGGTGGGCGGCGCCGTCGAGGCGGGCCGAGATGTCGGCGTGCGACAGGGAGCCGAGCGGTCGGCCGCCGGCACCCGTCACGCCGACCCGCTCCGCGCCGGTGAGGACGAGCAGGTCGAGGGCGTCTCTCAGGGTGGCGGCCTCGTCGACCGTGGGCCCGCCCGAGGTGGTGGGGCCGAGCGGACCCGCCGTGACGGGGATGAGGGCGAGGCGCTTGAGGGCCGACCCCTGCCCGATGAAGGAGCGCACGTAGTCGTTGGCCGGGGCCGCGAGGATGGCGGCCGGGGTGTCGAACTGCTCGATGTGGCTCCGGTCGCTGAGCACCGCGATGCGGTCGCCGAGCCGGATCGCCTCGTCGAAGTCGTGGGTGACGAAGATGATCGTCTTGCCGATGTCGGACTGGAGCCGGAGGAACTCGGCCTGCAGCTTCTCGCGGGTGATCGGGTCGGTCGCGCCGAAGGGCTCGTCCATGAGCATGACGGGAGGGTCGGCGGCGAGCGCCCGCGCGACGCCGACCCGCTGCTGCTGGCCGCCGGAGAGCTGCTTGGGGTAGCGGTGCGCGAAGGTGCCGGGGTCGAGCTGGACCGTGGTCAGCAGCTCCTCGACGCGGTCGGCGATCCGGGCCTTCGGCCACCCGAGCAGCCGTGGCACGGCGCCGACGTTCTCGGCGATGGTGAGGTGCGGGAAGAGCCCGATCTGCTGGATGACGTAGCCGATGTGCCGGCGCAGCTGGTTCGGGTCGATCGACAGCACGTCCTTGTCGTCGATGCGGATCGAGCCGGACGTGGGCTCGATGATCCGGTTGACCATCTTCATCGTCGTCGTCTTGCCGCACCCGCTGGGCCCGACGAACATCACCAGCTCGCCCGGCTCGACGCGCATCGAGAAGTCCTCGACGGCGGAGCGGCCCTGGCCGGGATAGGTCTTCGTGATGCCGTCGAGCTCGATGCTGACGCCGGCGTGCTGGTCGGCGAGCACGGAGGTGGTTCCGGAGGCGGTGGTGTCAGGCACGGAGACCCCTTGAGGTGGTGAGGCGGGTGATGAGGATGAACGCCGCGTCGACGAGGAGGGCGAGGACCACGACCGCCACGGTCCCGGTCAGCGCGTAGTTGAGCGCGTTGCGCGAGCCGAGCGACGACAGGCCCTTGAAGATGTACTGGCCGAGGCCGGGGCCTGCGACGTAGGCGGCGATGGCCGCGATGCCGATGGTCAGCTGGGCGGCGACCCGGACGCCGGTGAGGATGACGGGCCAGGCGATCGGCATCTGGATGCGCCAGAGGATGGCGAGCGGCACCATGCCGATCCCGCGTGCCGACTCGAGCACCTCGCTCGGCACCTCGCGCAGGCCGACGACCGTGTTGCGGATGATCGGCAGGAGCGAGTAGAAGACGAGGGCGACGACGGTCGGCCCCCACCCGAGCCCGAGGACCGGGCTGAGGATCGCGAGCAGCGCCAGCGACGGGATCGTCAGCGCGATGCCGGCGGAGGTGATCGACACCGACCGGGCCACCGGCCGGTTCCAGACGGCGGTGCCGATGAGCACCCCGAGCACCATGGCGAGCAGGAGCGAGAGCGCCACCACGGCCAGGTGCTGGAGGGTGAGCTGCAGGATCTCGTCCCACCGTCGTTCGAGGAACTTCGGCAGTCCGCTGAGTCCGTCCACGATGCTCGCTCCCTTCTCTTCGTTGAGGTAGGTGTCGGAACCGTAGAACTGCCGAAGTCATATGAGCAATGGGTGTTGCGCATATGACAACTGCACCTGCTAGCGTGCTGCGCGTGACGACGTCGAAACCGCCCCGGCCGCCCCGGCGCAACTCCTCCGGCCTCGCCCGTGACATCGAGGTGCTCGAGGTGCTCGGCCTCCCGGAGGCCTTTCCCGGCGGCCTCGGTGTCGTGCGCATCGCCGAGCTCGCGGGGCGCGAGAAGACGGTGGTCTCGCGGACCCTCGCCACGCTCGCCGACGCCGGGCTCGTCTCCCGCGACGCCGAGACGCTCACCTACCGCCTGGGCCCGCGGCTCTTCGCCCTGGCCGCCCGGACGTCCGAGGCGGTCCTCGTCCGCGAGGCGCGGCCGTACCTGCGCCGGATCGCCCGGCACACCGGTGAGACGACCCATCTGTCGGTGCTGCGGGGCGGCAACGTCCTGACGCTCGTCAGCGAGCTCAGCCCGTACGAGTTCCGCACGGCCGGCTGGGAGGGCGTCACGACAGCGGCGTGGCGCACGCCGTCGGGCCGCGTCCTGCTCAGCGACTGGGAGGACGAGGAGCTGGCGAGCTGGTACGCCCTTCACGGGCACGACCAGCCCATGGTGGGCCCCGGCCGGAGCGACGTGTCACCCTCGGCGTTCGCGGTGCTCGATGCGCCGGCCCCCGAGCAGGTCGTCGTGCACGACCTCCTCGACCTGCGCGCCGAGATCGATCGCATCCGCCAGCGGGGCTACGCGATCTCGGACGAGGAGCTCGAGGTCGGGGTCGTCGCGGCGTCGGCCCCGGTCACCGACTTCACCGGTCGGGTCGTGGCCGCCGTCAACATCAGCGCCCCGAAGGCGCGGATGCCCGGATCCCTCGAAGCCATAGGCGAATTCGTCGCTCGAGCGACGGAACCGCTGTCTGCCCACCTCGGTTCGGCCCCGGCGACGCCCCGGTGACGCGCACTCCCGCGCCGGACGGCATACGCCCTCGGCCCGTCGGGCTCAGGCGCCGGTCGCGTTGGGGTCGCGCCACCGGCGCTCGAAGGGCAACCGCCACGTGAAGGGCGCGACGAGCTGGTGGATCTGGTTCGGCCCCCACGTGCCGGGGTCGTAGGGGCGCACGATCGGCGGGTTGTCGAGCAGCGGCTGGCTGATCTCCCAGAGGCGCTCGATGCCCTCGGCCGACGTGAAGAGGGTGCGGTCGCCGCGCGCGGCGTCGTAGATGAGCCGTTCGTAGGCCTCGAGCACCGCGCCGGCCCAGTGCGTCTCCTGCATCGAGAACTGCATCGAGAGCTTGTCGAGCTTCATGCCGGGCCCGGGGCGCTTGCCGTAGAACGACAACGACATCCGGGCCTTGTCGGCGAGGTCGAAGGTGAGGTGGTCGGGCCCGTTGTCGCCGACGCCCGAGCCGGCGGGGAACATCGAGCGCGGCGGCTCCTTGAAGGCGATCGAGATGATGCGGGCGCCCTCGGCGAGGCGCTTGCCCGTGCGCAGGTAGAAGGGGACCCCGGCCCAGCGCCAGTTGTCGACGAAGCACTTGAGCGCGACGAACGTCTCGGTCTGGCTCTCGGGCGTGACGCCGGGCACGTCGCGGTAGCCGACGTACTGGCCGCGCACGACGTCGTGCGGCTCGATCGGCGACATCGAGCGGAAGACCTTGTTCTTCTCCTCGCTGATGGCGTGCGGCTCGAGGGCCGTCGGCGGCTCCATCGCGGTGAAGGCGAGCACCTGGAAGAGGTGTGTCACGACCATGTCGCGGTAGGCGCCGGTGCTCTCGTAGAAGTCGGCGCGCTGGGCGAGCCCGAGCGTCTCCGGCACGTCGATCTGGACGTGGTCGATGTGGTTGCGGTGCCAGATCGGCTCGAAGAGGCCGTTCGCGAAGCGGAACGCGAGGATGTTCTGCGCCGCCTCCTTGCCGAGGAAGTGGTCGATGCGGAAGATCTGCTCCTCGTCGAAGACCTCGTGCAGCTCGGCGTTGAGGGCGCGGGCGCTCGCGAGGTCGGTGCCGAAGGGCTTCTCCATGATGATGCGGCTGCGCTCGACGAGCCCGGCCTCGGCGAGCTGGTGCACGACGGCGAGGGCGGCCTTGGGCGGCACCGACAGGTAGTGCAGGCGCCACGCATCCGGGCCGAGGATCGCCTCCGACTCGTCAACGGCGGCCCGAATTCCTTGTGGCCCAAGGCTGCCCGGCACCCAGTGGATGCGGTCGGCGAACTCGCGCAGGTCGTCGTCGGTGACCTCGTGGCTCGAGTGCTCACGGATCGAGGCGAAGGCGAGCTCGATGAACTCGTCGCGGCTCAGCTCGTCGAGGGAGGTCGCGACGACCCGCAGCCCCTCGAGCAGCTGCGACTCGTGCAGGTGCAGCATGCCGGGGAGCAGCTTGCGCTTGGCGAGGTCTCCGGTGGCGCCGAAGAGGACGACGGTGGTGGCGGGCATGGGTCCAGCGTGGCGCAGATCGGGCGCCCGCGGGAGGGGCGCCACCCCGCTCTCGCGATTGGGCGGCGCCGGGAGGCCTCGAGCCCTACGCTCGGTCCATGCTCATCATCGGCATGATCCTCTTCGGCATGCTCGTCGGCGCGGCCGCCCAGCTCGTCCTGGGCCGGGAGGGCAAGAGCATCGACTGGACGATGGCGATCGTCGCGGGCCTCGTCGGCTCGTTCGTCGGTGGGCTGCTCTCGAGCCTCCTCGCGGGCGACGGCATCGCGCTGCGCCCCAGCGGCATCATCGGCTCCATCGTCGGTGCCGTCATCGTGACCGGGGTGTGGCGCTGGAGCCGCACCCGCAGCGTCACCCGCTGACTCCCGTCGCCGCGCGCTCGCCTCGAACCGTCGCCTCGCACCGTCGCCGCGCGCGGGTCACAGCGCCTCCGCCGTGACCCGTCCACGGGCGACCGTCCACCGGTGGGTGAGGCGGATGCCGTCGAGCAGGCTCTCGTCGTGGCTGACGACGAGCACGGTGCCGCCGAAGGCCGCGACCGCGGCCTCGAGCTGCTCGATGGCGTCGACGTCGAGGTGGTTCGTCGGCTCGTCGAGCACGAGGAGGTTGACCTCGCGACCCTGGAAGAGCGCCATGAGGGCACGCGTGCGCTCGCCCATCGACAGGCTCCTCGCGGGGCGGGCCACGTGGTCGGAGCCGAGCCCGAACTTCGCGAGCAGCGTGCGCACGTCGGCGACCGGCCACTCCATCGCGGTCTCCGGGTGGGGGCCGAGCTCGCGGCGCACGACGTCGAGCACCGTCGCGTCGTCGTCGAGCAGGTGCCGGCGCTGGTCGATGACGCCGACGGCGACCCGGGTGCCGAGGGCCTGCCTCCCGGCCTGGAGCGGCAGGTCGCCGAGCAGCGCCGCCAGGAGGGTGGTCTTGCCCGAGCCGTTGTCGCCGACGAGGGCGACCCGGTCGCCCCGGCCGACGGCGAGGCTGACGGGGCCGAGCCGGAAGCCCTGCCGCTCGACGACCGCGTCCGAGAGCGTCGCGACGAGGTCGGCCGACGGGCGCCCCTCGGTGATGGCGTAGCGCAGCTGCCACTCCTTGCGGGGCTGCTCCACGACGTCGAGCCGCTCGGCCGCACGTTCGAGCCGGCCGCCCTTGGCCGCCTGGCGGTCGGCGCGCGCCTTGTGCTTCTCGCGGATGTGCTTGTCGGGCTCCTTGCCCCCGGCGACGTTGCGCCGGCCACGGTCGGCCCAGTCGTGGCGCTGGCGAGACTGCGCGAGCAGCGAGTCGCGCTCGGCGGCATACCCCTCGTACGCCTCCCAGGTGTGCGCGCGGGCGAGGCGGCGCTGCTCGACGAAGGCGCTCCAGCCGCCGGTGTAGTGGCCGACACGCTGCTGCCTCACGTCGAGCTCGACGACGCTCGTGGCGACCGCGTCGAGGAAGGCGCGGTCGTGGCTCGCGATGAGGATCGGTCCCTCGTGCGCCGTGACGAAGTCGGCGACGAGGGTGAGGCCGCGGGCGTCGAGGTCGTTGGTCGGCTCGTCGAGCAGGAGCACGTCGTGCTGGCTGAGCAGCACCGCGACGAGGCAGGCGCGGGCGGCCTGCCCGCCCGAGAGCGTGCCGAGCGGCCGGTCCGGCGAGACGGTGAGCCCGACGTGCGCCGCCACCTCGGGGAGACGTTCGTCGAGGTCGGCCGCGCCGAGGGCCAGCCACCGCTCGAGGGCGGCCGAGTAGCGGTCCTCGCTGCTGTCGTCAGCGGCCGCGATGGCGGCCGACGCGGCCTCGAGCTCGGTGTCGGCCGCAGCGACGCCGGTGCGGCGACGGGCATACGTCAGCAGCGTCTCGGCAGGGTCGGGCACGACCTGCGGCAGCCAGCCGATCGTGGCGTCGCGCGGCGCGAGGCGGATCGTCCCGGCCTCGACGGGCAGCTCGCCGACGACGGTGCGCATGAGCGTCGACTTGCCCGAGCCGTTCGGGCCGACGACGGCCACGACGTCACCGTCGGTGAGGGCGAGGTCGAGGCCGGAGAAGAGGGTGCGCGCGCCGAAGGCGACGTCGACACCGGAGAGGGTGAGGGTCGTGGACATGGGAGATCCTGGGTGCTCGGCAGGGCCCCGGCACTGGCACCGGACGGTCGTCGACGGGTCAGCGCGCGGGTCGGGCTCGGGGCGTCAGGAGATCCACACGGGAGCGACGGTATGCGGGCGCACCCGCGGCCGTCCACCGACTTTCCGCCGCCGCCCCGGCCCGCCCCCCGCGGCCGCAACTGCGCCGCGGCGCGGTTGCGGCCGGCATACGGGTGGGGTGGGCGGCTGCAACTGCGCCGCGGCGCGGTTGCGGCCGGCATACGGGTGGGGTGGGCGGCTGCAACTGCGCCACGGCGCGGTTCGGGCCGGTCTGCGGGTCGCCACGCGGCTGGAAGTGCGCCAGGGCGCGGTTCGGGCCGGTCTGCGGGTCGCCACGCGGCTGGAACTGCGCCAGGGCGCGGTTGTGGCCGGCATACGGGTGGGTGAGCGGCTGGAAGTGCGCCAGGGCGCGGTTCGGGCCGGTCTGCGGGTCGCCACGCGGCTGGAACTGCGCCAGGGCGCGGTTGTGGCCGGCATACGGGTCGCCACGCGGCTGCAACTGCGCCAGGGCGCGGTTCGGGCCGGCATACGGGTCGCCACGCGGCTGGAAGTGCGCCAGGGCGCGGTTCAGGCCGGTCTGCGGGTCGCTCACGCGGCTGCAACTGCGCCACGGCGCGGTCGGGGTCGGTGGGTCAGGTGAGGCCGGCGTCGTGGACGGTGATGGCGATCTGGACGCGGTTGTCGGCCCCCAGCTTGTCGAGCACGCGGGAGACGTGCGCCTTGACCGTCGGCACCGAGAGGTGCAGCTCGCGCGAGATGTCGGCGTTGGACAGGCCGCGGCCGATCGCCAGGGCGACCTCGTGCTCGCGCTCGGTGAGCGCCGCGAGCCGGGTCGAGGCGTGACCGCGCCGCACGTCGGCGCCGTCGCCCGGCCCCGACCCACCCGCCGGCCCGGCCACGTGTGCGATGAGCGTGGCCGTCACGCTGGGGGAGAGGATCGGCTCGCCGGCGGCGACGAGCCGCACCGCCTCGACGAGCCGGCGGGGCTCGGTGTCCTTGAGCAGGAAGCCGTGCGCGCCGGCGCGGAGGGCCTGCACGACCATGTCGTCGGCGTCGAACGTCGTCAGCACGATGACCCGCAGGTCTCGTCCCCGCGCGCCGCGCACCGCCCGGGCAGCCGGGGTCATGAGCGCGCGGGTCGTCTCGAGCCCGTCCCGCCGCGGCATGCGGATGTCCATGAGCACGACGTCGGGCTCGTGCGCGTCGACGACCCGCTCGCCCTCGAGGCCGTCGGCCGCCTCGGCGACGACCTCCAGGTCGGGGGCGCCGCCGAGGATCATCCGCAGCCCGGCCCGCACCAGCGCGTCGTCGTCGACGAGCACGACCCGCGTGCGCTCCTGCTCCCCGCTCATCCGGACCACGGTAGCCGGGCCCTGACGACGAAGTCGCCCGCCCGGTCGGGGCCGTAGGTCAGCTCCCCGCCCGCGAGCACCGCCCGCTCGGTGAGGCCGAGCAGCCCGAGTCCCGCACCCGTGGCGACGAGCCCGGCCCGTCCGTCCGCCGCGCCGGGGGCCGCCACGACGTCGTCGACCGCGCCCGACGTCCGGCCGACCGGCACGGGGTTGCGCACGACGACGCGCACGGCGTGGTCGGTGGAGCCCTCCTCCGGAGCGGTCGTCACGACCACCCGCACGAGGGCGCCCGGCGCGTGCTTGCGGGCGTTCGTCAGGCACTCCTGCACGATCCGGTATGCGTTGCGCGAGACCTGCTGGGGCACCGCGTCGAGTGCCCCGGAGCGCTCGAGCAGCACCCGCTCGCCCGCCGCCGTCGCGTCGCCGACGAGGCCGTCGAGGTCGCACAGCGTCGGCTGCGGCGGTTGTGGGAGCGACGGCGAGCCGTCCGCGCCGGTCGGGTCGCCCGGCACGTCGCGGAGCACGCCGAGCACGGCCCGCAGCTCGGTGAGCGCGCGGTTCGCGCTGTCGCGGACGATCTCCGCGGTGGCAGCGACCTCGTTCGGGGTGAGGTCGGTGCGGTAGGTGAGCGCCCCGGAGTGCATGGCCACCAACGAGATCCGGTGGGCGAGCACGTCGTGCATCTCGCGCGCGATCCGGGCCCGCTCGGCGAGCTGTGCCTGCACGACGCGCATCGCCTGCTCGCGCTCGGCGGTCAGCGCCCGCTCGTGCAGCGACGCGACGAAGGCCCGGCGCTCGCCGACGGCCCAGCCGATGGCGACGCTGACGGCATAGCTCAGCGCGCCGATGACGACGTTGGGCAGGGTCACCGTCTCGGGCTCGGTCGGGTAGACGACGGCGTGCGCCCAGCCGGCCACCATCCAGAACGGCGCGACGAGGACGAGCTCTCGCCACCGGCGCCGGGTGGCGAGCGAGACGAGGGCCACGACAGAGGCCCCGATGCCGACGGACGAGCAGCCGGAGACGACCGTCGTCACGAGCGCGACGAGCAGCGGCCACCGGCGACGCCACAGCAGCAGCACCGTCAGGGCGAGACCGACCGCGACGTCGACGAGCAGCCAGTCCTCGCCGAACCTCGGGTCGACGCCCACGTCGTCGAGCTGCACCTGCACGGAGGCCCAGATCGCGAGGCCGAAGAGGAGCGCGACGCCGAGTCGCCACGTCTCGCCCCAGACGTGGCCCGACCGGGTGCGGGCGATGCGGGGCAGGGGCACCGGCACAGCGTAGGTGCGCCGGTGGGGCGAGGGCATCCGACCAAGGTCGCGGACCGGGCGCCGGGGCAGGGGTGACCCTGAGCGTGCACCCTGACTCCGGTCAGGGTCGTCTACGACCAAGGTAGGGGTCCGAATCAGGCTTGTGACGGATGTGCGGGGGTCGGTCGGGCCGACAGGCTGGGGCCCATGATCACAGTGGAACGACTCACCAGGCGTTACGGCCCGTTCACGGCCCTCGACGACGTCTCGTTCGAGGTGAAGCCCGGGCTCGTCACCGGCTTCCTCGGACCGAACGGGGCCGGCAAGACGACGGCGATGCGCATCATGGCGGGGCTCACCCCCGCCACCTCGGGCCGCGCGACGGTGCTCGGCAAGCCGTATGCCGCCCTGCCGAACCCGGGCCGCCACGTCGGCCTCCTCCTCGACGCCTCCGCGCAGCACGCCGGCCGCACCGGCCGCGAGGTGCTGACGCTGGGCGCCATCCTCATGGGCGTCGGCAAGCCCCGCGTCGACGAGATGCTCGAGCTCGTGGGCCTCACCGAGAAGGAGGCGAACCGGCGGGTGCGCAACTACTCGCTCGGCATGCGCCAGCGGCTCGGCATCGCCCACGCGCTCCTCGGCGACCCCGAGGTGCTCATCCTCGACGAGCCGGCCAACGGCCTCGACCCTGCGGGCATCCGCTGGATGCGCGACCTGCTCCGCGGCTACGCCAACGAGGGCGGCACGGTGCTGCTCAGCTCGCACCTGCTCAACGAGATCGAGCGCGTCGCCGACGAGATCATCGTCATCGGCCACGGCAAGATCGTGGCGCAGGGCACGAAGGACGAGCTCCTCGCCAACGCAGGCACCTTCACCCGCTCGACCGACGACGAGGCGCTCATGGGAGCCCTCGCCGAGCAGTCGATCGTCGCCGAGCGCACCCCGACCGGCGGCCTGCAGGTCGACGCCGAGCCGATCGTCGTCGGTCGCGTCGCCCTCGCGGCCCAGGTCGTCCTGACCGAGCTGCGCGGCGCCGACAGCCGGGGCCTGGAGGAGATGTTCCTCGACCTCACGGCCGACGCCGCCCGAGAGGAGGTGGCGGCATGAGCACCGCACCCACGACCACGACGGCCGGCGCCGCGCGCCCGGCCCCCGTCTCGAAGTCCGCCGAGTCGGCGATGCCCGCCACCGCGAGGGTGCCGAGCCGCATCCGGGGCGAGCGCCCCACGGGCAGGGTGCCCTTCGGGCGCCTCGTGCACGTCGAGCTGCGCAAGATGCTCGACACCCGAGCCGGCCGCTGGCTGCTCATCGGCATCGCCGCGATCATCGCGGTCGCGCTGACGATCATGTTCTTCGACAACGGCGGCGACCACCCGTACGGCCTCTACCTCCAGGCGACGACGATGCCGATGGCGCTCATCCTCCCGGTCGTCGGCATCCTCGCCGTCACCTCGGAGTGGAGCCAGCGCACCGCCCTCGTGACCTTCGGCCTCGAGCCCCGTCGCCCGCGCGTGGCGTGGGCCAAGACCGTGGCCGCCCTGCTCGTCGGCGTGGCGGCGTTCGCCCTGTCGCTCGTGCTCGCCGGCATCGCGCACCAGTCGGCCATCACCTTCCGGGGCATCCCGGCCGACTGGTCGGTCGAGGGACTCGTCCTCCTCGGTGCGGGCGCCTACGTGCTGCTCGGGATGGCCCAGGGCCTCGCCTTCGGCATGCTGCTGAAGAACACCCCGGCCGCCATCGTGCTCTTCTTCGTGCTGCCGACCGCGTGGTCGATCCTCGGCGCGATGGTCTCGTGGCTGCAGGACGCCGCCGTCTGGCTCGACCTCAACCAGACGATGAACCCCCTCTTCGAGGGCTCGCTCACGGGCGAGCAGTGGGCGCACCTGGGCACGTCGGTCGCCGCGTGGGTGCTCGCCCCGCTCGCCGTCGGCATCTGGCGCCTCACGCGCGCCGAGGTCAAGTAGCCGACGACGCCCCGGCAACCGTCGAGTGGCCACTCCTCGTGGGTCCCCCCACGTCGGGTGGCCACTCCTCGTGGGTCCCTCCACGTCGGGTGGCCACTCCTCGTGGGTCCCTCCACGTCGAGTGGCCACTCCCCGTCGGCCCCTCCGCGAATCGGGACACTCCGGCCAGTTGTCGGGAACCGGTGACCCGGCGGCGACCCCGGTCCTACCGTGGCTGGGTCGGGGGATGACCGAACAGGGAAGTCCATGATCACGAGAACAGTGCTCCGTCGCCTTGCCGGAGTCGGTGTCGTGGCAGTGGCCGCAGGCTCCGCGGGAGTCTCCTCGGTTGCTGCCCACGAGCGCCCGACGCCGCCCCACGCCCCGGAGGTCGTCGCCTCCGGCCTCAATGCGCCTCGCCAGCTGGCCTTCAGTCCCGGTGGGGCGCTCTACGTCGCCGAGGCCGGCACCACGGGCACCTCCGGGTGCCAACCGAGTCCGCTCGACCCGACCGTGCAGGCCTGCGTCGGGCTGACCGGCTCCGTCGCCCGCGTCGGGCACGCGGGCCGGGTCACCCGGGTCGTCACCGGCCTGCCGTCCGCCGGCACCCCCACCGAGCCGCTCGGGCCCGCCGACCTCGTCTTCACCGGCACGCACAGCTTCGCCCTGACGATCGGGCTCGGGGGAGACCCGGCGTACCGGACCGCCTTCGGCCCGAAGGGCGCCCGGCTGGGCACGCTCGTCCGCGTCGACCTGATGCCCCGCCACCACCGCGGGCCGCGGGTGACGAAGCTCGCCGACCTCACCGGCTACGAGGCGCGGGTCAACCCCGACGGCACCGACATCGACAGCAACCCGGTCGGGCTGGCCCGCGCACGCGGCGGGTTCGTCTACGCGGACGCCGGCGCGAACGCCGTCAACTCGACCCGGCACGGCGGGTCGACCGTCGCGGTGCTGGCGCCGGTGCCGACGACGCAGCCGTCGCCCGTCGGCCCTCCCGGCTTCCCCGCCGACGCGGTGCCCACCGACGTCGTCAAGGGGCCCGACGGCGCCTGGTACGTCTCGCAGCTCGTCGGCTTCCCGTTCGAGAAGGGCGCGTCGACGATCTGGCGCGTCGTCCCGGGGCACGCGCCGACGGCATACGCCACCGGCCTGACGAACGTCACGTCGCTCGCCTTCGACCACCGCGGGCGGCTCTACGCGGTCGAGATCGCCGCGGACGGGCTGCTGTCCGGCCCGATCGGCGCGCTCGTGCGGGTGCGGCCCGGCTCCACGGCGCCGGACGTCGTCGCCGGCGGGCTCTTCGCGCCCTACGGGCTCGCGCTGCGCGGCCACCACGCGTACGTGACGACCCACAGCACCGAGCCCGGTGCGGGGCAGGTCGTCAAGATCGACCTCTGAGGCCACGGCCTCGGGTCAGGCGTCGCCGACGCGGGTCGGGTGGCCACTTCCGGGGGGAATGGCCACCCGACGCGCAGGGGTCGGCTGACGCGCGGGCGTCAGCTCGCCCTCAGGGTTCAGCTGGACGCGTGGGTGTTGCTCTCGACGACCGGCTCCTCGACGACCTTGGCGTCGTCGGCATCGCCACCGGGGTTCGGAGCCCCGAGGCCGGCCCGCACGAGCTCCTCGATCTGCTTGCCGGTGTCGGGGTCGACGTTCTTCCAGTAGTCGAAGGCCCGCTCGAGCACGGGCGACTTGACACCGCCGAGGAGGTGGCCGGCGACGGTCTCGACGAACGCCTCGCGCTGCGCGTCGTCCCAGACGTCGCGCACGAGCTGCCCGGCCTGGCCGAAGTCGTCGTCGTCCGCACGCAGCGTGTAGGCCTGGCGCACCATGGCGCCGTCGGTCTCCCAGCCCTCCTCGACCTCGCCGACCTCGTCGGCGTAGCCGCGGCCCTCGCTGTTCGGCGCGTAGACCGGGGCGTCGCCGCGGTGGTCGTAGGCCATCGGCCCGTCCTGCGTGTACGTGTTGAGGCCCTCGACGCGCGGGCGGTTGACCGGCAGCTGGAGGTAGTTCGGGCCGATGCGGTAGCGGTGCGTGTCGCTGTAGGCGAAGACCCGCCCGAGCAGCATCTTGTCCGGCGAGAAGCCGATGCCCGGCACCGTCGCCGACGGCTCGAACGCCGCCTGCTCGATCTGGGCGAAGAAGTTGTCGGGGTTGCGGTTCAGCGTCATGGTGCCGACCTCGATGAGCGGGTAGTCGCTGTGCGGCCACACCTTCGTCAGGTCGAACGGGTTGAGGTGGTAGGTCTTCGCGTCCTCGTAGGGCATGGCCTGGATCGAGAGGGTCCAGCTCGGGAAGTCGCCCGCGTCGATGGCCTCGTAGAGGTCGCGGCGGTGGTGGTCGGCGTCCTGGCCGGCGATGCGCTCGGCCTCCGCGCCGGTCAGGCCCTCGACGCCCTGGTTGGAGTGGAAGTGGTACTTGACCCAGTGCTTCTCGCCGGCCTCGTTGATCCAGAGGAAGGTGTGGCTGCCGTAGCCGTTCATGTGCCGGAACGTCTTCGGGATGCCGCGGTCGCCCATGAGGTAGGTGACCTGGTGGGCCGACTCGGGGTTGAGGCTCCAGAAGTCCCACTGCATGTGGTTGTCGCGCAGGCCGGAGCCGCCACGTCGCTTCTGGCTGCGGATGAAGTGCGGGAACTTCATCGTGTCGCGGATGAAGAACACCGGGGTGTTGTTGCCGACGAGGTCGTAGTTGCCCTCGGTCGTGTAGAACTTCAGCGCGAAGCCGCGCGGGTCGCGCCACGTGTCGGGGCTGCCCTGCTCGCCGGCCACGGTCGAGAAGCGCGCGAGCATCTCGGTCGTGACGCCCGGCTGGAAGAGCGCCGCCTTCGTGTATGCCGTCACGTCCTTCGTGGTCTCGAAGGTGCCGAAGGCACCCGAGCCCTTGGCGTGCACGTTGCGCTCCGGGATGCGCTCGCGGTTGAAGTGCGCCATCTGGTTGAGGAAGTGGTGGTCGTGCAGCAGGATCGGCCCGTCGGGGCCGACCGTCAGCGAGTTGCGGTCACTGGGTGCCGGCGCTCCGGTCTCGGTGTGCGACCCCAGTCGCGCCTCGTCGCTCGGTGCGGTCTCGATGGACTCGCGGGACTTCGTGCTCTCACTCATGTCTGGCTCCTTCGACGTCTGTGCCGGTGCCATACCCAGTCGAGCGCCGTCTGCTGGGAACTCGCCCAGAGTCGGGCCGTGGCGCCCCTGCACGGTCGAGGTCGCCTGCACCGCCGCCCGCGCGTCGAGCACGACGAGCTACGCGATCCACGACGCCGCCCCGGGCACGTGGGGGCACGGCGAGCCACTCTGCTCCCGGCCCTTCCGTGCGACGGCACGGTCCAGCGCACGCAGCACCTCGGCCTGCCGGCGGGGAGGGTGCAGGTCGACGTCCGCGGGCTGCCGCCCGACGCCGTGACGGCATACGCCCTCGTGCGACCCGAGTGACGTGGGCGCCCGACCGAGCACGTATGCCGGCCGGCCGGGTCGGATCTCGGTCGTGGCCGCCGCGCCCGCGCCGATAGGCTGGCCCGCGTGATCGACATCAAGCTCGTGCGCGACGAACCCGACCGGGTGCGCGCCTCGCAACAGGCCCGTGGTGAGGACCCGGGGATCGTGGACGCGATCCTCGCTGCCGACGAGCGGCGTCGGTCGTCCCTCGGCGAGTTCGAGGCGCTGCGTGCCGAGCAGAAGACCGTGAGCAAGTCGGTCGGCGCCGCGATGGGCGCGTTCCAGAAGGCGAAGAAGGCCGGCGACCCCGAGGCCGAGCACCTCGAGAAGGCGGCCCACGAGGCCCGCACGCACGCCGCCCGGCTGAGCGAGCAGGTCAAGGCGCTCGAGGCGACGGCCGGCGAGGCCGACGCCGAGCTCGACGTGCTGCTGCGCAGGGTCGGCAACGTCATCATCGACGGCGTGCCGGTCGGCGGCGAGGACGACTACGTCGTGCTCGAGACCGTCGGCACCCCGCGCGACTTCGCGGCCGAGGGCTTCGAGCCGCTCGACCACCTCGCGCTCGGCGAGAAGCTCGGCGCCATCGACATGGAGCGCGGCGCCAAGGTCGGCGGCGCGCGCTTCTACTACCTGACCGGCGTCGGGGCGCTGCTCGAGCTCGCCCTGCTCAACATGGCCATGGCGCAGGCGACGGCCGCCGGCTTCACGCCGATGATCACCCCGACCCTCGCGCGCGCCGACGTCATGGTGGGCGCCGGCTTCATGGACGCGCACGCCGAGGAGGTCTACCGCCTCGAGGCCGACGACCTCTACCTCACCGGCACGTCGGAGGTCGCCCTCGCCGGCTACCACGCGGACGAGATCATCGACCTGTCGGCCGGGCCGAAGCGGTATGCCGGCTGGTCGGCCTGCTACCGCCGCGAGGCCGGGTCGCACGGCAAGGACACCCGCGGGATCATCCGCGTGCACCAGTTCCACAAGGTCGAGATGTTCAGCTACTGCCGTCCCGAGGACGCCGAGGCCGAGCACCAGCGGCTGCTCGCCTGGGAGCGCGAGATGCTCGCCAAGATCGAGGTGCCCTACCGCGTCATCGACACGGCCGCCGGCGACCTCGGTGGCCCGGCCGCGCGCAAGTTCGACTGCGAGGCGTGGGTGCCGACGCAGGGGAAGTTCCGCGAGCTGACCTCGACGTCGAACTGCACGACGTTCCAGGCGCGCCGGCTCAACACCCGCGAGCGCGACCCGAACGGGTCGGGAACCCGCGCGGTCGCGACGCTCAACGGCACGCTCGGCACGACCCGCTGGCTCGTCGCGATCCTCGAGAACCACCAGCAGCCCGACGGCTCGGTGCGCGTGCCCGAGGCCCTGCGCCCCTTCCTCGGCATGGACGTCCTCACGCCCATCGCCTGAGCGGCGCCGGCGGAGTCTCCGACCGGGTCAGGAGCGACGCTCGTCGAGCATGACCTCGATGGAGTAGGCCGAGGCGCGGTAGCAGTGGGCGCCGTGCTCGACGGGCTCCCCCGTGGGGTCGAAGGCGCTGCGGGTCATCGTCAGCACCGGCTCACCGGCCTTCATGGCGAGGTGGCGACGCTCGGCCGCCGTGGGCATCCGGGCGCCGATCGTCTGGTGCGCCACGCTCGGGCGCACCCCGCGCGCTCGCAGCACGGCGTAGAGGCCGCGGGTCTCGAGCTCCTCGCGGCCCACCGTCGTCAGCGGTGGCGGCAGCCAGTTGCGGAGCACCGCGAGCGGCTGGTCGCCGGAGAGGCGGATGCGCTCGACGGCGAGCAGCTCGGTGTCGGGGGGCAGGTCGAGCGCGGCCGCCGCCACGGCGTCGACGACGAGACCGTGCGAGAGGAGCAGCGTGCGGGGTCTGCCCCCGCTGCGCTCGAGGTCGTCCCACAGGCTCGTCAGCTCCGCCCGGCGGTGGACGCGCCGGTTCGCGACCGTCGTGCCGAGGCCGCGACGACGCAGCAGCAGACCCTGGGCGACGAGTTCCCGGATGGCCTGGCGGACCGTCGGCCGGGACACCCCGAGGCGATCGGCGAGGGTCAGCTCGTTCTCGAAGGGGTCGCCGGGCTGCAGCTCGCCGGAGGCGATGGCGGCGCCGAGCTGCTCGGCCAGCTGGTGGTAGAGCGGCACGGGCGAGGTGCGGTCGACGACGACGCGCACCTGCTTGGCCATGGCCGGATCCTAGCCCCGCGACGGCGCCGTCGTCAGATCATCCTAATGTCAGGACAATTGCTTGACAGGGTGTGCCGGTCGGGCGAGGCTGGGCCGTGACCCGGGACGCGACGACGGACGGACGGCATCGATGAGGATCGGCCTGGCAGGTGTCGGGCGCATCGGCGCCTTCCACGCCGCCACGCTGCGCGACCTGCTCGACGCGGCCGTCGACTCGCTCGTCGTGGCCGACCTCGACCCTGCTGCGGCGGCGCGCGTGGCGGGCGACCTCGGCATCGACCACGAGCCCGACGTCGACCGGCTGCTCGCCAGCGGCCTCGACGGGCTCGTCGTCGCGACGGCGACGACGGCGCACGCTGACCTCGTGCGCGCGAGCGTCGCACGTGGCCTGCCGACGTTCTGCGAGAAGCCGGTGGCGACGACCCTCGCCGAGACCGTCGAGGTGGCGCGCCTGGTGAGGACGTCGGGGGTCCCCGTTCAGGTCGGCTTCCAGCGACGCTTCGACGCCGGCTACGCGCGAGCCGCCGAGGCCGTGGCGCGCGGCGAGCTCGGAGTCGTCCACCTCGTGCGCGCCGCGACGCACGACCGCACGCCCCCGCCCGCCGCCTACGTCCCGGCCTCCGGCGGCATCTTCCGGGACTGCAACGTCCACGACTTCGACGCGCTCCGGTTCGTCACCGGGCGCGAGGTCGCCTCGGCCTGCGCGGTCGGGGGCACCAAGGGTGAGGCCTTCTTCGCCGAGGCGGGCGACGTCGCCACCGCGGCAGCCGTCCTGACGCTCGACGACGGCACCCTCGCGCTCGTGTCGGCGACGCGCTACAACGGCGGCGGCCACGACGTGAGGCTCGAGGTGCACGGCAGCGAGGGTGCCGTGAGCGCGGGACTCGACGACTCGCTCGCCTTCCGCTCCGCCGAGCCCGGCGCGACGTTCCCGTCCGGGCCGACCCACGACTCGTTCATGCAGCGCTTCGCCGGCGCCTACCGTGACGAGCTGCGGGCCTTCATCGACGTCGTCGCGGGTCGGCGGGCGTCACCGTGCACCGTCGACGACGCCCTGGAGGCCTTCCGCATCGCCGAGGCGTGCGAGCGTTCCCGCACCGAGGGGCGCCCCGTGCGCCTGGAGGAGGTCGAGACCCGATGACCACTGCCCCGACACCGCGCGACCGACCGGTGGGCCTGACGCCCGGCCACGCGTCCGACGACGTCGTGCCACCCCTCGACGAGCGCGTCGCCGGAGCGCCGATCTCGTGGGGCGTCTGCGAGGTGCCCGGCTGGGGGTGGCAGTACGACGCCGGGACCGTGCTGCGCGAGATGGACGAGTCGGGCCTCGTGGCAACGGAGTTCGGTCCCCAAGGCTTCCTCCCCGACGATCCCTCGGCCAAGGCCGAGGTGCTGGCGTCGTACGGTCTGCGCGCTGTCGGCCAGTTCGTGCCCGTCGTGCTGCACGACACCGCGCACGACCCGCTGCCCGAGGTCGAGCGGGCGCTCGACGGGCTCGTCGCAGCCGGCGCGTCGACCGTCGTGCTCGCTGCCGCGACCGGGTCCGAGGGCTACGACGAGCGGCCCGTCCTCGACGACGCCGGCTGGGCGCGGCTGCTCGGCAGCCTCGACCGGCTGGCCGACGTGATCCGCGCGCACGGCCTCACCCCGACCCTGCACCCTCACGTCGGCACCATGGTCGAGTCAGGCGCAGACGTGGAGCGGGTGCTCGCGGGCTCCCACGTCGGGCTCTGCCTCGACACCGGTCACCTGCTCATCGGTGGCGGTGACCCGGTCGCGCTGGCCCGGCGCCACCCCGACCGCATCGCGCACGTCCACCTCAAGGACGTGCGCCTCGACCTCGCGGAGCAGGTGCGCTCGGGCGCGCTGACCTACACCGACGCCGTCCGCGCGGGCCTCTACGTGCCGCTCGGCCGTGGCGACGTCGACGTGACGGCCATCGTCACCGCCCTCGAGGACGCCGGGTACGCCGGGTGGTACGTCCTCGAGCAGGACACCGTCCTCGGCGCGGCCCCGACGGGCGAGGGCCCGCGGGGAGACGTCGTCGAGAGCCTCAACCACCTGCTCGGCATCGCCGCCCAGCGCTCGGGGGTCGGGATCTGATGACCGCGCCCGCGACCCCGGGGGGCGTGGCGGCATACGACGTCGTCGCCATCGGGCGCACCGGCGTCGACATCTACCCGCTCCAGCACGGCGTGGGCCTGGAGAAGGTGCGCACCTTCGAGAAGTTCCTCGGTGGCAGCGCGACGAACGTCGCCGTGGCGGTGGCCCGGCACGGGCACCGCGTCGCCCTCGTCACGCGCACGGGCCAGGACGCGTTCGGCCGCTACGTCCACGAGGCGCTGCGCGACTTCGGTGTCGACGACGCGTTCGTCACCGCCGTCACGGGGCCGCCGACGCCCGTCACGTTCTGCGAGGTCTTCCCGCCCGACGACTTCCCGCTGTGGTTCTACCGCTACCCGACGGCGCCCGACCTCTTGATCGAGGCGGACGAGATGCCGCTCGACGCCGTGCGCGACGCGGGCGTCTACTGGTCCACCGTCACCGGCCTCTCGCAGGAGCCGAGCCGCACCGCGCACCTGCGCGGCTGGGAGGCGCGCGGTCGTCGCCGCCACACGGTCCTCGACCTCGACTACCGACCGATGTTCTGGCCGGACCCCGCCGAGGCGAGCGAGCAGGTCTCGCGGGCGCTCGAGCTCGTCACCGTCGCCGTCGGCAACCGTGAGGAGTGCGAGATCGCGGTGGGGGAGAGCGACCCCCAGCGTGCTGCCGACGCCCTGCTCGACCGCGGCGTCGAGCTCGCCGTCGTCAAACAGGGCCCGAAGGGCGTGCTCGCGGCCACGCGCGACGAGCGCGTCGAGGTGCGGCCCTTCCCGGTCGAGGTCGTCAACGGCCTCGGCGCGGGTGACGCCTTCGGGGGAGCGCTGTGCCACGGCCTCCTCGAGGGCTGGGGCCTGCGCCGCGTCGTCGAGTTCGCCAACGTCGCCGGGGCGATCGTCGCCGGGAGGCTCGAGTGCTCGACCGCGATGCCGACCACCGCCGAGGTCGAGGAGCGGGCGACGTGACCGGTGCCGGGCGCGTGGCCGCCGTCGCCGACCTCACCGACGTCCGCGTGCGCGAGCCCGGCCGGATCGCCGCCGCCTGGGCCGCCCGACGACGGCGCCCCCTGGTGCGCGAGGACGGCCGGATGCTGCTCGTCGCCGCCGACCACGCGGCGCGCGGCGTCCTCGGGGTCCGCGAGGCCGGCGCCGCGATGGCGAGCCGCAGCGACCTGCTCGATCGCCTCGTCACCGCCCTGCGGCGGCCCGGGGTCGACGGCGTGCTCGGCACCCCCGACGTGCTCGACGACCTGCTGCTCCTCGGGGCGCTCGACGACAAGGTCGCCGTCGGGTCGATGAACCGTGGCGGACTCCAGGGCGCGAGCTTCGAGGTCGACGACCGCTTCACGGCCTACACGGCTGCGGAGATCGCGGCCCGCGGCCTCGACGGCGGCAAGATGCTGACCCGGATCTGCCTCGACGACCCCGGCACGGTTGCCACCCTCGAGGCGAGCGCCGGCGCCGTCACCGCACTCGCCGAGCACCGGCTCATGGCCATGGTCGAGCCCTTCTGGTCGACGCGCGAGGGCGCCCGGCTGGTCAACCGGCTCGACCCGGACTCGGTCGTCCGGTCCGTCCACGTGGCCGCAGGACTCGGCGCCTCGAGCGCCTACACCTGGCTCAAGCTGCCCGTCGTCGACGAGCTCGACCGGGTCATGGACGCGACGACGCTGCCCACGCTGCTCCTCGGCGGTGACCCCGACGGTGACCCACACGACACGTATGCGTCGTGGGGCCACGCGCTCGAGCTGCCCGCCGTCCGCGGCCTCGTCGTGGGCCGCGCGCTGCTCTTCCCACCCGGCGGGGACGTCGCCGCCGCGGTCGACATCGCGGCGGGGCTCGTGCACGGTGGAGCTGCCGCATGACCTGGCACCGCCCCCTCGGCACCACCGCACGTGACGGCTGGGACGTCGTCGTCGAGCCTGACGCCGCGGGGTGGGAGCACACGGGGCTGTATGCCGGACGCCTCGCCGCGGGGGAGTCGCGCCGTGTGGAGGCCGACCACCGCGAGCACGTCGTCGTCCCGCTGTCGGGCTCGGTCGTCGTCAGCGTCGACGGGGCTGCCGGCGTCCACGAGGCGACCCTCGCCGGTCGATCCTCGGTGTTCGCCGGACCGACCGACGTGGCCTACGTCCCGGCCGGCACGTCGCTCACGGTCACCGCCGTCGGCGACGCCCGTGTCGCGGTCTGCTTCGCCGTGACCGAGGCGACCGAGGCCCGCTTCCCCTTCCGGCACGTGGCCGCCGACGAGGTGCCGGTGGAGCTGCGCGGCGCGGGCACCGCCTCGCGGGAGGTGCGCAACTTCGGCCTCCCCGGTGTGCTCGACGCCGACTCGGTCATCGCCTGCGAGGTCGTCACGCCCGCAGGCAACTGGAGCTCGTGGCCGCCGCACAAGCACGACGAGGAGCGGCCGGGGGAGGAGACCCAGCTCGAGGAGATCTACTACTTCGAGGTGGCACCCGAGGAGGGCTGCCCGGAGGCCGCAGCCGCCGACCCCGTCGGCTACCAGCGCGTCCACGGCACCGAGCACCGCCCCATCGAGGTGCTCGCCGAGGTGCGACCCGGCGACGTCGTGCTCGTGCCGCACGGCTGGCACGGGCCTGCCATGGCCGCGCCCGGCTACGACCTCTACTACCTCAACGTCATGGCCGGTCCCGGCGAGGAGCGCGCGTGGCTCATCTGCGACGAACCCGCGCACGCCTGGGTGCGCGACACCTGGACGGACCAGCCGGTCGATCCCCGACTCCCCTTCGGAGGTGCTCGATGACGAGCGACACCCGGACCGCTGCGACGGTGCGCCTCACCGTGGCCCAGGCCGTCGTGCGCTTCCTCACCCAGCAGTGGAGCGAGCGGGACGGCGAGCGGCAGAAGCTCTTCGCCGGCTGCTTCGGCATCTTCGGCCACGGCAACGTCGCCGGGATCGGCCAGGCGCTGCTGCAGGCCGAGCTCGCTGACGGCCCGGAGCGCCTGCCCTACGTGCTGGCCCGCAACGAGCAGGCAATGGTCCACGCGTCCGTGGCCTATGCGCGTCAGAAGGACCGGCTGCAGACGTGGGCGTGCACGGCCTCCGTCGGGCCGGGCTCGACGAACATGCTGACGGGCGCCGCGCTCGCAACGGTCAACCGGATCCCCGTGCTGCTGCTGCCGTCCGGCACCTTCGCCACCCGCGTCAGCGCGCCGGTGCTCCAGGAGCTCGAGCTGCCGGGTGCCGGCGACGTGACGGTGAACGACGCCTTCCGCCCGCTGTCGCGCTTCTTCGACGAGGTGGCGCGTCCGGAGCAGCTGCCCTCCGCCCTGCTCGGCGCGATGCGGGTGCTCACCGACCCCGTGGAGACGGGCGCCGTGACGATCTCGCTGCCGCAGGACGTGCAGGCCGAGGCGTACGACTGGCCCACCCCGCTCTTCATGCCGAGGGTGTGGCGCGTGGCCCGCCCACTGCCGGAGGCCGTCGACGTCGAGGACGCCGCAGCCCTCGTCCGGTCGGCGAGGCGTCCGATGATCGTCGCCGGTGGCGGCGTGCACTACTCGGGGGCCGAGGAGGCGCTGAGCACGCTCTGCGAGGCGACCGGCATCCCCGTCGGGGAGTCGCAGGCCGGCAAGGGCTCGCTCCCGCACGGCCACCCGCAGCTCGTGGGCGCTGTCGGCTCGACGGGGACGACGGCAGCCAATGCGCTCGCCGCCGAGGCCGACGTCGTCATCGGTGTCGGCACGCGCTGGGGCGATTTCACCACGGCGTCGCGGACGGCGTTCCAGGACAGCGGGGTCCGCTTCGTCAACATCAACGTCGCGCGGTTCGATGCGGGCAAGCACTCTGGCCTCACCATCGTCGCCGATGCCCGTGAGGCCCTCACGGCCCTCACGACGGCCCTGCAGGGGTATGCCGTCGACGACGCCCACCGGTCGCGCCAGGCCGCACTGTGGGCGGAGTGGGACGCCGCGGTCGAGGGGGCCTTCCACCCGTCGACCCACGTCACCGACCGGCTGGCCGAGGGCCTGCTGACGCAGGGCCAGGTGCTCGGTGCCGTCAACGAGCTGAGCGACCCGCGCGACGTCGTGCTCTGTGCGGCCGGCTCGATGCCCGGCGACCTCCACAAGCTGTGGCGGGTTCGCGATCGCAAGGGCTACCACGTCGAGTACGGCTACTCCTGCATGGGCTACGAGGTGCCGGCGTCCATCGGCATCCGCCTCGCCGACGAGTCACGCGACGTCTTCGCGATGGTCGGTGACGGGAGCTACCTGATGATGCCGACGGAGCTCGTCACGGCCGTGCAGGAACGCGTCAAGGTCATCGTCGTGCTCGTGCAGAACCACGGCTTCCACTCCATCGGCTCGCTGTCGGAGTCGTTGGGGTCGCAGCGGTTCGGGACGTCGTACCGCTACCGGGGAGGGGCGTCCGGGCGCCTCGACGGCGACGTCCTGCCCGTCGACCTCGCGGCCAACGCCCGCTCGCTCGGCGCCCACGTCATCGAGGTCCACTCGGTCGACGAGCTCCACGGGGCGATCAGGGCGGCCAAGGCGTGGCCCTCCGACGGTGGTCCCGTCGTCATCCACGTCGAGACCGACCCGCTCGTGCACGCGCCCGACAGCGCGTCGTGGTGGGACGTGCCGGTCGCGGAGGTCAGCGACCTGGAGACGACGCGGACGGCATACGCCGGGTATGCGGACCAGAAGGTGCGCCAGCGGGCGCTGCTCACCCCCAAGGAGATCCGACCGGGACCGTCCGCATCGGGATGATCGGGCCCCGCGGCGCGGAACGGATGGGGTGCCGGGCCTGTGCACCGCGTCGCCCGGCGACGCAGCCCCCACGAGAGAGCCTGCGTCAGCCGGGGACGCCATGCTGAGCGCCGCGGGCGCGGCCCAGCGCCTCAGTCGGCGGTCTGGAGCGCCTTGACCTCGTCGCGGGCGGCGACGACAGCAGCGTGCTGGCGGCTGACGACCTCGCGGAAGCCGGCGCTGAGGTCCTGCTCGAGGCCCTTCTCGTACTCCGACACCGCGTGCTCCTCGCCCGTGGCGGCGGCGCCGAGCACGCTCCCCGCGTCGTCGCCGGTCAGGGCGTCCTTGAGGGAGATCCACCCGCGGTGCAGAGTTGCTGCCACCGAGCCGCTCTCGTCGACGTCGTCGCCGTACTCGTGGCCCATCTCGACGATCTCGCGGCGGAACCCGGCCCGCTGCTCGGCCAGGCGCTGCAGGGTGGTGGCCCATTCGGCCCGGTCGCTGTCACGCAGCTTCTCGGCGGCCGAGGTGAAACCACGCTCGCCGTCCTTGAGGGTCTCGACGAGCTCCTTGGCGACCTTCGCGTCGTCCGACATGTGCACTCCTTCGATCCTTGGTCTTCGGTCCCCGTGGTCCTACCCGGCCCCCGGTGGGCTCCAACCGTCTCCGTGCCGCTCGCCGTGGTCCGGCGTAGCGTGGCGAGCATGAGTGACTGGAACGACAAGGTCGTCGCCGAGTTCCGAGCGAACGCGGGCAGGGTCGGCGGCAACTTCGAGGGCGCGCCGCTGCTGCTGCTCCACACGACCGGCGCGAAGTCGGGTGAGGCCCGCGTCAGCCCCATGATGTTCCAGGCCGTCGAGGGTGGGTGGGCCGTCTTCGCCTCCTACGCCGGGCTCGACGTGAACCCGGCCTGGTTCCACAACCTGAGGGCACACCCCGACGTCTCCATCGAGGTCGGTGTCGACGGCGCCGTCGAGACGATCGACGTGCGCGCCCGCGTCCTCTCGCCCGAGGAACGAGAGCCGGTCTGGCAGGAGCAGAAGCGCCGCTACCCCGGCTTCGCCGAGTACGAGAAGAAGACCGAGCGGGTCATCCCCGTCGTGCTGCTGACGCGCCGCTGAGCCCGGGCGTGCCCGGTCTCAGGCGGCGAAGCGCACGTCGCCGAGCCACGGCTCGAACCCGTCGGACGCCCGGTTCCACGACGGTCCGTGGGGGCCGAGCTCGGCGTCGGTGAGCAGGCTCGCCTCGAAGGCCGACCGGATCGCCTCGCGCTCGGCCTCGCTCGTCAGCGAGCAGAGCCCGGTGACGACGAGGCGGGTGTGCACGCGCGCACGACCCCACGAGCCGAGGGCGCCGATGCTGACCTGACCACCGGCTCCGTCCCAGCCGCACGCCTGCCCCGGGCGGGTGGGCAGCCAGAAGCAGCCGCGGGAGCGGTGCGGACCGCTGCCGATCAGGGCGAGGTGCTCGTGCAGCCGGTCGGGGTGGAACGGCCGGTTGGACCGGAGGTCGAGCCGCCACACGGCGGGCGAGGCGGTCGGTGGCAGCGCGGCCGACCGGGTCTCGGACACCCAGGCCTCCGTCTCCCGGTGGTCGTGCATGCCGTCGACGAGTCGGGCCGACGGCACGGCCTCACCGTCGGCCGCGACCACCGCGGTGGGTCGCGCGAGCTCACGCACCAGGTCGAGCGCCTCGCCGTCGGCGTCGCCGTGCACCGTCACGACGTCGGCGTACTCCACCAGGGCGCCGGCGGTCTCAGCGAGCCCGCGGCGGTCGTCCTCCGCGGTGTGCCGCCCCAGCTCGGCGAGCAGGGCGTCGCTCGTGAGCGTCGCCACGAGAGAAGGGCCGTCGAGTGCGGCCAGCACCGCCGCCACCCGCACCGCTGCGCCGCCCGGGTCCTCACGGTCGAGCCCGATGGCGCGGCACACCTGCAACGCCTCGGTGGTCAGCGGCAGGTGCGCGATGATCGCCGCCCAGCGGTCGAGCTCCGCGAGACGGCGGAGCGTCGGCACGATGTCCTCCCGGATCGCGCAGCTGGTGCAGGCGTGGGCGAGGTCGAGCGACTCGCGCTCGAGCACGCCGGTCACGTCGCTGATGACGCGGTGCAGGCGCTGCGTCCCCACCTCGATGCGGTGCGAGACGACGACGGCGTCGGGGAGGTCCCACTGCAGCCCGATCGTGGCCGCGGCCGTCGCGACCTCGTCGACGCCGGTCACGAGGTAGGTGGGAGTGCCGGCGGGAGCCGTCATGGTACGTCCTTCGCTCTCGATACTGATAACCGTTCTCAGTATGTCGTGAGGCCGTCCCGACGGCAAATGACACCGCGCGCTCGTATCTGCAGTCGCCCCGGGCGCACCTATGGGAGTGGCGCGACCGCGCCACTCACGCGGGCCGATCCGGCCCGCGACGGCACCACCGAAGGGCGAGCACGATGTCTTCCATCCTTTCCTCCACCATGTCCCGCACGAAGAAGCGCGCCGTCGGCGCGGGTGCCGTCCTCGCGGTCGCCGCGGGTGTCTCGGCCACGATGCTGGCGCCGGCGCAGGCCATCCCCGGCGTGCAGAAGGCCTGCGCCTTCGACGTCTCGACGAACACCGCCGTCAACGGCTGGCGTCCGGTCAACTCGGTGGTCAGCGTCAACGACGGGCCCACCTCGCGCTACATCCTCGTCAACTTCAACGCGGACGCAGGTGTCGACACGCTCGCCGAGATCCGGGTCGGCTACAGCATCGACGGCGGCCCGGTGCAGATATTCGGGGCGCAGAACTTCGCCAACCACACCGAGTACTGGCAGACCCGGCACAACATGGTGGTCATGGTGGTGCCGTCCGGCACCCACACGATCCGTCCCTACTGGCGGATCAGCGGATCGGTCGGCAAGAACGGCGTCATGGGCGCCCGCTGCCTGACCGCCGAGGCCTACACCTCCTGAGCCCGCAGTCGTGAGGGGCGAGTCGGCTCATTCGCTCGTCGTGTCCGCGGCGGCCCGGAGCACGAGGTCGGCCACCTCGTCGGGGTGCGTGAAGAGGTTGTTGTGCGATCCGCCGAGCAACGACGTCCGCACGCTCGGTGCCGCCGTGGCCGCGAGCGCGAGCTGGTCGAGCCACGCGAGGGGCGCGAACGCGTCGTGCACTCCGGCCGTGACGGTCAGGGGCGCGGTGAGGCGGGCGATCCGCTCCTCCGGCGCGTCGTGCAGCCCCGAGCGCAGCATCGCGAGGATGCCGGTGCGGCCGCGCCAGACCTCCATGGGGTCGATCTGGTCGAGACGGTCGTCGCGGTAGGCGAACGGGGTCGCGCGCACCAGCCGGTCCAGCCGGCGCTGCTCGGGCGCGAACGTCGTGCCGGCCAGCACGAGCGCGAGGCGGCGGTGGTGGACGCCCACGGCGAGGGCGGCCGTCAACGCCGCCTGGCCTCCCGTCGAATGGCCGAGCACGACGACGGGACGGTCGCCGCGACGAGCCTCGATCCAGCGGGCGGCCAGCAGACCTGCCGCGTGGATCGACGGGCTCGTCGGCCGGGGCAGGTTCGAGCCGAAGCCCGGCAGGTCGAGCACCGTGCACGCGAGTCCGCGGGAGGCGATGGCCCGCGCGGTGGGGATCGTGTAGAACGGCAGGCCGAGACCGGGGAGCACGACGACGTGCGGTGTCGTGCCGGGTCCGTCGCTCCCGAGCGAGAGCGACCGCACGACCGGACCGCGGAGACTCGTGAACTGGACGCGCACGTCCGGCCCCACGTCACGACCCAGGACGTCACGGGGACTCACGAGCACGCCTCCGCGTGGCCGATCGGGCCCGTGCGTCCAGCACGGGTGCGGAGCGGGGGCGGGCGCACCGCGCTCAGCGCTCGAGGGTGAAGTCGGACGGCAGGCCGTCGACGGTCACCGTGCCGTCGGCGCCGACCTCGACCGTCACGACGGCCTCGCCCACGCGCAGGCCCCGGACGCGCAGCGCGCCGAACGGCGGGCGCGCCGGGGGGCGGAGGCGCACCGTGCGGTTCGGCACGTCGGCGCTGATCCCGAGCGCGACCGTCAGCATGGCGACCGACGACGCAGCCGCCCAGGCCTGCGGTCGGCACGACGCCGGATAGGGCGCCGGGCGGCCGAAGACGGCGTCGTCGGCGAAGAGCTCGGGCAGGCGGTAGTCGAACGCCTCGCCGACGTCGAGCAGGCGCCGGGCCACGGCCGCCGCCTCGGTCGCGTGTCCCTCCCGGGCCATGCCGAGGGCGCAGATGGCCGTGTCGTGCACCCAGACCGAGCCCGTGTGGTAGCCGATCGGGTTGAAGCCGCCGTTGTCGTTCGCGAGCGTGGCGATGCCGAAGCTGCCGAGCATCGTCGGCGCGGTCAGGGTGTCGGTGACGCGGCGGGCCTCCTCCGGCGTCAGGGCGCCGGTGCCGAGGGCGTGGCCCATGTTCGAGCCGACGCCGTCGACCGGCCGGTCGTCGCCGTCGATGGCCATCGCGAGGTAGCGGTCGTCGGGCCCGCCGACCCAGAAGCGGGACCGCACGCGGTCGCGGAGCGCCTCGGCCCAGCGCTCGAGCTCGTCCGCGCGGGTCCCGTCCGGACCGTCGGTGGTCCCGAACGCCCGCAGCAGGGTGGCGGCGGCGACTGCGGCCTCGACGGCATACGCCTGCGCCTCGACGAGCGCGATGGGCGACGCGGCGAGCGAGCCGTCGCGGAAGCGCATCGAGTCGCCGGAGTCCTTCCAGCCCTGGTTGACGAGGCCGTGGCCGCTCTCGTCGACGTACTTGATGAGGCCGTCGTCGTCCGGTGTGGCCAGCTCCGTGAGCCAGCTCGCCGCCGAGCGCAGCGCCGGGAGGAGGTCGCGGACCTCGTCGTCGGCGAGGCCCCAGCGCCAGGCGTCGTGCAGGAGGCAGATCCACAGCGCCGTCGCGTCGACCGTGCCCCAGTAGACCGGCGGCAGGTGGAAGGAGTCCGCGTCGTGGGCGTGCGACGTGCGGCGCAGCTCGTGCGGGATCTTGCCGGGTGCCTCGGCCGTGCTGGCGTCGTGCCGCGTGCCCTGACGACGGGCCAGCGCGCGGAGGGTGCCACCGGCGAGGTCGGTCCCCAGCGGCAGCGCCATGCGGGCCGCCCAGAGCGAGTCCCGCCCGAACAGCGTGAGGTACCAAGGGGTTCCGGCCGCGGTGAAGACGTCACGCAGGTCCGCGGGATCCCGCAGCAACAGGCTGCGCAGATCGGTCAGGGAGGTCTCGAGGAGGCGGCCGAGGCGCGGATCGCCCGCCTCGACCTCGAGCCGCTCGGGCCAGTCGACGGCATCCGACCCCGTGTCCGCGGCGAACATGCTCGCGCCGCGCCGCTCGGTGCCGACGACGACCTCGACCACGGCCCGCGAGCCCGGCTCGATGCGGAGCGGGAAGGAGGCGCGCACCCCGTCGGCCCCGGTCGTCAGGGCCGCGGGAGCGGGGGAGAGCTCGACGCGTGTCGTCAGCTCGGCGCTCTGCCAGCCCGTGGTGGCGTCGGTCTCGCGCCGCGGCTCGAGCAGGTGCCCGGTCGCGAGCCCGGACTTGACGACGCTGATGTCGGCGCCGTCACCACCGAGGCGGACGACGAGCTCGGTCTCGACCGGGGTGGACGCGCGGGAGGTGACGACGACCTGCTCGCGGAGCACGCCTCCCGCCAGGTGGCGGCTGCGGTGCACCTCGACCGTGGGGTCGGCGCCGGGGTCACCGACTCCGCGCGCCGACGTGAGGAACTCGCCGCGCGACCCACGGGCCGCGTGCGCCACGTGCACGAGGTCGGCGCCGACGAGCCCGATGACGAACTCCGAGACGACGCGCTGGTCGTCGACGAAGAAGCCGTGGGCGCCGCTGCCGCGCATCGCGCCGTCGGCGTCGCTGAGGGCCGTGCCGTTCCCGTCGACGCAGATGACGAGGTCGTGCAGCCACGGCTGTCGACCCGCGGCGTCAGCGGGGGACGCCGGGAGGCCGGAGTCCGGGGCGTGCGTCGCGTCGCGGACGTCCTCGACGTCCTCGGCCTGGTGCCTGCTCATCGGGCTCCTCCTCGTGCGTGCGCGGCGGTCGGGCTGTCGTAGGAAACTACCGCGCCCCTCTTGACACCCCTGCCGTGAGGACTGAGTATGCGGTGAGGGATATGAACGTTCAAATCAGTGATTAGAACGTTCCACTCCGAGAGGACGGCGTCAAGGGTGACATCGAGTTCTGCGGCCAGGAGGCGCGCGACGATCAACGACGTCGCGCGCGCTGCCTCGGTCTCGCGCCAGACGGTGAGCAACGTCGTCAACGCCCCCGAGCGGGTCGCGCCCGACACCCTCGCCCGCGTGCAGGCCCAGATCGAGCTGCTCGGCTACCAGCCGAGCCGCGCCGCGCAGACCCTCAAGCAGGAGCGCGCCGGAGCGTGGGGCATCGAGCTCAACTCGGCCGGGTTCGGCCGCCTCGGCGCCATCCTCGACACCTTCCTCATCGAGCTGACGACCGGCGCGGCCGGCCACGGCTCCCACGTCGTGCCGTTCACCGCGCCGGACCCGCTCGACCCGCTCCCCGCCTACGAGCGCTTCGTCGCGAGCCGCGTGGCCGACGGCTTCGTGCTGACCGACACGCGCACCTCCGACCCGCGCCCGGCCTGGCTCGACGCCCACCACGTGCCGTATGCCGCGTTCGGCCGCGTGTGGGACGACCCGGGCGTCACGTCGTGGGTCGACGTCGACGGCGCCGCCGGCATCGACGCCGCCGTGCGCCACCTCGCGGAGCAGGGCTACGAGCGCATCGGCTACCTCGGGTGGCCCGAGGGCTCGCCCGTCGGTGACGACCGCCGGTCCGGCTGGGCGCGCGCGACGGCCGACCTCGGGATCGCGCACCCCGAGTGGCAGGCGACGACACCCCAGGTGATCGATGCTGCCTCGTCGGCGGCCGCGGGCCTCATCGACGCCGTCGGCACGGGCGGCGCGCTCGTCTGCGCCTCCGACGCCCTCGCCCTCGGCGCGTGGCGGGTCCTCGTCGAGCGCGGTCTCGAGCCCGGCGTCGACGTCGGGCTCGTCGGCTTCGACGACACCGACATCGCCCAGGCCCTCGACCTCAGCAGCCTCCACCAACCCCTCGACCAGGTCGCCGAACGCGTGCTGCACGTGCTCGGCACCCGGGCCGACTCCCGCGACCCCTCGGTGGGTGGCCTCCTGCTCGACCCCGAGCTGGTCATCAGGTCCAGCTCGAAACCTGCGGGCGACCGCACCAAACGGAAAGAGAAGTGACATGAGTGCACGTACCACGCGTGGTGCAGCCGCCCTCGCTCTGGCCGCCACCGGCGCGCTCGTCCTGAGCGCCTGCGGTGGGGGTGGCTTCGACAGCGGGTCGAACAGCGCCCCGCAGGCGACGGCCAAGGGCCCGGTCAAGCTGACGATCATGATCGGCAGCTCCGGCGACGCCGAGACGAACGCCGTCAAGGCCGCGGCCGACGCCTGGGCGAAGAAGTCCGGCAACACCGTCGAGGTCATCGCCGCCGCGGACCTCGGCCAGCAGCTCGGCCAGGCCTTCGCGTCCACCACGCCGCCCGACCTCTTCTACACCGACGCGTCCAAGGTCGGCACGTTCGCCAAGGCGGGCAACCTCTACGCGTACGGCGACCAGGTCAAGGACGCCGGCTTCCTGCCCGCGCTCGTCAAGACGTTCACGTACGACGACAAGTTCTACTGCGCGCCCAAGGACTACTCGACCCTCGCGCTCATCATCAACACCGACCTCTGGACGAAGGCCGGGCTGACCGACGCCGACGTGCCCAAGGACTGGGCCGGCCTCGAGGCCGTCGCCAAGAAGCTGACGTCGGGCAAGGTGACCGGCCTCGTCATCGGCAACGACATCAACCGCAGCGGCGCCTTCATCAAGCAGGCCGGCGGCTGGATCGTCTCCGAGGACGGGTCGACCATGACGGCCACGAGCGCGCCGGCCAAGGAGGGCCTCGCCGAGGTGCAGAAGCTGATGAAGGAGGGCGTGCTGAAGTTCAGCACCGACACGTCCCCCGCCACCGGCTGGGGCGGTGAGGCGCTCGGCAAGGGCGTCGGCGCGATGACGATCGAGGGCAACTGGATCAGCGGCGCGAAGAAGGACTTCCCGAACCTCAAGTACAAGGTCGTCGAGCTGCCCGCGGGCCCGGCCGGCAAGGGCACGCTGCTCTTCAGCAACTGCTGGGGCATCGCCGCCAAGTCGCCGAACCACGCGCAGGCGGTCGACCTCGTGAAGTCGCTCATCACGACCGACCAGCAGATGGCCTTCGCGGACGCCTTCGGCGTCATGCCCTCGACGGAGGAGGGCGCCAAGGCGTTCGCCGCGAAGTTCCCCGACTCGGCGGCCTTCGTCGCCGGTGGTCAGTACGCCCAGGGCCCGGTCAACCTGCCCGGCTTCGACGAGGTCATGGCCAAGTTCAACTCGCAGCTGGCCACCCTCGGCAAGGGCGGCGACCCGAACGCCTGGCTCGAGGAGCTGCAGAAGAACGGCACCGCGGCGCTCGCAGGCTGATCCCGCGGGTGGCGTCCGTCGTGGCGTCCGCCGGCCGCACCGGCGGACGCCACCCCCGCGGACCCGACACGTGATCGACCGCACCCGCCTGCCCGCACGACCCTGACGACCGACGAACCGACCCCCACGAGGGAGCAACCAATGGCGCGCACCGACGAGCGTCCGGTGACCGAGCACGTCACCGCCACCCCGGCCCCCGCCCGAGCCGGAGGCGGCATCCGGGGACGGGAGGGCATCGCGGGCTGGATCTTCATCGCGCCGATGGTCGTCATCATCGGCCTCTTCCTCGTCATCCCCATCGGGATGGCGCTGTGGGTGAGCTTCACCAACTGGCAGGGCAACACCAACCCGTTCGCGGTCGGCCAGGGCACCGACGTCGTCGGCCTGAAGAACTACACCGACCTCTTCGCGCGCGACGGTCTGACCCGCGACAACTTCATGCAGTCGATCGGCAACACCTTCTACTACGTGCTGCTCGTCGTGCCGCTGCAGACGGTGCTCGCGCTGGGTCTCGCGCTCCTCGTCAACAACACGATGCTCAAGGGCCGCAGCTTCTTCCGCACGGCGTTCTACTTCCCGTCGGTCACGAGCTCGATCGCGATCGCGACGGTCTTCCTCTTCCTCTTCTCCAACACCGGGGCGGTCAACGCCTTCCTCGGCTTCTTCGGCATCGACGGCCCGCAGTGGTTCAGCGACAGTCGTGGACTGCTGCACCTGGCCTTCAACGCGGTCGGTGTCGACAACCCCGGCTGGGCGCAGGGCGAGATCCTCGGCCGCAGCCTCTGGGACTGGCTCTCCGGGCCGTCCGTCGCGATGTTCGTCATCATCTTCCTCGTCATCTGGACGACGTCCGGCACCTTCATGCTGATGTTCATCGCGGCCCTGCAGGACCTGCCCGTCGAGATCGACGAGGCCGCCGCCCTCGACGGCACGTCGCGCTGGCAGAAGCTCCGGCACGTCACGCTGCCCATGATCAGGCCGGCGCTCTTCCTCGTCATCACCCTCGGCCTCATCGGCACGTGGCAGGTGTTCGACCAGATCTACGTCATGGGCAAGGGCGCGCCCGCGGGCACCACCCTGAGCCCGGCGTTCCTCTCCTACCAGCAGAGCTTCGGCAACTTCAAGTACGGCTCCGGTGCGGCCATGGCCTTCGTCGTCTTCCTCATCATCGTCGTCCTCACCCGCATCCAGCGCTACGTCCTGACGGACAAGGACGAACGCAAGCCGCTCTTCCGACGTGGAGGTCGCTCGTGAACGCCCGCAGGTCCAACCCGGTCAAGACGATCGTGCTCTACACGGCACTGCTCGCCTTCGCGGTCCTCTTCATCTACCCGTTCCTCATCCAGATCTCGACGTCCTTCAAGACCGACCCGGATGCCGCGAACAACCCCCTCTCGCTCGTGCCCAACCCGGCGACCCTGCAGGTGTGGCAGCGCATCTTCGGCCAGACCGGCGACTCGTCCGTGCCGGTGACGACGTGGGTGCAGAACTCGGTGCTCGTCACCGTCGTCGTGACGGCAGGGCGGGTCTTCTTCGACTCCCTCGCGGGCTACGCGCTCTCGCGGCTGCAGTTCCGTGGCCGCAAGGCGGTCTTCGGCGGGCTGCTGGCCGTCATGGCCGTGCCGGGGGTGGCCCTGCTCATCCCGAAGTTCCTCATGGTCAACTACCTCGGCATCTACGACACCTACACCGCGATGATCCTGCCGCTCATCGTCGACGCCGCCGGCATCTTCATCATGAAGCAGTTCTTCGACTCGGTGCCGGTCTCGATCGAGGAGGCCGCCCGGCTCGACGGCGCGAGCATCTTCCGCACCTTCTGGTCGGTGGTGCTGCCGATGGCCAAGCCCGCCCTCATCACGCTGACGATCCTGTCGTTCCAGGGGTCGTGGAACGAGTTCTCGCACTTCCTCGTCGTCACGCGGGGCACGCCGGAGCACCAGACGCTCGTCACGGGCCTCGCGAGCCTCACGAGCGGCCAGCTCGGCGCGGGCACGCAGTACCCGCTCAAGCTCGGCACCGCCCTGCTCACGACGATCCCGGTCGCCCTGCTCTTCTTCGCCCTCCAGCGCTACTTCATCCGTGGCGCGAACGAGGGTGGCGTCAAGGGCTGAGAGGCCGACGACGTCACGGTCCGGAATCGCAGCGTGAGACCCCGGCTCTTCCGCGCGGGCGCCGCGCAGGACAGGCTGTGCGCATGGCAACGGACAGCGACCACACCTTCGACGTCATCGTGATCGGCCTCGGCCCGGGCGGTGAGCACGTCGCCGGCAGGCTCGCCGAGCGCGGGCTGCGCGTGCTCGGCGTCGACCGCCGCCTCGTCGGGGGCGAGTGCCCCTACTGGGGCTGCATCCCCTCGAAGATGATGATCCGCGCGGCCGACGCGCTCGCGGAGGCCCGCCGCGTCGACGGCCTCGCCGGGACGGTCGAGAAGGTCACGCCCGACTGGTCGCTCGTCGCGAAGCGGATCCGCGAGGAGGCCACCGACGACTGGGACGACCAGGTGGCCGTCGACCGGCTCACCGGCACGGGGGCGAGGTTCGTGCGCGGCACCGGTCGCATCGCCGGCCCGGGGCGGGTCGACGTCGACGGCACGGCCTACACGGCGACCCGCGGCATCGTCGTCAACACGGGCACCACGGCGGCGGTCCCACCGGTCGAGGGGCTGGCCGACACCCCCTACTGGACCAACCACGAGATCATCGAGACCGCCGAGCTGCCTGCCAGCCTCATCGTGCTCGGCGGCGGCGCCATCGGGTGCGAGCTGAGCCAGGTGATGGCCCGGTTCGGCGTCGAGGTGACGGTCGTCGAGGCGGCCGAGCGCATCCTCGCCCTCGAGGAGCCCGAGGCGTCCGAGACGCTCGCCGCCGCGCTCGAGGCCGACGGCGTCACGGTGCGTGCGGGGGTCGGCGCGCAGCGGGTGGCCCACGACGGCTCGGTCTTCACCGTCACCCTCGCCGACGGCTCGACGCTGACGGCGGAGAAGCTGCTCGTGGCCGCGGGCCGGCGGGCCGACCCCGCCGGCGTCGGCCTCGACACCGTCGGGGTGGCCCGCGACGCCCGCACCGCACCGGTCGACGAGCGCTGCCGCGTCACCGGTGGCGTCTGGGCGGTCGGCGACATCACCGGCAAGGGGGCCTTCACCCACGTCTCGATGTACCAGGCGGGTGTCGTCATCCGCGACGTGCTCGGCGAGGACGGTCCGCCGGCCGACTACGACGCCCTGCCGCGCGTCACGTTCACCGACCCCGAGGTCGGCGCCGTCGGCCTGACGGAGGCGCAGGCGCGGGATCGCTTCGCGAACGTCCAGGTGGGACTCACCCCGCTCGGCGAGACGACCCGCGGCTGGATCGCCCGCGCCGACGGGCTCATCAAGGTCGTCGCGGACGCCGACCGCGGCGTCCTCGTCGGGGCCACGACGGTGGGTCCGGGCGGCGGCGAGGTGCTCGGCGCGCTCGCGGTGGCCGTCCACGCCGAGGTGCCGATCGAGCGGCTCCGGTCGATGATCTACGCCTACCCCACCTTCCACCGCGGCATCGAGGACGCCCTTGGCCGCCTCGCCTGACGCGGGGGCGCCGGGCCGCTGCCGGGCGACGACCGTTGGTCGGCCCGGACCCGCGGGCGCGGCGTGTCGTGCAGCGTGCCGGGGTGGTGCGGCGACCAACGGTCGTCCGTCGGCGTCCGCGTCCGGGTGACGTCTCAGTGGCGGCCCGGTGGCGGCCCGGTGGCGGCCCGGTGGCGACGACGCGATGTCGCCCCGGCGTTGCGGGACGGCGCCGGGGCGGACGATACGGTGAGCGCATGGCCCAGCGACTGCTCGCCCTCGACCTCGACGGCACGACCCTCAACCACATGGGTGAGCTCTCCGACCGCGTCCGTGAGGCCGTGCTGGCCCTGCCCGACGACGTCGCGGTCGTCGTCGCGACGGGCCGCTCGATCATCGCGACGATGCCGGTCCTCGAGGCGCTCGGCCTGCGGGAGGGCTACGCGATCTGCTCGAACGGCGCCCTGACCCTGCAGCTCGACCGCCACCGTGACGAGGGCTACGCGATCATCGACATGGTGACCTTCGACCCGCGCGCGGTGCTCGAGAAGATGCGGGGCGCCCTGCCCGACGCGCTCATCGCCGTCGAGGAGCCCGGTGTCGGCTTCAAGGTGAGCAAGCACTTCCCCGACGGAGAGCTCATGGGCCAGTCGCGCGAGGTCGACTGGGACGAGCTCGTGGCCAACCCCGTCACGCGCGTCACCCTCCGTCAGCCCGAGGCCACGGCCGAGGAGTTCATGGAGCTCGTCGAGCGCGCCGGCCTGCACGGGGTGTCGTATGCCGTCGGCTGGTCCGCGTGGCTCGACATCAACCCCGAGGGCGTGTCCAAGGCGAGCGCCCTCGAGCTCGTGCGCCGCCAGCTGCGGGTCGAGCCCACCCACACCGTCGCCTGCGGCGACCAGCGCAACGACCTCGAGATGCTGCACTGGGCCGCGTGGGGCGTGGCCATGGGCAACGCCCCCGACGCGGTCAAGGCGGTGGCCGACGAGGTGACCGGCCACGTCGACGAGGACGGCCTCGTGCCGGTGCTCGAGGGCGTCGCGCAGGCCGCGCGCGACGGCGTGCCCTTCCGCGAGGGTGTCGAGTCCGCGGCGACCACCCGCCTCGAGCTCTGAGCCGCGCACCTCTCCTCGGACCCGTGTCGAGAACGGGCGGTCCCGTTCGACGAAGGGGTGAGGCGGGCGCACGGCCCGCGCCGCCACCCACGAGGAGAGCACCATGCGCTTCATGATCATCGTCCCCGGCAGCCCCGAGACCGAGGACGGCGTCACCGGCACCGAGCAGCAGTTCGCCGACATGCAGGCCTACAACGAGGAGATGTTCAAGGCCGGGGTCTTCGTCGACGGGCAGGGCCTGCACCCGACCTCGAAGGGGGTGCGCCTGACCTACGACGGCGGCGAGTGGACCGTCACCGACGGGCCGTTCGCGGGGACGGAGAAGCTCATCGCGGGCTTCACCGTCATCGACGTCAGCTCGCGGGAGGAGGCGATCGAGTGGCTGCGCAGGTGGCCGGCCTCCTGCGCGCCCGCGCCGGGCCAGGCGCTCGAGCTGCGCCAGGTCCTCGCGGCCGAGGACTTCGGCGACGAGTACACGCCGGAGCTGCGGGCCCGCGAGGAGACGATGCGCGCGGAGGCCGCCCGCACCGCCGCCGGCGGCTGACCGCGTCGACCGGCACCGTCGACCAGCCCTCCCACCAGCCCCTCCCACCAGCCCCTCCCACCAGCCCCTCCCACCAGCATCGTCCGCCAGCCCCTCCCACCAGCACCGCCGTGCCAGAGTGTCCGGGTGCCCTCGACCACCGGACCGCAGGCCGCCACGCCCGACGTGCAGCGCACGCTCGAGGCGGTCTGGCGCATGGAGGCCGCCAAGGTGACGGCGGTCGTCGCCCGTGTCGTCGGCGACGTCGGCCTCGCGGAGGACCTCGCCCAGGACGCGTTCGTGCAGGCGCTCGAGCAGTGGCCGCGTGACGGCATCCCGACGAAGCCGGGTGCCTGGCTCACGGCCACCGCCCGGCGGCGGGCCGTCGACCGCATCCGGCGCGACGTCAACCTCTCGGCCAAGCTGCAGCAGGTCGGGCACCTCGAGGAGCTGCGGGTGGCCGAGCTCGCCGAGGGCGACTTCGACGCGGCGCTCGAGGACGTCGACGACGACGTGCTCGGCCTCGTCTTCGCCGCCTGCCACCCGGCGCTGACCGCCCAGGCGCGGATCTGCTTGACGCTGAGGATGATCGGGGGACTGACGACTCGCGAGATCGCGCGCGCGTTCCTCACGACGGAGTCGACGGTCGCGCAGCGCATCTCGCGGGCCAAGAAGACCCTGAGCCAGGACGGCGTCACCGTCGAGGTCCCTTCCGGCGCGGAGCTCGCGCCCCGGCTCGCGTCGGTGCTCGAGGTCGTCTACCTCGTCTTCAACGAGGGGTATGCCGCCACCACCGGGCGGGACTGGGTGCGGGGCGACCTCATGGAGGAGGCGATCCGGCTCGGGCGCGTGCTCGCGGCCCTCGCCCCCGCGGAGCCGGAGGTGCACGGCCTGCTCGCGCTCATGGAGATCCAGGCCTCCCGGACCCGCGCCCGCATCGGGCGCGACGGCGAGCCGGTGCTGCTGCTCGAGCAGGACCGCTCCCTCTGGGACCACGCGCTCATCCGGCACGCCCTCGCCGCCCTGGACCGCGCCGTCGCGCTGCTCGAGGCCGCGCGCAGCTCGGCCGGCCCGTACGTCCTGCAGGCCGCGATCGCCTCGTGCCACGCGCGGGCGCGCACGGCCGATGCCACCGACTGGGCGCGGATCGCCGCGCTCTACGCGCAGCTCGGGGGCTTGCGTCCCTCGCCGGTCGTCGAGCTCAACCGCGCCGTCGCGCTCTCCTACGCGAAGGGCCCCGAGGCCGCGCTCGAGGTCGTCGACGCCCTCGCCGCCACCGGCGAGCTGTCGGACTACCACCTCCTGCCGAGCGTGCGCGGCGACCTGCTCGAGCGCCTGGGCCACGACGAGCAGGCGCGGGCCGAGTTCGCCCGCGCCGCCTCGATGGCGCAGAACGACGTCGAGAAGGCGCTGCTGCTGCGCCGTGCCGACGGCGCGACCGGAGCGACCGGCGCGCAAGGGGCGGGCTGAGCGAAGCGCCGACGGCCGGCACGTATCAGGACTACCGTCGAAACACCCTGCACTGACGTCGGTTCCGATCGGGTGGAGGTCCGTCATGGCCGTGGTGCACCAGAGCTGTCCGGGCTACGTCGCCGAGCCCTTCGCCTCGCTCGTCGCCGAGCATCCCGGCGAGGACGTCTACCCGCAGGCCGACTTCCGCACGGAGTGGGGGCCGATCTTCCACCGCGGGCGCCTCGACGGCAGCGCCCGCGTCCTCGTGCTCGGACAGGACCCGGCCACGCACGAGTCCGTCTCGCGGCGCATCCTCGTCGGTGAGGCCGGCCAGCGCGTGCAGGGGCTGCTCGCGAAGATCGGGATCGACACGGCATACGTCATGGTCAACGTCTACCTCTACAGCGTGTTCGGCCAGGCCGCGGGCAACCGGCACGTCACCGACGAGGCGATCACCACCTACCGCAACCGCTGGCTCGACGCGCTGCTCGTCGACACCGACGTGACCGCCGTCCTCGCGCTCGGTGACCTCGCGGCGAAGGGGTATGCCGCCTGGGCCCCCACGCGCCCCGAGACGGCGTCGGCCCTGCACCTCGCGGCTGTCCGGCACCCGACGTATGCCGAGGGCTCGGCCCGCGCGTCGGGCAAGCCGCTCGCCGAGACGACCGCCGCCCAGCTGGCGAACTGGAACGCGCACCTCGACGCGCTGGCGGCGCACGTACAGCCCGAGGGGCCGACCGACCTCACGCCGTACGCCGCGACGTGGGGACCCACCGACCTCGTCGGCATCCCGGAGGGCGACCTCCCGCCGGGCGCGCCGGCGTGGTGGCGGGGCGTCGACGCGTGGGCGGCCCGCAGCGGAGCCGACGCCCAGACCAAGCGGGCGACGATCACCGTCACCGTCCCCCGGGGAGCGCGGTCGTGGCCGCCGCTCTGAGTGGCGGGTCGCCGTCCCGCGGACCGTTCGCCCGGGCCTACCGCCGCGGCATCACCGACGAGCTGCCCGAGCCGGCCCGCCGCACCCGCGCCCTGCCACCGGCGCCGTTCGCGCTGCACGGCGCGGTCGTCACGCCGGACGGCGCCTGGTCCAGCGGCTACGTCACGGTCGCGAACGGCGTGGTCGACCGGGTGTCGAAGCGGCGCCCCGGCGACGTCGCCGTGCTCGAGACCGACGGCGTCATCCTGCCGGGACTGCTCGACCTGCACGGCCACCCCGAGTTCAACGTGTTCGCCGCCTGGGAGCCGCCGAAGCGCTATGCCAACCGCTATGCGTGGCGCCGGTCCGCGCCCTACCAGGCGCTCGTGCGCGACCCGCAGAACATCCTGCTGACGCAGGTGCCGCCGAAGACCCAGACCCGCTACGCCGAGGTGCGCGCGCTCGTCGGCGGCGTCACCGGCATCCAGGGCGCGTCGGGGGCGAGCAGCGCCACGTCGGAGCCGCTCGTGCGCAACCTCGACCAGTGGGCGTTCGGGTCGCACCGCGCGCGGGCCATGATCGACCTGCCGTCCGGGTCGTTCGGGCTGCCGACGTACCAGCGCGTCAAGGACCGGATCACCGCCGGGGAGGTCGACGCCTTCTACCTGCACCTCTCCGAGGGCCGGCGCGGCGACGAGGTGAGCGCCAAGGAGTTCCGGCACTTCCTCGACCTCGGTGCCGCCACCCCGGCGACGAACATCATCCACGGGAGCGCGCTCGGCGTCGACGACCTGCACACCGTCGCAGAGGCCGGCTGCCGCCTCGTGTGGTCGCCGCAGTCCAACCTGCGCCTCTACGGCGAGACGACCCTCGCGGGGGAGGCGCTCGCGGCGGGCATGCCGGTCGCGCTCGGTGCCGACTGGTTGCCCTCCGGCTCGACGAGCCTGCTTGCCGAGCTGAAGGTGGCCCGACGGGAGCTCGCGCGCCAGGGCCATGCGGTCGCGGCGGCGGACCTCGTCGCCATGGTGACGTCGGTCGCCGCGCGCGTGGCCGGGCTCGCCGACCACCTCGGGGCGCTGGCTCCGGGGCGGCCGGCCGACCTGCTCGTGCTCGAGCGCCACCACGCCGACCCCTACGAGAACGTCTGCCTCGCCGACCCGTCGTGGGTCGAGCTCGTCTGCATCGGCGGCGACGTCACCTACGGCCGGGCCGACTGGTTCGACCGCCTCTCGGGACAGGCGACGGGCACGACGATCGAGGACCTCCTGGCGTGGGGCAAGCCGATGCGCCTCGACACGGGCTTCCAGGGCGGGGGCGACGTGCCGTCGCTGTCGACGGTGCGGTCACTGCTCACCGCGGCCTACCCCGCCGTCGGCCCGATCTTCGCCTGACGGCACGCACGCCGGACGACTGCCTGCCCTGCCAGCAGGGCCGGGCGTCGCCCCCGAACACGATCCGAACACGATGCGCACCGCGGCTTCACGTGCGGGCGCGAGCCTTGGGTCATGACCACCGACACCCGCCGGCCCACCGGCCTCCTGCGCACCTCCACCGCCCTCACCGGGGCGGCCCTGCTCCTCGGCAGCCTCACCCTCGGCGCCTGTTCCTCGACCGACGCCACCGCCTCGGCCCAGGCCCGCCAGGCCCAGGCCCAGCCGGCTGCCGTGGACAGCGACACCGTCGACCTCGTCGCGGCAGCCGTCGACGCCCCTGCGGCCGACACCCCCGCGGCCGACGGCGCGACGGGGAGCGCCACGGCCAAGGCGGACCGCAAGGGGATGCGGGCCCGGCTGTTCCGTGCCCTCCACGCCACCTGGGTGACCGGCGGCGGCAAGGCCGGCCCGGTCACCCACCAGGCCGTGCGCGGCGAGGTCACGGCGGTCAGCGCCACGGCGATCACCGTGCGCGCCAAGGACGGCTTCTCGCTGACGTATGCCGTCGGCGCGGACACGAAGGTGCGCGAGCGCCCGCAGGCGAAGGGCCAGGGCAAGGCGTCCGCCTCGACGATGTCGGCCGTGCGGGTCGGCGCCAAGGCGCTCGTCACCGGGGTCGGCGCGAGCAAGCCCACCGCCCGCGTCGTCGTCTTCACGGACGCACCGGCGGCATCCGGCAGCACCCCCACGCCGAGCGCGACGAGCTGAGTCCGCTCCGTTCTCCCTCCGGGGGTGCGCACGAGTGCCCGGCTCCCGTGGTCGGGAGCCGGGCACTCGTGCGGTGCGGCGGGGGTGCGTGGCGCCGGGCTCAGGCGCGCGGCACCGACTGCTCCGTCTCCGGCTCGTCCGAGGTGTCCGCGGTGTCCGGGGTGTGGGCGGCCTCCGCGGGCTCGGCCTTCCGGTTGGCGAGCAGGCTCGTCAGGGTGACGACGACGAGGATGCCGATGATGACGCCGAGCGAGAGCAGGGTCGGGATCTCGGGGACGCCCGGCCACACGCCGTGCGCCCAGTGGAGCACGAGCTTGACGCCGATGAAGGCCAGGATGAGCGACAGGCCGTGACCGAGGTGCACGAGCTTGGCCAGGGCGCCCTCGAGCACGAAGTAGAGGGCGCGCAGGCCGAGCAGGGCGAAGGCGTTCGTCGCGAAGACGAGGTAGGGGTCACCGGTGATGCCGTAGACGGCCGGCACCGAGTCGATGGCGAAGACGATGTCGGTGCCGAGGATGGCGATCGCGACGAGGGCGAGCGGCGTCAGGGCGCGCTTGCCGTCCTTGCGGACCGTGAGGCTGGTGCCCTCGTAGGTGTCGGTGACCGGGTAGAAGCGGCGGATCAGCTTGACGCTGCGCAGCTGGTCGACGTCGATGCTGTGATCGGTGTGCGACAGGGCGTCGCGGCCGACCTTGACCGCGGTGGCGAGCAGGATCGCGCCGAAGAGCAGGAAGGTCCACGCGAAGCTCGCGATCATCTGCGCGCCGAGCGCGATGAAGATGCCGCGGAGCACGAGCGCGCCGCCGACGCCGATGAGCAGCACGCGCTGGCGCAGCTCACGGGGCACGGCGAAGGCCGAGAGCAGGATGATGAAGACGAAGAGGTTGTCGACCGAGAGCGACTTCTCGACGAGGTAGCCGGTGTAGTACTCGACACCCTGCTGGGAGCCGTACTGCCACCACAGCCAGCCGCCGAAGACGACCGGGATGGCGATGTAGAAGGCCGACCAGCCGATCGCCTCGCGCATGCTCGGGTCGTGCGGGCGGCGGGTGATAAGGAAGTCGATGAGGAAGAGGGCGGCGACACCGGCGATCGTCGCGATCCACAGCGTCGGCGAGCCGATCGACTCGGTGGGCGGCGCCGGGGTGGCGGCGGACAGGGCAGTGAGCATGGGTCTCCTCAGAACGTGACGTCTGAGGTCTCCTTCACCGACTGCCGTCGGCCACGAACCGGGGTGGTCGTCGGACCACCGTACTGACCGGAGCGCGCTGGGAAGTACTCCCCTCGGTGCACAGTCTACGGGCTGTCGACCCGTCGCTCAAACGACCTGTCCAGGGTGGCCCGACGGGTGCGGCGTCAGGCGCTCCGGCCGGCTCGGAGCGCCTGGGCGGCGAGCTCGTCCGAGCCCACCCGGCGCGCGCCTGCCGTCCAGTCCGACTCCTCCTTCGCGTAGGGGAGGCCGTAGGCGGGCTGGCCGGGCTGGGTGCGCCAGCCCTCCGCCAGCGGGCCGAGGTCGAGGGTGTCGTAGCCGATGGCGTGCAGGGCCCGGCGGACGGTGTCCTTGGCCGCGGCGTCGTCACCGGCGACGGCGAGGACGCTGCGACCGTCGTCCCCGACGGGCAGCAGTGGCCGGGCGAGGTCGCGCAGGTGCTGGAAGAAGATGTTGTTGAAGCCCTTGACGACGTGCGACGTGGGCAGGTGGGCCTGGAGCAGCTCGGAGCTCGTGGTGGAGCCGTCGTCGAGCGCCGCGATCTGGCCGTCGCGCTCCGGGTAGTAGTTCATCGTGTCGACGACGACCTTGCCGGCCAGCTCGTCGACGGGCACGTCGCGGTAGGCCTTGAGCGGGATCGTCACGACGACGAGGTCGCCGGCCGCCGCCGCCTCGACCGGCGTCGCCGCGCGGGCGCGCGGACCGAGCTCCGCGGCGAGGTCGGCGAGGGTCTGCGGCCCCCGGCTGTTGCTCAGCACGACGTCGTGGCCGGCCGCGATCGCGAGCCGGGCGACGGTGCTGCCGATGTGTCCGCTGCCGATGAATCCCCAGGTGGTCATGCGGGGTGCAACGAGCGCGTCGGGCGGCCCATTCCACCGGCCAGGGAAGGTGCCGCGGATGGTGTCGCACTCGGCGGGGTGATCACCCCGTTGGCTGCAGCACCATCCGCAGCACGACCAGCAGCACCATCAGGTATGCCGCGGGCCGGCACCGATGTCGCCGCAGCCCGGTCACCGGCCGGCTTCCCGGGGCAGGCGCAGGGTGAAGCGGGCGCCGCCCTCGGCGGCGTGCCCGGCCTCGACGCTCCCGCCGAGCAGCTGCGCGAGCCGCCCGACGATGGCCAGGCCCAGGCCCGTGCCGACGGGCCGCAACCCGCGGTAGCGCTCGTGCAGCACCGACGGCTCGAAGGCGACGGCGAGGTCGTCGTCGGTCAGGCCGGGTCCGCCGTCGCGCACCTCGACGACCACCTCGCAGGCGACGAAGGCGGCGGCGGAGCCCGACTGCTGACGCACCTCGACGACGATCGGCCGGCCCGACGGCGTGACGCGCAGGGCGTTCTCGAGCAGGCCGTCGACGAGCTGGCGCACGCGCGCCGGGTCGGTGACCGTCCACGCCTCGGGCACGGCCGGGACCAGGGTGAAGGGCACCCCGACGGCCGCGCAGCGGCGCGACCAGACCGCCTCGACCTCCCGCCCGAGGGCCACGAGGTCGGTGCGCTCGGGGGTGACGCCGGGGCGGTCCGCGCCGAGCCGGGCGAGGTCGAGCAGGTCGCCGACGAGCCGCTCGAGGCGCTTGGCCTCGCCGAGCACCACGCCGCCGACCCGCGCGGTCTCCTCGGGCGGCACGACGCCGCTCGCGAGCGACTCGGCGTAGCCGCTGATGCCCGTCAGCGGCGTGCGCAGGTCGTGCGACACGGACAGGAGGAAGTCGCGCTGGCGCCCCTCGGACCGCGACAGCGAGCTCGAGAGGGAGTTGAGGGCGCTCGCCACCGCGGCCACCTCGTCGGGGCCCTCGACGGGCACCCGGACGTCGCGCTGCCCCGCGGCGAGGGCGTGCGCGGCATCGGCGGTGCGACGCAGCGGCCGGGCGAGGCGCCGGGCCACCGCGACGCTGACGAGCACGGCGACGACGGCGGCGAGGGCCAGGGCGAGCAGGACGCGTCGCACGAGCCGGTCGGAGTCGGCCGTCGCGTCGGAGCGGCGCTGGACGAGCACGATGCCGCCGGCGTCGGTGGGCCGCCCCTCGACGAGCACCGGGGTGCCGCCCAGCTCGTCCGCCGCCGACACCGTGCCACCCGCGAGCAGGACGTCGCGCCGCGCCGGCGTCAGGGCCGCGCGCGCGAGCGGGCTCGTCGAGGTCACGGCCCCGCGGCGCGCGACGCTGGCGGACTCGATGCCGAGGGCCCCCAGCGTGCGCACCGCCCGGTTCTGCGACACGCGAGCGGTCGTCACGCCGGCGTCGGCGCGCTCGGCGGCGGCGTCGGCGATGCGCGCGAGGGTGCTGCGCGCGGCGTCGTCGACCGACGTCCGGGTCAGCCCGACGGCGAGCAGCCCCGCCAGCAGGGCCGTCAGCACGGCCACGCCGACCCCCAGCACGACGACCCGTCGCGAGAGCGACCCCCGAGAGGCCGTCACGGTCGCGGCCCGTCGTCCCGTGGGTCGTCGGGGGCCGGGAGGGCGGCGTCGCGCGGGGCCCGTTCGGCGGCATACCCGACCGAGCGCACGGTGCGGATGGGGCTGGCGGCCCCCAGCTTCGCGCGCACCTGCGCCACGTGGACGTCGACGGTGCGCGCGCCGGCGGTCGCGGCATACCCCCACACGTCGCTGAGCAGCTGCTCGCGCGTGAAGACGACGCCGGGGCGGCGCAGCAGGTGGGCGAGCAGGTCGAACTCCGTCGCGGTGAGGGCGATCTCACGACCGTCGACGCTCACCTCGTGACGCGTGACGTCGACGCTGAGTCCACCGGCACGCAGCACCTCGGGGCCGGCGACGTCGCCACGGGTGCGGCGCAGCACACCGCCGAGCCGGGCCACCAGCTCGCGCGGGGAGAAGGGCTTGGTGATGTAGTCGTCGGCGCCGAGCTCGAGGCCGACGACGCGGTCGACCTCGTCGTCGCGGGCGGTGACGAAGAGGACGGGGGTCCAGTCGCCGCGCCCCCGGAGCCGGCGGCACACCTCGATGCCGTCGAGCACGGGCAGGCCGATGTCGAGCACGACGGCGCTCGGGCGCAGGTCGCGGGTCGCCTCGAGCGCGCTCGCGCCGTCCCCGACGACCTCGACGCCGTAGCCGGCCGCCCGGAGGTTGAGCCGCAGCACGTCGGCGATCGCCGGCTCGTCCTCGACGACGAGCACGAGGCCGCGACCGCGCCCGGAGGTCGAGTCGGGGGCGGAGTCGTGCCGGTGCTCGGGTCCGGAGGAGGGCGCGGGGGACACGTTCGCAGCGTAGTGAGCGCCGGCGGCGTCCTCGTCACGCCCGTGTTCGGGTCGTGTCAGGACGTGGGGCGACCGAGCGAGGAGGCAGGGTGGCCGCCGGAGGGGACAGGGCGCTCGCCCGGGGGCGTGCGACGGCGGCGGCGCACGACGGTCGCGGCGACGGCCGCGGCCACGACGAGCCCGACGACGGCCACGCCCCACCACGACCCGGCCTCGGCGGCGAGCCAGGCCTGCACCACGGCGAGCCCGACCGTCGCGTAGAGCACGGCCCAGAGGGCCGAGCCGACGACGGCCGCCGGAACGTACCACCGCAGCGACATCCGCATCACGCCCGCCGTGAGGTGCACGGCCGTCTGGATGCCGACGGTGAGGTAGGAGAGCGTCACCGCGACGGGGCCGAGCCGGCGCAGCAGCGTCTCGGCCCGTGCGCCCAGCTCGCCGTGCGCTCCGTGCTCGCCGCGGTAGCGGCCCCACCCGGCGACGGCGCCGCGGCCGACCCAGTAGGTGCCGTTCGAGCGCACCATGGCAGCCGCGAAGAGGGCGAGGAACGCCTGCCAGAACGGCAACGCGGCCAGGGCGTCGAGCATGCTCCCAGCCTAGGCGTCGCCGCCCCGCGAGCGCCCGGCGGTCAGGCCCTCAACGTCGCCCGAAGTCGACGTCGGCGGCCGACACGACGTCGCCCGTGCGGCCGGGCGCCTCGGACCACGACCAGTACGTGTTGGTGTGGGCGATCACCTGCTCGGGGGAGACCGGCACCCTCCACTCCCGGAGGTCATCGGTCGTGTGGGCGTCGCCGACGAGCGTCGCGTCGTAGCCGCGGACGAGTGCGCCGTGCAGGGTCGAGCGGATGCAGGCGTCGGTCTGCGCGCCGGTGACGACGAGCCGGCCCACCCCGCGCTCGGCGAGCTGCTCCTCGAGGTCGGTGTCCTCGAACGAGTCGCCGTAGCGCTTGTGCACCACCGGCTCGGACTCCCCGCGGGGCAGCTCGGCCACGTACTGCCAGCCCTCGGAGTCGACCGGCATGTTCTCGTCGGAGTGCTGCACCTCGCACCTCCGGGTCTCGCAACCTCGGTCCTTCACCTGTCCCACCGAACGTACGCCACCCCGCACCTCGTGCGCTCGTTCGTGAGGACACACGGCATCGCACCGCACCAGTACGTCGTGGGGCGCCGGCCCGACCTCGCCCGACGACGGCGGAGGGCGCGCCTGCACCCGTGACGGTGTGGGTGGGATGCTGGCCCTGCCATGACGAACCCCACGCACCCCGCCCGCGAGCTGACGATCACCTCGGCGGCCAACCCGCGCCTCAAGGCGCTGCTCGGGCTGCGCCGCCGCCGCACGCGCGATGAGACCGGCCACACGCTCGTCGAGGGCTACGAGGAGATCGACCTCGCCCTCGGCGTGGGGGTGCGGCCGCGCACGGTCTTCGTCTGCGAGGAGCTCTTCAGCCCGGCCGGCCGGGCCGGGTCGCAGGACATCGGGCACCAGGACGACCTGCTCGCGCGGCTACGGGCCGAGCGGGTCGAGGTGGTGCACCTCAGCCGCGGCGCCTTCGAGAAGGTCAGCTACCGCGAGGGCCCCGACGGCCTCCTCGCCGTCGTCGACCGGGTCGGCGTCGCGCTCGCCGACCTGCCGGCCCCTGGCCCCAGCCACCTGACCCTGCTCAGCCAGGGGGTCGAGAAGCCCGGCAACCTCGGCGCCATGCTGCGCACCGCCGACGCGGCCGGGGTCGACGCCGTCGTCGCGGCCGACCCGGTCACCGACTGGGGCAACCCCAACGTCGTGCGGGCGAGCAAGGGCACCGTCTTCGCCGTTCCCGCCGCCAGCGCGACGACCGCCGAGGTGCTCGACTGGCTCCGGGCCCACGAGATCAGCCTCGTCGTCACCACCCCGGAGACCGACCTGCTGCACACCGACGTCGACCTGACCGGCCGCGTCGCGATCGCCGTCGGGAGCGAGAAGCACGGCGCCGACCGCGTGCTGCTGGAGGCCGCCACCCACCGGGTCCGCATCCCCATGGCGGGAGCCGCGAACAGCCTCAACGTCGCCGCGTCGGCCGCCATCGTGCTCTACGAGGCGGTGCGCCAGCGCGGGGTCCGCTGACCGGAACGCCGTTCCGGGGGCCGCGACCGGCGCCTCCGCGGCCTCTCCCGGGAGGGTCCGGACGGCATACCTGATGACGTGCAGGTTGCGGGCGTGTGACGGTTGTGACGAGCGCTAGCTGTACTCGGCCTGGACGTTGGTGACACGTAGGCGTTGACGATGAGGAGAACCTCCGGGTGAGGT
>NZ_BAABIW010000029.1:0-693 GCF_039542985.1 Terrabacter aeriphilus
AGGTCATCAGCTCCGATCTCGGGTTCGGTGTCGGGGATGAGGTTCGTCCGGGAGCGGGCCAGGACGTCCAGGCCGAGGGAGCGGCGGCCTTCGGCCCATTCGTCGGTCTGCTCAGCCAGGACGGCCCCGACGAGGCGGACGATGGCCTCGCGGTTGGGGAAGATGCCGACGGCGTCGGTGCGGCGCCGGATCTCCTTGTTGAGCTGCTCGGTCGGGTTGTTCGACCAGATCTGGGTCCAGATCTCCTTGGGGAAGCTGGTGAAGGACAGCAGGTCCTCGCGGGCTCGGTCGAGGTGCTCGAAGACGGCCGGGAGCTTGTCCTGGACGTAGTCGAGCAGCCGGTCGAACTGAGCGTGGACGGCGGCCGCGTCGGGCTGGTCATAGACGCTGTGCAGCATCGCCTTGACCGCCGGCCACATGCTCTTCGGGGTCACGCCCATCAGGTTGAAGGCGTAGTGGGTGCGGCAGCGCTGCCAGCTCGCGCCGGGCAGGTTGGCCGCGATCGCCTCACGCAGCCCGGCGTGCGCGTCGGAGGTGACGAGCCGGACCCCGGCCAGGCCGCGGGCCACGAGGTCGGCGAAGAACTCGTTCTCGTTGGAGGCACGCGGCGCCGGTTTCCGCGGTGGCCACGCGCATGCCGAGGACTTCGCGGTGGCCATCGTTGTTGACCCCGGTCGCCAGCAGCACCACGGC
>NZ_BAABIW010000030.1:0-768 GCF_039542985.1 Terrabacter aeriphilus
ACCGCTACCAGGTCGGCTAGCTCGTCGGCCGCGAGCCGGCGGCGGGTCTTCCCGGCGATGTCACGCGGGCGCACCGACGCGAGGATCGCCTTGGCCTGCAACGCAGTCAGGTCCTTCTTCGCCGTGCCGGGAACGAGTTCGGCCAGCAGCCGGTGGAGCCGGTTGACGGTCTGGACCCGCAGCCGGGTCAGCTCCTCCCGGCGGTCCGACAGCATCCGCAACGCCTCGAGTTCCCCGTCCGGCCGCAGCACCCGCAGCGTCGAGGTGCGCACCGCGACGACGGCGATGGAGTGCGCGTCGCGGGCGTCGGTCTTGCGGTTGTGGCCGGTGTCGAAGAGGCGGACCCGGGCGGCGAGCTTCGCCGGGACGTCCAAGACGTGCTCGCCAGCCTCCAGGAGCCGCTGCGCCAGCGGCCGGCCGGCGCCGTTGCTGCCCTCGACCGCCCAGACTCGCTCCGGCCACGTCTTCGCATAGGCCCGCATCGCGGCGTAGCCGGCTTGGTCGGTGCCGAATCGGCCGGACCCGAGCAGCCGCTCGCGCTTGTCGACGACCTCGATCGTGGCTGACAGCTTGTGGGGATCAACCCCGATGATCACCTGCGCCATGACGTTCTCCTGCCTCACCTCGTGCCAGTAGAGACGGCGAGGTGGGCAATGCTGCTACGAGCTGGGCAGTCCCCTTTCGAGCCACGCCTCGTCACGGTGCCCGACGGACCGCAGACCGGAAGAGAGCCACACCCCAATGAGGGTGGGCAGCCGCGAAGAGAGC
>NZ_BAABIW010000031.1:0-610 GCF_039542985.1 Terrabacter aeriphilus
GTGTCTACGTCCCGCACCGCCCGGAGGTTCTCGTGTCCCACGCTAACGCCCGTCTCAACATCCATGGCCGTCGTCTGCTGGTCGATCGGGTCCGCCGACAAGGATGGGCCGTGGCCCACGCCGCCAAGGCGATGGGCATCTCCCGGCAGTGCGCGCACCGGTGGGTGGCGCGGTTCGACGCCGAGGGCGAGGCCGGGCTGGCCGACCGGTCCTCGCGACCCCACTCGAGCCCACGCCGCACGCCCGCAACGGTGGAGGCCGCCGTGGTCGCGGCCCGGCACGAGCACCGGCGCGGGCAGGACTGGCTCGGACCCGAGCTTGGCCTGCCACCACGCACCGTCGGCCGGGTCCTACGCCGCCACCACGTGCCGTACCTGCGGAACCAGGACCCGCTCACCGGCGAGGTGATCCGCTCCAGCAAGACCACCGCCGTCCGCTACGAACGCGACCGCCCGGGCGAGCTGGTCCACGTCGACGTCAAGAAGATCGGACGCATCCCCGACGGCGGCGGATGGCGTGCCCACGGCCGCAGCGAAAAGGTTCGGGGACGCGGGATCGGCTACGACTACGTGCACTCGATGGTCGATGACCACTCCCGCCTGGCCTACAG
>NZ_BAABIW010000032.1:0-1216 GCF_039542985.1 Terrabacter aeriphilus
TCGGCATGACTGGCTCGTGCAGGGTCGGTGGTGTCGAAGCGTCGTCTGGTGATCACTGCTGTCCTGGCTGGGTCCTCGCAGTCGGAGGTGGCCCGCACCTACGGGGTCTCCCAAGGGTGGATCTCGCGCCTGATGGCCCGGTACCGCACCGAGGGCGACGCGGCGTTCGAACCGGCCTCGCGCGCCCCACACACCTCACCGACGGCGACCAGCGCCGTGGACGTCGCGCTGATCCTGGCTCTACGCACCGAGCTGACCGGACAGGGACATGACGCCGGAGCAGACACGATCGGCTGGCACCTGGAACACCGACACGGCGTGCGCGTGTCCCGGGCCACGATCCACCGGGTCCTGGTGCGTAACGGGGCGGTCACGCCGGACCCGGCCAAGCGGCCCCGCTCCTCCTACCTTCGGTTCGAGGCCGACCAGCCGAACGAGACCTGGCAGTCCGACTTCACCCACTACCGCCTCACCCAACCGGACGGGCGCCCCGGCGCCGACGTGGAGGTCATCACCTGGCTCGATGACCACTCCCGCTTCGCCTTGCACGTCAGCGCCCACCCCCGGATCACCGCCGCGATCGTGCTGGACACGTTCACCGCCGCTGCCACCGAGCACGGCCACCCCGCCTCGACCCTGACCGACAACGGCATGGTGTACACCGTCCGGTTCGCCGGTGGCCGCGGCGGCCGCACCCGCCTCGAGGTCGAGCTGCGCCGGCTGGGGATCACCCAGAAGAACTCCCGACCGAACCACCCCACCACCTGCGGGAAGGTCGAACGCTTCCAGCAGACCCTGAAGAAGTGGCTCCGCGCCCAACCCGAGCAGCCCGCCACCCTCACCGCGCTCCAAGCCCTGCTCGACACCTTCCGCCAGCAGTACAACCACGACCGCCCGCACCGGTCCCTGCCACACCACGCCACCCCGGCCGCCGCCTACACCGCACGACCCAAAGCCAGCGCGCGCACCGACCGCAGCAGCGACACCCACGACCGCGTCCGCACCGACCGCGTGTCCAAGACCGGCAACGTGACCCTGCGCCACAACGGGCGCCTGCACCACATCGGCATCGGCCGCACCCACGCCGGAACCTACGTCCGGCTCCTGGTCCAAGACCTGCAGGTCACCGTCATCGACGCCGCCACCGGCGAGGTCCTACGCGACTTCGTCCTCGACGCCAGCCGCGACTACCAACCCACCGGACGACCCACCGCAA
>NZ_BAABIW010000033.1:0-3317 GCF_039542985.1 Terrabacter aeriphilus
CACAGCAAAGGCACGAAGCCAGTCATTCCGGGGGTCACACTCGCGGTCACCAACCACAGCCCAGCACCTTCAGGCTGCATTGGCGATCCTCACAGTCCTTCCGCCGCGGATCCTCCCGGTGACCTGCATGTGATAGCTCAAGGACTCGATGGGGCCAAGCGCAGTAAGAAGGAGGCGCTGGAGACCGCACCCGGTAAGACTCACTGCGTGCCCAGCGACCGCGTCGAATACCTCCTCCATCTGGAGGGCCTAGATGACAAAGCTCTCTGGGCCGCGAGTCGGGCAGCGCTCACCCTCGTCCAAGACGAGATGGCCACGGCAGAGACCGACATCCCATGGTCCATGCGCGACGCCTGGCCCCCGCAGGCGATCCATGCCGCCGAACGGCTGATCGACCGCTTCGTCCCCAAGCACCAACGTGAAGAGCCGTACTTGCAGACCGGCCTCCAGCCGATTACTGACCCCGCCGTGCGCGACGCCTTCATAACGTTCGCTGCGCACGCCTACGACGCCACCTTTTGGCGTACTGATTGCGCCGAGGTTGCCAGCCTCGCCGATGAGGGCACCTCTTTCGCCATCCACCTCACCGAGAGCCAGCGCAGGACGATCACCGCCATGATCGGCGAGAATCGCATCGTCACGCTGGCGGAATGGGACAACACCCACCCCTCGTTCTGGCGATCGCTCATCGACCTTTTCACCAGTCCGGACAAGTAGGCAGCGGCCATGTCACTCCGCCGCGTTCGACGGGCTGCCGTAGGAACACCGTGCACGGCCGACTGAGCTGTCGGTTACTGCGCGCCGGACGCAGGGCCGCGTTACTGCGGCTGACTGATCAGCGCGAAGGCTCATAAGGTCGCCGCGGCCACATCCCAAATCGCCTTTCCGAGGCCCATTATGGCTACGAGCAACAGCAGCATCCAACCAACTAGAACCGACTGAACGTGCCGAATGCCTGCGGCGGTGTCCTGGTCTCTCCACGACCGCAACTCTCGACGTGTTGCCCATCGGCGCCACCACCAGCGTTGCTCTGCCACGAGTTCATCTTCAGAGTTCCACCAGTCGACGGCAGCACGATAGGCCCGACCTGCCTCCCTGCCGGACGTCTTGGTCTGAAGGAACGTCGCCACAAGCGCCAAAAGCGCTACCACCACGGTGAACATGGGACGAGGATTCCACCGGCCGCCGACAGCCTCAGGCGTCCGAAGGGATCTCCGCACCACTCGTCAATGCGGTCAGTAGCTGCCTGCAGGACATCGACTGCCTGGGACAAGGATTGGCCGTAGTCTCAATCGAGCCGGATATTGGGGCAATAAGCGATACTGAGAGCATGCCTCTACCGTCATCACGCAGCCAACACCCTCCTGCCCGTGGCGCCTTCACCAGCGGCCCGTTCGCGGCGATGGGAACGGATACGGTCACCGTCATCCGAAACGAGGGCACGGACGACCAGGAGTCCTTTGCAGTCGAAGGACATATCCAATCCAAGGCCGGCTTCTTCGATGTCGATACACCCATCTTCGAAGGCGACGTCATCCTCGTGCCTGATCCGCGACGCTCCGAGGGCACGGAGAGGCGTTTCGCGGCCGAGGTGAAGCTGAACAACTTCGGCCCCGCTGAGATGAGACACGTCAAGGTCGTGTGGGGCGCTTCACCCGCCCCGCGCGTGGCCCCGGTGAGGCGCCTGACCTTCGAGAGCCTCCACCCCGCTGTCCAGAGGGCAGCCGGGGACCTGTTCGCGGACGGGCATTACGAGACAGCGGTGAGTGAGGCCTTCAAGTCAGTGGAGGTGCGCGTTCGCAAGGCCGTGGCAGTAGACAAGTCTGGTGCCGCGCTGATGGGCGACGCGTTTCGCTCCGACGGAAGCGTCCTGGACGTTGCTAGCCATGAAGGCCGCAGTGGGGAGGACGAACGCGAGGGCTTCCTGCACATATTCCGCGGAGCCATGATCGGGATTCGTAACCCAGGTGCACACGAGCTGTTCAAGCCAGGCGATCCCCAGCAAGCTCTTGAGTACTTAGGTTTCGCCAGCCTGCTCCATCGCCGTGTCGATGTAGCCGAAGCCAGGAAGCCCTAGATGGCTGCGGGTGAGCCTATCGACTAGGTGTGGGTACCGGCGGGCTCCTCGAGATGCTTGGGATCTGGAGCGAGCCCGGCCTGAACACCAACATCGCGCCACGGCGTCAGTCATTCGATGGTTCAGGTGCGCCTCATGATGCGTCATATCGCCGCCAAGGGCAGTGTCCTTCCGCAGCAGTCTGCGCCTGCGCGCTTCGAGCACCTTGGGACGAGCACACGCCTATCGCGACAGTGATCTCACCTTGGTGACGATCCGTCGCCGCAGTCGATCGCACTGCTCAACGTCATTGGCATCCGTCATGACAGGGGCGCCAAATGGCGCGGCGCCGCGCTGCAGAAGGGCTTCCAGGTCGGTGAGCATCGAGGCCACATTTGCAAGACCCTCGATGTACTTGGCGTCGCTCAGCAAACTGAAGGGCAACGCTTGTGCGACGAGAGTCCGGTCGTAGCGGTCGTAAAGGAGCCCGGCCTTCAAGAACACGAGAGTGTCTTTGACCGCCTGTAGTAGATCACCAAAGTCTCGCTCTAGATGGATCGGGTCAAGGAATGCCGGCCGGTCGAAGGCGATCCGCAGCTTCCTGCGGTGGTCGTGGTCAGCAGTGACCTGATGTTCGTCAAGCCACTCGGTGTAGTAGGTGCTTGCGACCGTGTACATCCTGTTGAGTTGTTCTATTGCGTCGTCCCAGAACCTAATTCCTACCGCAAATGGGTACTCGCCTGAACGATCCAACCCGTGCGCCAGATCTTGAAGGTGGACATCCCGCCGTGCGGTTGTCCATAGGATGAAGTAGTCTAACGCTGGCGCGAATTCACGCGCCTTTTCACATTCGCTAGCCAGAGCGCCCGATCCCAGTGATTCGTGCGTCCATTTGCACTGAAGTCCAATGTTCTTGCCTGCGTGGTCGCGTGCAAAGACGTCCACCCCGTGCTGTCTTTGCCCCGTCCTGCCGTACTCCGTAACTGTGTGCTCGTCGTACATGACCCGAGCGAAGCCAGCGACTAGCGTCTGATAGGTCTGCCATTCACCCGGGGGCGGGTAGTGATACGCCACTTTAGGATCCAATCACTTCAATGATGATGTGAGGCGTCATGCTGTCACGATGGTGGCCCTCCCGACCAGTAGTCACGCCACGTGAAGGCCACCCCAGAAGCCGTGGTGTCCGCGTCACTCCGGCTCCCCTTTGTCGTCAATGGGTGGCCGAGGCGCTTCCGGAGCGTGAAGTCTTCCAGGGCATCGG
>NZ_BAABIW010000034.1:0-1028 GCF_039542985.1 Terrabacter aeriphilus
CGGGTGAAGGACAGCAGGTCCTCGCGGGCGCGGTCGAGGTGCTCGAACACGGCGGGGAGCTTGTCCTGGACGTAGTCGAGCAGCCGATCGAACTGGGCGGCCACGGCGGCCGCGTCGGGCTGGTCATAGACGCTGTGCAGCATGGCCTTGACCGCCGGCCACATGCTCTTCGGGGTCACACCCATCAGGTTGAAGGCGTAGTGGGTGCGGCAGCGTTGCCACGCGGCGCCGGGCAGGTTGGCGGCGATCGCCTCACGCAGGCCGGCGTGCGCGTCGGAGGTCACGAGCCGGACCCCGGCGAGGCCGCGGGCCACCAGATCGGCGAAGAACTCGTTCCACGCGGCACCGGTTTCCGCGGTGGCCACGCGCATGCCGAGCACTTCGCGGTGTCCGTCGCCGTTGACGCCGGTCGCGAGCAGCACCACGGCGCCCACAACACGGCCGCCTTCGCGGACCTTCATCGTGAGCGCGTCGGCGGTGACGAACGTGAACGGGCCGGCCGGGCCGAGGGGTCGGTGGCGGAAGTCCTCGACGAGCTGGTCCAGGTCGGCGGCCATCCGCGACACCTGGGACTTGCTCAGCGAGTCGATCCCGAGGGTCTTGACGAGCTTGTCCATCCGGCGGGTGCTGACGCCGGCGAGGTAGCAGTCGGCCACGACGGTGATCAGCGCGGACTCAGCCCGCTTGCGGCGCTCGAGGAGCCACTCAGGAAAGTAGGTGCCCTTGCGCAGCTTCGGGATCGCGACGTCGACGGTCCCGACCCGAGTGTCCAGGTCGCGGTGTCGGTAGCCGTTGCGCTGGCTCGTGCGTCCGGGAGTCGGTCGGCCCCACTCGGCGCCCACAACGGCGTCGGCATCCGCGGACAGCAGCGCGTTGATGATCGACTGCAGCAGCGCCCGCATCAGATCCGGGCTGGCCTCGGCGAGTGCGTCGCTGAGCAGGCCGGCAGGGTCGACAATATGAGGTGCGGTCATCGTGATGACTCCATTCGAGAGTGCTGTGGAAGGTTCACTCGAAGGATCACGCGG
>NZ_BAABIW010000035.1:0-1183 GCF_039542985.1 Terrabacter aeriphilus
TGGTGTGGTTCGCGACCCGTAGTGAGGGTGAGGTGGTGCGTAAGGCCGACCTCAACGACGGCGGGGTGTGGGTGACCAATGCCGAGCAGGCCCGGTACGGGCGGATCAACAAGCCGGTGGGTCAGCTCGATGTCGGGGTGCTCTCGGACGGGTCGAGCGGGTCGGGTCTGGATGTGTTCCAGGACGGTGCGGCGGTCGTGGGGTATTCGCGGGCGAGCAACCAGATCGTGCCGATCAACCCGGCGGAGGGGACGTTGGCGCCGGAGCAGGCGGTGGCGGTGCCGAAGCCGAGCACGGCGACGGGTAACCGGGTGTTCACGGCGCCGTTGGTCGATGTGCGGGGTGGCACGGTGGCGATGGTCGACCCGGCCAAGGGTGAGGTTCGTGCGCAGCGGGTCGACGTCCGGGCGGGTGTGGCGGGGCTGGACGGGTTGCAGACGCAGGCCAAGCCGTTGGCGAAGGTCGGGGGCAACGCGGCGGTCGCGGTCGGGGTGGACGGCGCGGTGTATGCGGTGTCGGCCGAGCTGGGCACGGTGACGGTGATCAGGGCGGCGGGTGAGGGTTTCGCGAAGCCGGTGACGACGAAGCTGGGGTTCACCTCGAAGTCGGCGCAGGTGAGCGCGGTGGGTGGCCACTGGGTGGTGTGGGACTCGGGCACCGGCAAGCTCTACTCCGATGCGCTCGAGGCGCCGGAGCAGCTGTCGGTGGGCAGTGTGGAGCCGGGCAACCCGGCGTTCGCGGCGCTGCAGCAGCCCGGCCCGGACGCCCCTGCCGTGCTGATCCAGGACGAGGCGCAGTTGACGCAGGTGTCGCTGACGGGTGAGAGCCCGACGGTCGCCGGGGTCAAGCTGAGCCAGGGCTCGGCGGGTCAGCGTCTGTTCCTGTCGGCTCCGGTGCGTCTGGGTGGTTGCGTGCACGCGGCGTGGGCCGGCCCGTCGAACGTGTACTACGGCCGCAACTGTGGTTCGCCGGCTGATGTCTCGACGGTGGATCTGGGGGCGATGAAGAAGGGGGTGCGCACCGACGGGGTGAAGCTGCGGGTGAACCGTGGTCTGATCGTGCTGAACGACCTGGACTCCGGTGACGTGTGGGACATCGACCGCAACCGGGTGAAGATCGACAACTGGAACTCGGTGATCCCGCCGCCGCAGACCGATGACAAGAACAAGAAGAAGGACGAGAA
>NZ_BAABIW010000036.1:0-2159 GCF_039542985.1 Terrabacter aeriphilus
TTTTAAGGGCACACGGTGGATGCCTTGGCACCAGGAACCGAAGAAGGACGTAGGAATCTGCGATAAGCCTCGGGTAGTCGATAACCAGACTGTGATCCGAGGATTTCCGAATGGGGAAACCCGGCTGGAGGCAAGTCCAGTCACCCGCACCTGAATATATAGGGTGTGTGGAGGGAACGTGGGGAAGTGAAACATCTCAGTACCCACAGGAAGAGAAAACAACAGTGATTCCGTGAGTAGTGGCGAGCGAAAGCGGATGAGGCTAAACCGGGCGTGTGTGATAGCTGTCAGGCGTTGCACGTTCGGGGTCGTGGGACCCACCCATCGAGACTGACATCTTGGTAGGGAGTGAGAAATCTGCGTCATAGTCGAAGAGCATTGAATGGCTCGGCATAGAGGGTGCGACCCCCGTAGACGAAATGGTGTGGACTCCCGGTGGGGATCCCAAGTAGCACGGGGCCCGAGAAATCCCGTGTGAATCTGGCAGGACCACCTGCTAAGCCTAAATATTCCCTGGTGACCGATAGCGGACAAGTACCGTGAGGGAAAGGTGAAAAGTACCCCGGGAGGGGAGTGAAATAGATCCTGAAACCGTGTGCCTACAATCCGTTGGAGCCTCCCGCCGTTGGGCGTGTGGGGTGACAGCGTGCCTTTTGAAGAATGAGCCTGCGAGTTAGTGCTCAGTGGCGAGGTTAACCCGTGTGGGGAAGCCGTAGCGAAAGCGAGTCCGAATAGGGCGAATGAGTCGCTGGGTCTAGACCCGAAGCGGAGTGATCTACCCATGGCCAGGTTGAAGCGCAGGTAAGACTGCGTGGAGGACCGAACCCACTTAGGTTGAAAACTGAGGGGATGAGCTGTGGGTAGGGGTGAAAGGCCAATCAAACTCCGTGATAGCTGGTTCTCCCCGAAATGCATTTAGGTGCAGCGTCACGTGTTTCTTGCCGGAGGTAGAGCTACTGGATAGCTGATGGGCCTCACCAGGTTACTGACGTTAGCCAAACTCCGAATGCCGGTAAGTGAGAGCGTGGCAGTGAGACTGCGGGGGATAAGCTCCGTAGTCGAGAGGGAAACAGCCCAGATCACCAGCTAAGGTCCCTAAGCGTGTGCTAAGTGGGAAAGGATGTGGAGTTGCTGTGACAACCAGGAGGTTGGCTTAGAAGCAGCCACCCTTTAAAGAGTGCGTAATAGCTCACTGGTCAAGTGATTCCGCGCCGACAATGTAGCGGGGCTCAAGCACACCACCGAAGCTGTGGCATTGACATATTTGCTCGGCACCGACACCTGCGGGTTCGGTGTCCAGGCGTGTTGATGGGTAGGGGAGCGTCGTGTGGCCAGGGAAGCGGCGGTGTGAACCAGCCGTGGAGGCCACACGAGTGAGAATGCAGGCATGAGTAGCGAATGACGGGCGAGAAACCCGTCCGCCGAATAACCAAGGGTTCCAGGGTCAAGCTAATCTGCCCTGGGTAAGTCGGGACCTAAGGCGAGGCCGACAGGCGTAGTCGATGGACATCCGGTTGATATTCCGGAACCGGCGAAGGACCGCCCCTGATGAACCGTGTGATGCTAAGTGCCTGAAGCACGCCCACCAACCCTTCGGGGTTACCGGGTGTGTGGAGCGCACGACCCGAACTCGTAGTAGTCAAGCGATGGAGTGACGCAGGAAGGTAGCCTCCGCGTGGCGATGGTTGTCCACGTCCAAGGGTGTAGGGCGCGATCCAGGCAAATCCGGATCGCACATAGCCTGAGACCTGATAGTGACCGCGAATGCGGGAAGAGGGTGATCCTATGCTGCCGAGAAAAACTTCTAGCGAGGTCCGAGCCGCCCGTACCCCAAACCGACTCAGGTGGTTAGGTAGAGAATACCAAGGCGATCGAGTGAATCGTGGTTAAGGAATTCGGCAAAATACCCCCGTAACTTCGGGAGAAGGGGGGCCCTGATCGTGACGCCACTAGCTGGCGAAAGCGTGATCGGCCGCAGAGACCAGGGAGAAGCGACTGTTTACTAAAAACACAGGTCCGTGCCAAGTCGCAAGACGATGTATACGGACTGACGCCTGCCCGGTGCTGGAACGTTAAGGGGACCGGTTAGTACGCAAGTGCGAAGCTGAGAACTTAAGCGCCAGTAAACGGCGGTGGTAACTATAACCATCCTAAGGTAG
>NZ_BAABIW010000037.1:0-804 GCF_039542985.1 Terrabacter aeriphilus
ACAGCTTGGTATTGGTGTTCGGTACGGCTTGTGTAGGATAGGTGGGAGACTGTGAAGCATCCACGTCAGTGGGTGTGGAGTCAACGTTGAAATACCACTCTGGTCGTTCTGGATATCTAACCTCGGTCCGTGATCCGGATCAGGGACAGTGCCTGGTGGGTAGTTTAACTGGGGCGGTTGCCTCCTAAAAGGTAACGGAGGCGCCCAAAGGTTCCCTCAGCCTGGTTGGCAATCAGGTTTTGAGTGTAAGTGCACAAGGGAGCTTGACTGTGAGACAGACATGTCGAGCAGGGACGAAAGTCGGGACTAGTGATCCGGCGGTGGCTTGTGGAAGCGCCGTCGCTCAACGGATAAAAGGTACCCCGGGGATAACAGGCTGATCTTGCCCAAGAGTCCATATCGACGGCATGGTTTGGCACCTCGATGTCGGCTCGTCGCATCCTGGGGCTGGAGTAGGTCCCAAGGGTTGGGCTGTTCGCCCATTAAAGCGGTACGCGAGCTGGGTTTAGAACGTCGTGAGACAGTTCGGTCCCTATCCGCTGTGCGCGTAGGAAACTTGAGAAAGGCTGTCCCTAGTACGAGAGGACCGGGATGGACGAACCTCTGGTGTGTCAGTTGTTCTGCCAAGGGCACCGCTGATTAGCTACGTTCGGAAGTGATAACCGCTGAAAGCATCTAAGCGGGAAGCACGTTTCAAGATGAGGTTTCCAGACCCGCGAGGGTGAGAGGCTCCCAGCTAGACTACTGGGTTGATAGGCCGGATGTGGAAGCACAGCAATGTGTGGAGCTGACCGGTACTAATAA
>NZ_BAABIW010000038.1:0-1184 GCF_039542985.1 Terrabacter aeriphilus
GGTGGGCTGGGGTGTCGTCATGCAGGACCATCCTGGGTCGGTTGTTGAGCTCGTGCTCGACGGCGAGCAGGTGCGCTGCGGTGTGCACGCTCAGGTCGGTTCCCTTCGGGAAGTAGTCGCGCAGCAGGCCGTTGGTGTTCTCGTTCGAGCCGCGCTGCCACGGGGAGTGGGAGTCACAGAAGTAGACCGGTGTCCCCAGGGACCGCGTGATGCTCAGGTGCGCTGCCATCTCGGTGCCCTGGTCCCAGGTGATCGAGCGCAGCAGCGCCGGCGGCAGGTCGCCCATCCGCGCTGTCAACGCAGCGTGCAAGGCGTCGCTGTCGCGGTACGGAAGGTGCAGCAGCCGAAGGACCCGGGTCGTGCGCTCCACGAGCGTGCCGATCGCGGAGTGCTGGTCTTTGCCGATGATCAGGTCTCCTTCCCAGTGCCCGGCCTCGGACCGGTCCTCGGGCGGAAACGGTCGCTCGTGGACCGTGCGCATGGGCTGTTCGAACCGGGCCCGTCGACGTTCGGTTCGCTGATGGGCACGGCGATGGCTGCGTTCGGTACGCAGCGGCGACCGGCGATGCGGGGCCAGCGGTGAAGGCCGGACCAGTACCGAACCGGGTTGGTAGAGAGCTTGATAGATGCTTTCGTGACACAGCCACATGTCCGGCCGGTCGGAGAAGCGGGAGCGCAGGTGGCGACTGATCTGCTGCGGGCTCCACCGCTGCGCCAACCGCTCGGCGACGTGCCGCCCGAGCTCGGCGTTGGTGTCGACTCGACGCCCGGGACAGCGGGCGCGACGTGCGGTCGCAGCCCGGTGCGCGTCGAACGGGCGGTACCCCGCGGCGCCGGTCGCGTTGCGACGTAGCTCGCGGGAGATCGTCGAGGGCGCTCTCCCTAGGTGCTGCGCGATCTGGCGAATGCCGAGTCCGGCATGGCGCAGATCGGCGATCTGGATCCGCTCGTCCTGAGAGAGGTACCGGCTGCTGATCTGACGCACCGCCAGACGCTCCAAGCCGGGCACGAACCCGACGACACGGCCGCGGCGGTAGACCTTGTAACCGCGGGCCCAGTTGTTCCCCGCGGTACGAGAGACGCCGACCTCTCGGGCGGCCGCCAGAACACTCCACCCCCGCTCGCGCAGCTCCATGAACCGTTGCCGCTTGGCCGACTGCGGGCGACGCCCCGGCCCCTTCTTG
>NZ_BAABIW010000039.1:0-18683 GCF_039542985.1 Terrabacter aeriphilus
AGCGAAGCGTCGAGCCTCTGGGACACCACCGACGCCGAGCTTGGCTACGCCTCACGGCTGATGACGCAGTGTTCGCTTCCGTACAAGGACCCCGGCGAGCTCGCAGCCTGGGGCCGGCGCAACGGCAACATGGCTCTCGTCGTCACGCCGGGCATGAACATCACCGCCACCGGCGAGCCCGTCAGCATCGGCTACCCCTACGGCGTCGTGCCCCGGTTGGTGCTCACCTGGTTGACCACCGAGGCCGTGCGCAAGAAGTCTCCTGACATCGTGCTCGGCGACTCGCTCGCTGACTTCATGCGCCAGCTGGGCATGGCGAGCGACGGCCGCTCGAGCCGGCGACTCAAGGACCAGATGTTGCGTCTGTTCCGCTCTCAGATCGTCGTCACCTACGACGACGCCGAGCGCAGCGCCGGCACCCGCATGGGCGTGGCCGAGCAGTGGAACCTCTGGTGGTCACCACGAGACAACCCCCGCCAACAGAGCCTCCTGCCGTCCCAGGTTCGTCTCTCGTCCGAGTTCTTCCGTGAAGCGACCGAGCGCCCCATCCCGGTGTCGATCGACGCCCTGCGGGCGCTCAGCGGCTCGCCAATGCGCCTCGACATCTACACCTGGCTCACCTACCGGATGAGTCGAGTGCATCGCCGCTCGCAGATCCCGTGGTCGGGTTTGCTGCTGCAGTTCGGCAGTCAGGCCACGACGAAGCAGGCCCGCCACAAGTTCCGCAACGACTTCACGAGCCACCTCGGCCGGGTCATGGCTGTGTACCCCGACGCCAACGTGACAGTGACGCCCGAGGGTCTGATTTTGATGCCGAGCCGCACTCACGTTGCTTCCAGGAGACTTCGAGCGCTCCCCAAGGCCCCTTAGCGGCCACTCGGTTCTGTCAGAGCCTTCCTAGCGGCTCCGATGAGGCTGCGATCGAAGCTCCATGACCTTGGCGGCGGCTCCACCTCATCAAGTTTGGATGGATCACTGCCCAAGGTTTCTACCTGTCTCGTAGAGACAGGGTTTAGGCGGTCACCGGTGTCCGCACGGTGCGAAGTGGGCTTTTGCCTCGTTGGCCGTGGCGGCACGACGAAGCAGTAGCGATTCGTCATCTGCTGAGAGAAGCGGCCGTCGTAGTGGCGGACGACCTCGCCCCGTTGCGTCTCGATCAGGCCCGCCACCTCCAGTTCACGGCGGTAGCGGCGCACAGTGCGGCCGCTGCACCCGATCTCCTCGCCCTGCTTGTCCTGCCACCCCCATACCGGCTTCGCCGTGGCGCTCGATCGCCGAGACAGGAGCAACGCCCACGCCCGGCACCCCCGGCTGACTTTGGACCCCGCTACCTGGTCTAGCCAACGGCCTCGTCTGGTCTTGTCGCCACCACTTCGGCGGTGTGCCCGAGTGGGCCGTGCTGGCTGGCGTTGATCGTGTTCCATTGCTCTCCAAGTGATTTGGAGTCGATGAGCACACAAATCCGTGCACAGCTTCGCTAGCCCGGCTACGCTGTTGCTGTTCTTAGGGGCATCAGCGAGCCGGTACTCATCGGCTCAAGTTGTCATTGAAAGACCGGGTATCCGCCCGGTCTTTCTGCTTTCTGGGCGGCGCTACGAGGCCGCCTGTAGATCCTCCTGATGCTTGCGTGCAATCCGCACGACCTCCCGCAGGAACTCGCTACGACTCTTGTAGCCAAGTTCCGCTGAGGTTTCGTCGAACCACCCAATCTCTGGGTCGGGCAGACGTCCACTCAGAACCGTGGCGGCACCGCTATTGGGGTCGATCTTGCGCATGACCGTCTACGATCGCGGACTTCTCCCCCAAGAGGGTGGATGGGCCAGTGCCGCAGGCACACGAACAGCGACGCCAACGGCGTCACTAGACAGAGCAGCCAGCCACGTACGGCGGGGCGTTGTCTCTGAAGTGCGTCATAGTGACCCACGTGGCAACGACAACGTGTGGCTGGTGCGGCCGGGACGTCCATATGACGCAGCTGATGAAGCATCCTGACGTGAAGCGCTCCTTCCAGAGCTACGTCACTGATGCCGCCTACAAGTGCGACAACCCCAAGTGCGGCCGCTACAGCGTCGTGTCTTGGTACACCGACTACGACCCCAGCGACCACTACCGATCGGGCGAGCCTGAGGAGTACGACCGCACGGTGATCTGGTCGCCGCCGCCTATCAAGCGGCCCGAGTACCCCGATGTTCCTGACCACATCGCCAAGGCTGCGTCAGAGGCTTGGGTGTGCTTCGCCCACAGCTCGTACATCGCTGCGTGCGCAGTCGCTCGCTCGGTCATCGAGGCAGCCGCCAAGAGCTTTGGCATCACGGTCCGAGGCATTGAGGCCAAGATCGTCGCTCTCAACGAGAAGAACCTGATCTGGGGCGACTTGGTGGCGTCGGCGCACTTAGTACGCCAGTTCGGCAACGACGCCGCCCATGGCGACATCGTCGAGCCTGTCACTGTTGGCGAAGCCGAGGACGTGCTCGACATCATGGATGCGTTGCTGCACCAGTTGTTCAGCACGCCGGCGAGAGCCCTACGCCTAGAGGCCTCTCGTCAACAGCGCCGGGACCAGACCGGCTGAGCAAGAGGCTTACGGCAGCAGGGCGGGTCGGGTGTCGAGCAGAGCCGGCACCCGGCTCAGGTCCCGAAGCCACGCTTCGGCCTCAGGGTCGATGTAGCCGGCAACAGTCAGGAGCTGGTCGTGGTCGTCAGCCAGAGGCTCGGCGTAGACGGGCTCGTGATGTGCCATGCGGTTGCGAAGCTTGTTGAGCCGCTGCACTGGGTCATAGACGTCGCTTCGCCGCTGAGGACTGAGGTAGGGGAAGGCGTGCCTTAGCGACTGCGCCCACAGAGTCGTCTGGTGCCGGGGGCCGAGAAGGAACCGCCAGAAGCCAAACATGAGCTCGGCCACCATTAACCCTGGCGTCTCGGTCTTGCCAGCGTTAAGGATCTGGCTACGGGCCTTGGCCACGTCGTCGTGACGGTGGGGGTCGTTGAGCGTTACTCGATCGTCGTACCACTCCCCCGGGCGGCCGCTGGCGACCTGGCGGGCGACCATCTGCTCGTTGAGAGCATTCCTCAAGATCACCTCAAACTGGCCGATGACCAACCCGAAGGCGCTGGCCACCTCGGCGTTCCAGACGTAGAGCGCAGCGGCATCGCTGTCTCCCCCTGGCACGGCACGGCGGTAGCGCCCGAAGCGTTCGGCGCTGATGCGTCGCTCCAGCAGTTGGCCCAGGTCGTAGGGGTCACTGGCAGGAGTGGTCATGATGCCGTAGCCTATGACTTGTACACCCCGGAACGATCCCTGGTCCTAGACCACATCGCCGGGGTTTCGCCTTTCCCCGGAACGTCTAGTCGCCTTGGATCCACGCTTCGTGATCGACTGTGCCAGTGCCCGAGCTCTCAGAACCCGATGAACGGGCTATACGCCAGTACGTCGAGGGTCAGTCACCGAAAGACAATCCGGTCGAGCTGGTGCAGCACGTCGGATCTCGACGAGTCATGGGCCGCAATCATGAGCTCTATGACGTTCACTGCAAGAAGACCCGGTGGTGGGTGATCACAGAGCCCACCAACCTCTATCAGCAGAGCGATTTTCCTGAGGTAGAGCAGGCGTTCATCTTCCACTTGGGCCTCGGCGTCTTCATGGCCGAACGCAGCCGCAGCGAGCTAGAAGACCCAGAAACAGAGCAACACATCACTAGGTCTTGGCGGCGCTTCAAACAGGCAGTCGACGCCATGAACGGAGCGGAAGAGTCCGAGGACTTCCAAGCAGTCGGCATCAAGTGCCGAGATGCTCTCATCGCCCTGGCGAAGGACCACGCTACCGCCGCTTGGGTGGGACCTCTGGAGAGCCCGCCCAAGGCTGCCGACTTCAAGGGTTGGGGCAACATCTTCGTAGAGAGGCTGACTGAGAGCGGCCGTCTTCGACGCTACGTCAAGGAACTGGTCGACAAGACTTGGGACCTCACCGTATGGCTGCAGCATGAGGCGAATGCCACGCCCATGGACGCTGACATTGTGCTTGAGGCGACTGGGCTGCTGCTCGGGCTATTCGCCAAACTGATCCGGCGGCGAGAGCACGGAGACCCCGATCGATGTCCCCGATGTGAGTCCTACCGAGTTCGTCACGACCTGGACCCGGACAGATCTGAGGACGGCTTCTGGGTTGGGTCGGTGTGCGCTTCCTGCGGCTGGAGTGAACAGAGCTTCACTACCTGGCAGGAGCACTTCGACAGCATGGACATCGACCGGGTCAAGGAATATCTGGATCGACCAGGCATCGTGTCTGACCGCTTGCACTCGGCTGCCGAGGGCGACTGAGGCCCAACGCCTGGCGGCGTTGGGCCTCAGTGGCTGGCGGTGCCCTCCCAGTAGGTAGTCAAACCGGGACGCTTCTGGACTTTAAGGACTACCCGTTAGTCGTTCCTGCGAGCTAAGGCCTAGCTGAGAACTGCGCCCCGGTAGGTTTCCCGCCATGGATAAGCCTGTGGCCCTGACCTCTATGACGGACGTTTTGCCTGAGGCCTTCCAGGCTCTAAAAGAAGCCTTTCACATAGATGACCGCCTCTGGATAGACCTATCCGTTGTCGACGCCACGCCCCTAGAGCAGTTGAGTGCACCGCACGAAGTTGCCGCTATCGCAATGCGCAAAATTCAACTGCTAAACGCCATCTCTCCCACGGGAGTTCCAACCACGAACGACATAGTTATTGGACTGTGCCTTGAGTTGGTGCGAGCCATCAGTCAGCTCCTGAGGGGCGAAAGCGGAGCGGAAATGGGGTCAATAAGCCGCAGCGTATTGCTCCAAACGCTGACCCAGGTCCACAGTTGCGGAGTAGTGATTGGGACCATGTTCCCCGGTGGAGAAATTGTCTTCCTTTTGTGAAGCGCCAATTTCACCAGTGAAATCACTCAGCGGCCGCCAGTAGTTGCTAATAGCCGCTAACTTCGAACGGTACGTTGGAGAGCATGCAAGTGGGTCAGCCTCACGATCCAACGCTATTCCGACGAGGTTGTTTGGTGGCGGGGCACTGCCGCTGTCACCATCGTGAAGCTCGTCAGCGAAGTCGTTCTGGAGGAGCGCCAGCAGCTGCCAGGCGGCGCCAAAGGCTGCGAATGCTGCGAGCGTCTCAGGAGCGTCAGGGGCGCCGCCGGCAAGCAGCGCCGCCTCGACGGCGTCGGCCTGAACCAGCATTGCTTGGTTGACCTGAGCGCAGACCACCATGGAATCGACCGTCGTGCTGATCGCCTCAGCCATGGCTTGGTCTGCGTTCACTTCAGAACCCCTCGCTCAGCGGCCGGAGCCGGCGACTGCGTCGTCGTGAGTGTTTCGGGTGGAGGAACTCTCCTCCTGCTCGTCGGAACTTGCAACGTCGTCCGTCTGCTTGAGGAACTGGGCCACCTGGCGCTGAAGCGAGCGCTCACGACGCTCAGCAGCCTCATGAAGGTCCGAAGCGAACTTCTCAGGCCCGACCTTCTCGATGTACTGACGGGCGAACTTGTCAGCAGCCTCAGCGACGAGCTTCGACACGCTTAGGCCCCGGTGCTGAGCCACGGCCTCGAGCAGGGCTCGAGACTCGGCGTTCTTGGGCCGGAACGTGACGGGCGACGCCACTTGGACAGTCATCGGCTGGTCCTCTCTCATCCACGCAGTGTACTGCCGCACGACTCGTACACAACCCCTAAATATTCACGCCTCGCACCTCTTGAGGATGTATACATCCTCAAGATACAGTTCAGTTGGCTACTGAACCCGCCGGAGGATGAGCCACCCCCCGAGAGGACCAACCAGGATGAAGACCTTGCGCAGCGGCTTCGTGACCGCAGTGACCGTGGCCGCGTTGGCCGCCAGTCTCACCAGCGGGCAGGCGGCTTCCGCCGCCTCCCCCGCCTCTTCGCTCAACCAGCAGGCGCAGTCGGCGGCTCAGCTCGCCAACAAGGCCAACTTCGCCAAGATCGAGGTCGGGCGGCTTCGGCCCACGACGTCGTCCGGCGTCGTCCCGATCACGCCTACCCTCGCCGTGAAGGTGGGCAACCCGACGCCGGCGCTGACCGACGGCCACGTGACCATCAGCACCTCCACCAACGGCACCACGGTGGTCGCTCAGGTTGGCGGCTTCGGGGTCGTCACCAAGAAGCACGCCAACGTCGAGTTCAGGTACTCCACGATCATGCCGTCCGGCGCCAGCTTGGTGCCGGCGGCCGACGGCGGCCTCGACGAGAAGAACTCGACCGGCAAGGTGGTGGGCCACATCGATGCCGCCTACGCCGTCGACAGTTCGGGGGCGGCAATCCCGGCCTCCTACGGCTACGACAAGGCCGCCAAGGAGCTGGTCGTCAAGGCTGACACCACCAACGCCAAGGGAGCGGTCTTCATCGACCCGTCGTGGCGGTGCTACGCCACGGCCGGAGCCTACGGAGCGGTGTGGGTGCTGGCTGCGGCTGCATGGCTGTTCACCGATGGCAGCGTCGTGTTCGTGATGTGGGCGCTCCGGGCCTGGTTCGGACTGTCCTTCGGCGCTGCTGACGCCATCGCCAGGGCCTGCACGCTCCACTAGGAGGGCTCTCGACCACTGTGCCCCGTGCCCGCCACCTTGGCGCACGGGGCACAGTCATGTTGTCGGTCGAGAGGCCGCCCGAAGCCGCCTGCAACACCCGCAGATAAAACGGGTTATCTGCGGGTGTTGTCACACCCTCAGACCAGACTGGTCGCCATGACAGGCCTCGTCGTCTCTGACCCTTCGCCCGCCTCTCCGAGCTCCGCCGTAGCGCCGTGGTCGGGCGGGGCCAGTGCCGCGGCGATCGACGTCGCCGGCGCCGTGGCCCGACTCCCCCTCGACGACAGTCGTGACCCGTTCGAGCGAATGGCGGCCGCTTTCCTGGCTGGCTACCCGCCGAACTCAGCTCGGGCCTACCGCTCGGACCTGCTTGCCTGGGCGCAGTGGTGCGCCGATGCCGGCGTGCATCCCTTCGACGCCCGCCGCCATCACGTCGACGCTTGGGTGCGTGCGCTCTCGTCGAGCGATAACCCTAAGACCCTCAGCCCGGCAACGATCCGCCGGCGCATGTCTGCGGTGTCGAAGTTCTACCGCTACGGCGACGAGGTGGAAGTCCTGACCTACAACCCGTTTGAAGGCGCTCGTCGGCCCAAAGCGAGCACAGAAACGGCCTCGATCGGCCTGTCGCCTGCTGAGCTCACTGCGCTCATCGTCGCTGCCGAGGCGCATTCCCCCCGCTGGGCGGCTCTCGTGACGTTGCTCGCCCACAACGGCCTGCGCATCGACGAAGCCCTGGCCACCAACGTCACCGACTACACCTACCAAGCCGGCCACCGAGTGCTGCGCATCACCCGCAAGGGCGGGAAGCGTTCGATTCAGCCCCTGGCTGCTCCGGCTGTGAGAGCTATCGACGCATACCTCGGCCTCGACGAGCACCCCGCCGATGGCCCGTTGTTCCTCGATCGGACCTTCACCAACCGACTCCCCTACCGGACGGCTCTCGACCAGATCCAGCGGCTAGCCAAGGTGGCAAAGATCCCGGCCGCCGACCAGCTCACGCCGCACTCGTTGCGCCACACCTTCGTCACCGAAGCGTTGGCGGCCGGCGTGCCTCTCCAAGACGTGCAGGACGCCGCTGGTCACCAAGACCCGGCCACGACCAGGCGTTACGACCGCAGTCGACTCAGCCACGACCGCCACCCGACCTATGCCGTGGTGGCGCATCTGCAACGCACCGGCGACGCTACAGGCGGCCCAATCAGCGATCGGGACTGCTGACGGTCGCCGACCGGTCCCAGTTGGCCTTGATCAGAGGATTGGGAAACAACCTACAAACCGCCTCTGCCGGCTTCCCACCGGAAGTAAGCCCACTCCAGGGCGAGGGTAGATCCCATGGCGTCTGCCCACAGGAGAGCGTCACGTTGTCGGTTTCTCCACAGTAAAGATTGCTTGAACGCCACTGCTGGCGGACGGAACCGCTCGCCCAAGGCTGCTCGTCGGTCCTCGAGCGCCTGCTCGAAATGCTTCCTGAAGTAGGGAGTAAGACGTTCCTCGATCTGCGGATGCGGCGCCCCATGCTCGAACGTCACGCCCAGGACCTTGCGTTCTGTCCGAAAGGACAGCCGTCTTCCAGTGATCGGGTCGACCTGCTCTGAATCCCCTACGGCAGGGAAATTGACCCACTCCAGCTCCGATGCGCGCAGGCGTTCCTCGTCCGTGGCTGGCACCCGCAGGTATCGGACCGATGAGGGTACCCAGCGAGGCACTACCCAGCGCTTCCGTTCCAACGAACGCATAGCCCTACGGATGGCGGACGTCGAAGGAACATCGAAGCCATAGACATCACCCCGCATCATCACTGACGTGACCATGGAGCGCTGTGTACCTCTCCGAAGAGAACGTCGAGCCAACTGGTCGAGGATCGACGACTCCAGTTCACCCAGCCCTCTCGACACAACACGAACTTTAAGTGTTGCGGGAAGTAGCGGGGGCTGTCGGGCCGCCCCGAGATCCTTGTACGAAGCGAATGGCCCCACCTGCTGGAACAGGAGGGGCCACGTAAGTCGCTTCTGGCCAGTTGCTCAACCGAACAGACATCAGACTCGCTTAGGAGTGTAGACATGCCACACCGCCGCCGGAAGATGCACGCCGTACAAGACGTCGCAGGCCACGCCACCATCATCGCCCGCTTGGCACAGACGTTCTTCTATCTGATCCGCATCTTTCACGAGCTGTAGCAGCCCATGGCGGGTTGTCGCCGAGCGAGAACCCCACCCCTGCTGACTGAGCGCCGACCGGGCTGGGTCGGGTCAAAGGCGGCGATGCCGCAGGCACCCTTGGGGCGGACCGCTCGGCGTCTCCCCACTCTCGACTAGGGGTCATCGCCGGCCATGGGCTCGGGGTCATCGACCGAAGCGACACTCAGCACCTCGCCATCGGCGGGTTGACGTCGCCGGCGGCCCGGAACCGATGTGTTTGCGACCTCGTACTCGTTGACGGCGGACGGCGCAATCCGCCAGTCCCGCCCGATCTTGACGGCCACGAGGTGACCATCGTTGATGAGTTTGTAGACAACCCGCTTGTCGACGGCCCAGCGGTCGGCTACCTGGTCGATGGTCAGGTGCGGCCGATCGTCGTTCGGGTCGAAGCCGACAGCCATTCCAAGGCTCCCTTCGTAGCGCCTCCCCCAAGCATGAGGGACAGCGCTGTAGCAGCCAGAGGGCAGCGTTCCGACCTTCTGCCGTTCTGGCGTCACAACTCCAGAACTCCACAACGCCACAACATCGAAACGCCACAGCGTTGTGGCGTTGTGGCGGCCAGCCTCCACAACGTCGGAACGTTCAGGCGCTAGAACCTAGGCATGAGCACAAAAATCGCAGTGGTCCACTCCCGCAAAGGCGGCGTCGGCAAGACGACTTTGGCCATGGAGTTGGCCTGGTTGCTCGATGCGCCGCTGGTAGATCTCGACTGGGAAGGCGGTGGGGCGACCCGCAGCTGGGGTTTCCGGCCTGAGGATCACCTGCGCCGACCGCTACTGGACGCCTTGGAGAAGGGCACGACCCCTCAGCCTCGGGCCGGTCGAAGGACCAAGCGCCCTGACTTGGTTCCGTCGCACCCGGACTTTGAGTTCGAGCAGCCAGACCACGAGACGATGGCGACAGCGTTGCGGCAATGGGCGGGGGAGTGGGGCAGCGATTGGGTGGTCGTAGACACGCACCCAGGTTCGACGCCAGCCACGAACGGAGCGCTTGAGGTGGCCACCGCCGTGGTGGTTCCTGTACCGCTCGGGGTCAAGGACCTGCACGGCACCGAACTGACCGTGAAGGAACTGACTGGTTACCCGCTGATCCTCGTGCCCAACAAGATCCCGCCCGTTCCCTCAGCGGCGATGCTCGAACTGCTCAAACAGGCCATCAGCGACAGCGGCGCTCTTGTGGCTCCGCCGGTTCCTGCGGCGCAAGCCGTCGCCACTCGTCGGCGACGCACGGCGATGTGCTCGGAAGACCCGCCACCCAAGGCGCTGGCGAAGGTCGTTGCGAGCATCGGTCGAGTGAGCGACTACATCAAGGAGGCTACGAAGTGACCACCGTCGACCTGGGAGAACTCGGCCAGCAGGCCGAGGCCAGAAGGCGCCCGAAGCCACCTCAGGCGACAGTGCCCGGCGGGCGCAAGGGTGTTCCGGTGAGCCAGGTGGGCAGCAGTCACCTACGAAAGCCAGACCTACCTACGCCAGAAGCTCCCTCAGAGGTGCCCTCGTCGACAGCTGAGCCCATCGCAACCAAGGGGCTGCGAGTAACGGCGGCCGCACCTACGAAGCCGTCACAGACACCAGCGACAGCCGCTCCGCTGATCCGCTCAACCGTCCACCTGAACCCCGCAGAGGATCGGTACCTCGAACGCATCTCGTTCGCTGGCAAGTCCGCATCGCCAAAGGTGGATATCAGCCGAAGCGCAGTGGTCCGTTTGGCGATCACCAAACTCGAAGAAGCCATGTCCGACGATGAGATCGTGGCGGCCCTTGGGGCTGCAGTCGAGGTGGGCAACGTAGGTGGCCGGCCTCGGCGGTAGGCAACTAGACGAAACGGCCTAGCCCGTCCTACAGCGGCGGCTCGTCGGTCTGGCCAAGCACCCATGCCAACGTGGCTTCGACGCCGCTGACGTAGGCCCGCACCAGGGGAGCGGGAGTCGGTCGCTCGCCGTGCAGCATGGCAACGGCGGCGGCCAACTGGCCGTGGACACCCGACTCATCAGCTGTGGCGCTGCCGTCGACGTCGACGGGGCCAACTCGACGCTGGCCCGTGATCCACTCAAGCGCTGCGGCGCAGCCCCGGTAGAAGTCCGCCGACTGTGGGGCATACGAGAGTTCGTCGTTGACGTCAGCAAGCGTGGCGTCGAGCTCAGCGACTGGTCGGATCGTCATAGCGAGATACCTAGGCCTCTCTCGATCATCGGCTGCTCAACACTGACACGTCGTTGCTTGTCTTCGTAGGAACGCAATTGAGCCGGAGAAAATTCTTCGGGCTCCTGCGCCGGCGACTTCTTCCCGTCAGGGTTGCGCCGTTCGAGTTCTGCGGCTGCCTCTCGGGCCGTTGTGCGCACGACCGAAGTGTCCTGATACCAGTCGAGTCGAGCTCTGTGCATCTCAGCCAACGTCTCGACGTAGCGCTCGGCTTCTTCGGTCTTTGCTCGGTGCTGTTCAAGGCGTTCGAGGCTGCGTTTCGGCCCGCCAGCGCTCACTGCTTCGAGGCGAGCAAGCTTCGATCGAAGCGCTTGCGCCTCACGGCGAGCGTCAGCGAGTTCGTGCCGCACATACGCCGGCGCCTTCGCTGCTGCCTCTGTCCAACGCTCGACGGCACGCTCGAGCTCACGATCACGCCACTTCGACACGTCTCGCACGTCGACTTCGAGGCCAAGCGCTCGGTTCGCCATCTGCCAGTCGACGAATCGTTCGGGGGAGCGGAGCGCAGACGGCCGAGGTCCAACCGGGTCGTCGACGTTCACATGGGTCGTCGTGACGTACTGCTCTCGATACGCCGCCACCTTGGCGGCCTTCGACTCCCACTCTTCACGTGCGCTGGTGCCCTTGGCGGGCACCCGGCCGAGGTGACGAGTGGCCCACTCGGGCGCCTCGGTCGCCGTGCGGCGTCCAAGTTCTTCGACACGAGCGTCCATGGCCACGGCGAGTTGGCGAGCGTAGGCGTCGAGCGTGTGGGTCTGAAGCGTCTCCCTGCCCAGCGATTCGGGCACCGGAGAACGCTCCAGATAGCTCTGTGCGGGCTCAAGAGCGGTTTCAGGCGTCGCTGTAGCCGAATCCCGCCTGCGAGGCTCCCAGGCCATCGAGTGGCCTCCTGAGAGCCGCCAAGCGAGCAGAGCAGCGGGATCCCGGGCCGTCATGACCTCCCGGCCCGCAATGGTCGAGCGCAGTGCGTCGATCGGGTCGATGCCCTGGCGCTTCGTCGCTGCGATCTGGCCCCAGAACGCCGGCGCTGCTGAGTCGGCGTCGATGCGGGCCATCAGCTCGGGGCCAAGTGCCTCGGCAATGGCTTGGCGCTCGTCGTGTTCGACCTGACGGGCAACCGACGCCGACCACGCTGCACCGAGACGAGCAAGCGACTGCGATGCGTCGAGCTGTGCTCGCTTTTCCGCCGTGGCGCTGCGCATGGACGAGTCGTGCGCCATCACCTCGGCCAGCACCGCTTCGGCGTCTTTCGGCTCCATTGGAGCCGTACCGTGGGCCTCTTCGGGGCTGACGTCGACGATGGCAACGTTGGTCTGTCGGCCACGGGTCATGCCGACATAGAGCGCTGCGGCGTCAGTCGCTGGCGTAACGACGGCATACGACCGATCGACGGTGCGGCCCTGAGCGCCGTGCGCAGTGACGGCGTAGGCAAGTTCTACGTACTCGCCCACGTAGTCCGGGTTGAGTCGCACGAGGCGTCCGTTGTCGACTCGTCGAGTGAGAAGGCCACCAGTCGGCTGCACCTCGACCACCTTCAGCCGGTCGCGGTTCGACACCGCAGCGCCCATGATGTCGGTCAGGCGGTAGTTGTTGGCTCGTGCTTGGATCACGTCACCCACGGACGCCAAGCCACCGTTGGCGAGCGTCACCGACGCCCCACCCTTCACCTCGCCAACCTCGACGAGTTCACGGCGGATCTTCATGCTCGCAGCCGACGCCTCTTCGCTCGTGGCCACGACGATGAGGGCGTCTCTGCCCTCTAAGTGATCGGTCACCCACAGATCACAGGCCCGCTCGAGCGCTTCGCCGCTCGCCTCTTCGACGATGCGACCGTTGCGGTCGTAGTCGACGAGAACCGACGTGTCGCCTTCACGCAGTCGCAGCGACGCAGCGCCTTCCCAGTCGTTTGCAAAGCGCCGCACGTCGCCGAGCTCGCTGACAACACCGGCGTCACGCAACGCCTGGTCGTTCGCAGCGAGTTCGAAAAAGCCACCAGCGCCGACGCTCGTCAGCTGGCGGTGATCGCCAGTGAGCACGACCTTGGCGCCGTAGCGCTCAGCGACCTTCGCCACCCGCACCAACGTCTCGGTCTCGGCCATGGAGGCCTCGTCGACGATCACGAGCGATCCTGGCTCGAGCGCCATGGCAGCGTCTTGGCCACGGCCACGGCCCACCGCAATCCGCTCTTGGGCTGCGAGCCAGCGGTCACAGTTCCACGCTGCCGACAGGCCCTCGTTGCGCAACACCGACGCTGCGGCGTTGCTCTTCGCCAGGCCAATGACAGCGCCTCGATGCTCGGCTTGCCACGCTTCTGCCGTGGCGGCAAGCGTGTAGGACTTGCCCGTTCCGGCCGGGCCAACCAGCACCTCAATCGAGCGCCCCGACGACAACACCGACGCCATGGCCTCGGCCTGGTCGCCGCTGAGGCCTGCGGCCGCTGCACGTTCCGCGGCGTCGCCGGGTGCAATCGCCGGCGCATCGACTCGCTCGGTGCGACCCAGTAGGTAAGCCTCATTGGCCAACGTCTCGACGGAGGCATACACGTCGTCGTCGGGCGGGCTGAAAACAGATCGGCCATCGTCACGCAGCAACTCAGCTGGCACGTTGCGATCGAGCACGCCTATCGGCGTCAATCGCTCAACACCAAGACGACGCACGCCCTCGTCGACGAGGTTCATCGCCAGCTCTTGGTAGGCCTCATACGTCATGTGCTCGGGCAGGTTCGCCGGCATTGCTCGATCAATCTCGCCGAGCAAGTGCCAGCGAGTGAACTTGGTACGAGTCGCCGTCAGCTTGTCGAGCGCTTCGGTCACCACGGCGTCGTGGTCGATGAAATCGCCGTCGTAGCCCGGTGCCTGGCGCTCTTTCGCCCATGCTCGAGCGTCTGCTTGCAGCGCTTCGTAGGTGTCACTGAACGCCTTGCCCGTCTCGTCATCCCAACGCTCGACCGTCTCAACACGAGAGGCCATAACGTCGGGCTTCGATGCTCGGGTCCGCTTTTGGATGTTGGCGTGCTGGCGGTCCCGCTCCTTTGGCGTCGGCACTCGACCATTCGCCCGCTCGAAGTGGTCGGCCCACTCATCTAGGCGCTCTTCGATGGCCGTTGCACGCTTCGAGAACTTCTTGACCAGCGCCTCGTCGACGGCGGCCAGGTAGCGACTGCCGTCGGCCTTCTTCGTCCAGCGCCAACCCAACTGCGAGCTGATGTGGATCTCACTCGCCCTGCTCGCCAGCGCCGTCGTTGCTGACATCGAGTTGTAGAGCATCGTGCCGTCGAGCGCTCGAAACTTCGTGTCCTCGGCGCTTTGCGAGCGGTTGAGGATCAGCACGTGAGCGTGGTCGTGCATGTCGCCGTCACGAGAGGTGTGGTGGCGATAGCTCGCCGCAGCCACGCCCGCCGTTCTGATGTAGCGCCCGCTCGAGCGACCCTCGACAGACTTGCCATGGTCGCCCGCTCGCACGTAGAGCGTCTTGTCGGCAAATCCCACGATGGCTTCTGAGGCCTTGCGCAGTGCGTCTTCGAACACCTCACCCGCTCGTCCATCGCCCGAAGCGTCGGCGACGGCGTGAGCGATTGAGACGGTTTTGTCTTGCGTATAGAGCGTGTCGTAGAAAGTCACCGACTCACGGCGCTGACGGTCGGCCGACGTCTGGATCGCCTTCAACTCTTCGGGCGTCACGACCTGTTGCAACTCGGCCAGCACCGTCTCAGGCGTGGCCTTACCTCGCTCCATGGCGACTCGCACCGAGTCGGGCAACACCACGCCCGCACGAGCAGCCGCACGGCCCAAGCGCTCGGCGGGGCCGGCGTAGTTGGCCAGGCGCTGACCGAGGGCTTCGCCCGTCGTTGGGTGGCGCAGTTCCTCCCACACGGCCTTGGCCGTTTCGTCGTCGAGCTCAGCGTCAACGCTAAGGCCAAGGGCCTCAAGACCGAGGCCCAGAACCTCGGCCGGGGGCTCGCCGGCGGCGACAGCCTTGGAGTAGTAACCCCGCGACTTAGCCGCCTCGATGCCTTCCAGAGCGTGGCTCTGGTAGTAGCTAACGCCACTCCCGGTGGCCACGGAGGTGGCGCCCATGGCCTGATCCTAACCACCAAGGGTGGGGAAGCGGAACCCATCAAATGTAAACATGCATGAGTCCCATCAGGTGTGAAGGCTCTTGATACTGGCTCTGGACGCTCGTCGAGCAAGAACGTGTGGGCGTTTCGGCACCACTGTGGGTGAGCGGGTGCCACGATCGTCGTCGTCGGGGGAACGACGGTGACAGGGGACCGCTGTGGGCGTCTTCGATAAGGCCAAAGACTGGCTGGCGGAGGGCTTCGGTGCTGGAGGCACGTCATCGAGCGGCCCTCGTGGTGGCCAGAGACCCGCACCTGACGGGCCGATTGGACCACTCTCGTACGTTGGCAACCCCGACCCATGGGCTCAACTGCACCGGGATCTAACCGGCTCTGATGGCCGCCGTCTCTTCTACGGGGTCTATGGCCCGGAGTTCCTCTTCACCCCGCCTGACAGCCATGTGCTGATTCTCGGGCCGACCCGCCAGGGCAAGACCGCCGGCGTTTTAATCCCGATGGTGCTCTGCGCCATGGGCCCTGTCGTCAGCACCTCGACTCGCAAAGACGTGCTCCGAGCAGCTGCAGCATCTCGGTCTCGCAAGGGCCGGATCTGGCACATGAACCTCGACACCGGCGTTGCTGAGCCGGGCACCATGCAGCTGCGCTACTCACCGATCACGACCGACTTCACCAAGGCCAACAACGTGGCCGAGGCCATGTGTTACGCCGCCGAGGTCAACGCAACCGAGCGGGGCGGCAGTGCCAATAGCGGCTACTTCGCCGAGCAGGTCACCCGCCTCGTTGGTCCCACGCTCCTGGCGGCGGGCCTCGAAGCCAAGCCCATGGAGTGGGTGGTGAGCATCGTGTTGGCCCAGGACTCCGACACCTACGGACCTGTCGTCGACATCTTGGCCAAGCACGAGGGCCGCCCTGGCGTCATCAACGCCAAGCGGGAGCTCGAAGGCATCTTGGCCATGGCTACATCCCATGGCTCGGCCAACGACATCTTCGCCACGGCGGCGAGGGCCTTCCGGGTCTACAACCGCCCCGAGGTGCTGGCCCTCACCGAGAACCCCAACTTCGACCCTGCCGATTTCGTCGCTGGTGACCCACGGAGCATCAACCCAGCCATGTTCACCGAGCTCGACGCACAACTGTCGGGTGCTCGCCTCGAGAGCATCCAGAGCCGGCTGCCAGTCGGCTACTACGACACGATCTTCATCACCGCTAGCCGGCGTACTCAAAAGGCCGTTGCACCGGTGATCGTGGGACTGCTGCAGACGCTCTATGACGCATCGTCGGAACTGCGTGAGCAAGATGAGCTCGACAACTACTTCCGTCGGCCGCCCATGACCTGGGCGCTCGATGAGGTGGCGAGCATGTCGCCGTGGAAGGACTTCCCGGTGGTGTTGTCAACGGCCGCCGGAGACGGGGTGCTGATCGGCGCTGTCTTCCATGACCTCTCACAAGTGAGGGACAAGTGGAGCGACAACACCCCCGGCGTGCTGCGCACCAACATGCAGACCACGGTGCTGTTCCCGGGCATCAACGATCCTCAGACCCTCAGGGACCTCCAAGAGACGATCGGCTACCACTGGGTGTCGGTCACCAGTCACGGCTACCAAGAGTCAAGCGGCATCAGCGGTGGGCCGCTTACCGGCTCAGGCCAGCGCAGTGCTGGCACCACCCAGCAGACCAACCAGCAGTGGCTACCAATCGTCGACGCCGGCACCATCCAGCGAGGCCACCCGCAAGACTCGGTCGCTGTGTTGATGGTCGGCGCTCACCTTGGCGGCGACGGAGTGCTCTGGGCACACACCAGCCCGTATTACCGGGCGATGCCATGGCCTGAACTTCTGCTTGGGTCGCTGCGCTACTTGCACCAAAACACGGCGACCGATGACCCCCGGCGGTTGTTGCCGACCCCAGTGCTCGATCGAGACAACGGCGCCGCACTGTGGCCCTACCGCCAACCAGACCAGGTGAAGTACCTGCTCGACACCTTGGCTTGGGCCAAAGCTCAACGGCCGCAAACAGCGCTAGACGACGAGCTCGAGGAGGACGCATGAGCATCCCTCCACCGCCGCCCCCCTACACAACTGGAGACGCCGGCGGCGATGATGGCGTCGGCTTCTACGATCGTCCGGGCTATCTCGGAGAGGTCAAGCTGGCCTCGTGGCCACGACGCACACTGGCTACTGCGATCGACTTCCTCGTGACGATCTACCTGCCAACGCTCGTCCACAACCAGAACCTCGCCCTGGTCATCACTGCGGTCTTGGTGCTGATCAACTCGGTGTTCTTGCAGGCCCGGACCTATCAAAGCCTCGGCAAGGTCATCATGGGCGTCTCGCTTGGCCGGCCGCTCTACTACGAGGGCCGCCCGAACGAGATGGCACGCCCGCTCTACCTACGGTGCTTGATCCGGGTGCTGTGGCACTTCTTCGACTTGATCTTGTTCATCGGGTTCCTCCGGCCGCTTTGGAACGCTCGACGCCAGACGTTCGCTGACTCGATCACCCACACCGTTGTAATGGTCGGCAAGCTCTCGCCGCCTGTGACCGCAAGGGGCGGAGCTGTCGACCTGGCCTGACCACCCATTGATTTGTACTGACAGTGTGGTTGATAATTCATCAAGAATGACAGACGCACTCATTTACCACACCGCCCGTCGGCACGGTCTCGACGACACTGCAGCTCGAGCCTTGGCCGCTTTGCTCATCACCGACTGGACGGGTTACAAAGAGCTTTGGCTCGAACGCATGACCGACTTCAACGGATGGTGCAAGGACGTGCCGGGTGAGATACCCCGGTACCTCGATGTTCGTCGAGTGCGGGGCCGGATGGACTGGTGGGAGAAGCGTCGGGACCCCTTCGACCCCGACACCATCAGGATCAACGGTTGGCTAGCTGCGGCCGCGGCCGGTGGTGATTTCGTCGCCCAGGAAATCGAGACTGGCGAAGTCGTGGCTCGGTACCACCAGCCGGGCACCCGGCACGGAGCGGCGCCCGAAAACTAGGTGTGACCATGACCACTGGCTACAGGTGACGGCCGGGAGGTTCGTGGCCGAGGTCGTCACGGTGGATGTCTTGGTAGGTGAGGCGCTTATAAGTCACTAGCCCGTCCCGTTCCGGGAACATCAATCGCTCGCCTAGGGCCTTCATCTCGGGGTCATCAGTCTGCTTGAGCCACTCGATCCGCTTCGAATCATCAACCGAAGGACCCGGGCGTCCAGGGGGCTTGTAGTCCCGAACGAGCTCATGGTGTTCCCGACACTGCTGCAGCCGGAACTCGTTTTTCTCCTGCTTCGAATCCTTCCATCTGATGTCGAAGTACTTGGCGTCTCGATCGCAAACATCGCACTGGGGCGGCCGATACTCGACCTTCGGGCTTCTGCCCTCTTCGGGCTCCTGAGGTGCCATGACTTGGCTCCGACCGCTGTAGGTATCGGGATGCTTCAACGGTACGACGAAGCGTCCACAGGATCGATCGCAGAGGTGTCTGTCCACACCCGACTAGCCCGACTACTAGGGGTTTGTTTTACTAGAGGGGTACTACAGGCAGCGCCCAAAACCGTGGCCTGACCTGCGGCGTTGTCGAGTGTGGTCAACTAAAAACACGTGGACGGTCAACCAGAAACACGTTGCCCTGAGCCTGACGGCGACCAGCCAC